>JBGUNJ010000151.1:0-11912 GCA_045117315.1 Lachnospiraceae bacterium | reverse complement strand
CGAAGTTCGTCTGATAATCACAAGCCGTTCCCGGAAGCAGCATCAGTGTTTTCCCGGATCTGTTTCCCATTTCATCAAATTGCATTGCTATGTCTCCTATGACCGTAAAGGCCATTTCACCTCATAGGTCAGTTGACCTCCAAAGTATCATTTCCTGCAGCAAAAGCACCCCATTCCTTCCACCATGGTGACTTCTGCTTCCTTGTAAAGCTTCGAAAGCCGCCTGCGCAGGCTCTGCTCTGTCTCATAAGGCGGTGTGAAGAAGCCTTTCGGCTGATACAGATGCCTGATGAACCAGTCCGTCCTTTTACAGCCGCCCCGGACATAAAAGCATCCGCAGAAGGTCCCGCCAGGTTTCAGCACCCTGAAGGTCTCACGGTAAGCGGCCTCCTTGTCCGGGAAGGCGTGAAAGCCGTTGAGGGACAGCACGATGTCGAAGCTTTCATCCTCAAAGGGCAAAGCTCCGACGTCCCCCTGCAGGAAGGTGATATTCCTGATTCCGATGGTCTTGGCCTTTTTCTGCGCTGACGCCATCATATTCTCCGAATAATCCAGACATGTAATATCCGCATCCGGCAAATCCCGGTACACAGGCATGGTAAGTACGCCGATCCCGACCGGGACCTCAAGCAGCTTTCCCGAAAAGTCTTCTGGAATGCCGGACAAAGCCTTTTCAAGATATCGAAGATTTTTTTCTCCGTTCATGTTCCAGACAATCCGGCAGATCGCCTTTCCGGGAATTGTGGAATAGGTCATCATGCCGTCGTAGAAGCCGGCATGGCCGCCCGTCAGCTTATAAGCATTTTTTATCTGTTCTCGTCTGGTCATAATCTTCCACCTTCATTCATTTCTACTCTCAGGAACCGCCTTCTTCATGACGGCCACAGCACAGGGAATGCGTCCGTCGGCCAATATGATCTGCACATCCAAATACCCTGCGTCCAGGAAAAACTGTCTGTAGCTGTCCACTGTAAACTGACGTTTGAAATCCGCCCCGGCTTTTCCCACAGTCGCTGCAAATCCGCTCGTTTTTCCTTTGGAATCTTTGTTCATATAGGTCGGAATGATCAATATGCCTCCGTCTTTGCAGACCCGGTTCAGTTCGCCCAGGGCTGTCAGCGGATTGTCTAACAGATGAATCACGTTTCCGGCCACGACCTTGTCAAAGCTGTTATCAGGAAAAGGAAGAGTGGTGATATCGGCCTGCGAGAAAGTTATATTGTGAAAAGCCGCACAATTCTTTTCTGCCTTTTTCAGCATCTTTTTTGAAAAATCTGTAGCTGAAAGCTTTCTGCATTTCTGCGCGATCACAGCGCTGAGCAGACCTGTTCCGCAGGCACATTCCAGAACATCATCTTCTGCTTCGATCAGTGCTGACACGATCTTTTTCAGCTTCCTATGCGTTTTCCTGTTGATGACATTGACAAAGATGTCATACACGCCTGCCACTTGATCCCAGAACATCTACAATCTCCTTTTTGCCAGTGTGCCGTCTCAATCATTTTGTAATTGAAAATCGCCAGATTATCACCGCTCCCGTCAGGCGGTGAATGATGATATATAGCTCCGCATTTAGCGGAGAGTAAGCGGCTCAATACCAAAACGTCTTTAGATATTACGATAAGCGTTAGTTATAACTAATATATTATCCTTCGTATGCTTTCCTGTCCACACCCGAATGCAGAAATCGGGCATCCACGCTGTAACCAGAGCGCTCCGGTGTATCCCTCCGCATGATCCAGCAGTATGAACAGGGAGCCAGGGACATAAGGAAGGCTTCCATCTCCGGGCTTCTCGCCCTGGCGGGAACGCTCCACTGCGACATAGAAGACCTGATCTGCGGGTAAGCCGGCCGGCAGTGATTGGAGACACCGTGACGGGAAGATCAATGAATGGTTATAAAAAATGAAACCTCCAGGTATCCGCAGTTATACGAATACCTGAAGGTTTCTCAAAGAGTCACGAACTTCTGTATCAGTCAGTGGCTGCAACTCATCGCTCGTTTTTGCATTTCGCGTGCCACGCGCTCTTGCGCTATCCCAAACCACTTCGGGGTATGTGACCGCCATTTTTTATTCGATGCGGTTCTCCCACAGCTGAGGGTCGGAGGGATCGCATTCCTGAGGAATCAGGGGAGCCTGGATGAGCAGGGTCTTTCCCTCGTCACAGTAGGTGTTTTCGATCACCTGTGCAGGTGACCAGAGGGCGCCCTCTTCTTCGACAGTCTCGCCGATCTCCGGAAGGGGCTCTCCCTCAAACAGGTCATGGATGTACTCGACCGCAAGGATCGCGGCGTCCAGGGCGGGCTGTTCTACGACTGCGTAGAGCTTGCCTTCCTGCAGAAGCCCGATGCCTTCCTTACCGATGCAGATGCCGGAGATGAAGTAATCCGCAGGATTAAGTCCCGCGTTCTCGACAGCGGAGACGACGCCGGAGCCCATGATGTCAGGGGTGTGGACGTAAATACCCACGACCTTGTCACCATAGCGGGACAGGAGATCGCTGCAGCGGGCATAGGAATCCTCGTTGTTCCAGTTGCCATCTCCCGGCTTTACTTCAAGCTGGGGGTACTGATCCATTACAGACTGAAAGCCTTCGTGGCAGTCAGTTGTATACATATCGACACGCGCACCGGTGATCTCGATGATGACGCCCTCGGGAACCTCGCCGCCGTTTTTCTCTTTGATTCCTTCGATCATCTGGGCCGCCGCCTTGGCTGAGGACTCCTTGATGTCGTTGGTGATAAACATTTCAACCTTGCCGCCCTCGGGGCAGGTATCCAGTGCGAAAACAGGGATTCCCTCTTCATTCAGACGTTCAATGCCGGGAACCAGGGAGACGAGGTCTTCCGCGCCTGCCATGATGAAAGCATCGATATCCTGGGTGATGAAGTTGTCGATGGCATTCAGGATCTGGTCGGTATTGGCCTGCGCGTCCACGACCTTCAGCTCATATCCGTATTTTTTACAGGTGTCTGTAGCACCGATGACAAAAGCCTGGATGAACTCTGTCTGAGCGTGTTTGATGACCATGCCGATGGTCTTTGTACCGCCCTCTGTATCAGCGGCATCCACTGCAGCTGCAGCTGCCGCGGCACCGGTTGCCTGGGCATCGGCAGCCTCAGTCTTTGCCTCAGTCTGTGTCTGCTCAGCCTCGCCGGAAGGGCTTTGCACGGCACTGCCGCAGCCTGCCAGCAGCATGGCACCCATGGTCACTGCCAGGACAGCTCCCAGAACTTTTTTCACTATCTTTCCTTTCATAACAATGTTTCCTCCAGAAAATTCCGTGCGGCTTTTATGAGCCGCTGTTAATAAGTTACAGTGATTTATGTCTTAATCCTTTAGTTACATACTTGATTCAGGACCCGTCCACGCTCTGCTTCAATTCATTATTCAGGACCCGTCCGCATTCTGCTTCGGATCCTGCTTTGGATCCTGATTTGGCTCCTGCACCGGGTCCTGCTCTGAAGCGGAGCCGGCTTTGGGTTCCGGCTGATAAGAAGGGCCCGTCCCCTTTCCTGATGACCGTATCAGTCTCCGGATATTTTCACGGTGCATGATCCAGGCCGTCAGGCGGTGACGGAGATGGTCCAGAAGGATGGCCAGGAAGATCAGGGCTCCCTTGGTGGCGCTCACCAGGTTGACATCGACTCCGTTCAGCGTGAGGGCGTTGTCCAGCATACCCAGAAGGAGTGTGCCGCCCAGCATGCCTATAGGCTTTCCCATGCCGCCATTGAAGCTGCAGCCGCCCAGAATCGCTCCAGCAAAGGCCATCATAACCAGTCCAGATCCCATGTTATTGGAGACCGCGTTCTGTCTGCCCGCCGTGATCAGTCCGGCGATGGCGGACAGAAATCCGGCAAGCACAAAGGCCATGACCACGACTTTTTCCGTATTGATACCCGAAATAAAGGATGCTCTTCGGTTGCCTCCGGTCAGAAGGAAGCGTCTGCCCGCGCTTGTCTTGCGGAAAAAGAATTCAAATGCCGCAAAGATTATAAAGAGAGCTAAAACCGCCGCTTGAAAGGGGCCGATTTTGCCGCGGCCCAGCCAGGTATAAAAAGGATTCAGTTTAGCCAGTGAGAAAGGCACCAGAAACAGTACCAACCCCCGCATGACGATCTGTGTCGACATGGTCAGCAGAAAGGAGTTGGTCTGGAGTTTCACCAGACAGGTTCCGTTAAACCATCCGACCGCGACGCCGATGAGCAATGTCAGGATCACACAGACCACAGCAGAAAGCCCATGCTTACTGCCTAGAAGGATGGCAATTCCGGGCGCAAAGGCAAGCGTCGCCTCCATGGAAAGATCCAGTTCGCCGACCATCATTACTATGCCCTGTCCCAGAACCATAAGCCCCAGAGTCGCCGACTGAAACAGAATATTCAGGAGGTTCCTGGAACTCAAAAACTGAGGTGTGAAGACAGCATTTATGATAAAGAACACCGCAACCATGACCCACACCAGGTTGTCGAGCAGTGCAAGCTGTATTTTCGTTGTCCGTCTCATGATTTATGCCTCCCCTCCGCGGACTGCCTGGCCGTGCAGAACTTCGCCCTGCATGGCGCGATAAATATCCTCTTCGGAAAACTCTTTTCTGGTAAATTCTTCAGTGATCCGGCCCTGATACAGGATCAGGATGCGGTCGCAGATCTTCATGAGGTCTTCGACGCCGGGCGATGTGATGAGGGCGCAGGCATTATCACGGAATCCGTGATTGATGCTGTGCAGGATACTGTCCTTGGCCTCTATATCCACGCCGCGGGTCGGTTCATCCAGCAGGCAGACCCGGGGCTGCTGTTCCATGACGCGGCCGACCAGTACCTTCTGCTTGTTGCCGCCGGACAGCTGCTGCACTTCCTGTTGCTGCGATGCCACTTTGATATCCAGCTTTTTAATGCTGCGGGCAGCCGTTTCTCTTTCGGTCCGGCTGTGCAGGAGCCCTCCGCGGGTAATCTTCTGTAAAATACTCATTGTCAGGTTCTGGCGCACGGAAGCGATCGGGACAAGGCCCTCCGCCTCCCGCTCTTCCGTCAGATAGACCACACCGTCTCTGGCAGCTTTGGAAGGGGATGAATAGCTGACTTCCTTTCCGCACAGAATCATGGTTCCGCTGTCGTGGGGATCAGCCCCGATGATGCTGCGGAAGAGTTCTGTCCGTCCGCTGCCCCGCAGACCGGCCAGGCCGACGATTTCTCCACGATGGAGTGTAAGGCTGATACTGCGGAATTTCCCGTAGCTCGTGAATCCCTGCAGGGAGAAGATCTCTTCGTCTGTGACCTGCGACGACAGGTCCTCGCCTTTTCGGGCTTCGTAGCTCTCGTCTCCGACGATCAGTCCGGCCAGAGTCTTCAGGTCCAGCTCTTCCCGGCGCACGCTTCGCACAGCCCGCCCGTCGCGGATCACCGTGACCACATCACAGACTTCCAGCAGTTCCTTCGTGTGATGGGATATAAAAATGACCGTCTTCCCGTCCCGGGTCAGTTTCCGGATGATTTCGTATAGAATATGCTGATCTCTGTTGGACAGGGAGGCCGAGACCTCATCCATAATGATGAGTTCGCCCTTCTCCACAAAGCATGCTTTGATCACGAGGAGCAGCTGGCGCTCGCTGACCGACAGATCGCGCACCTTCATTTCCGGGTCCAGGACCATGCCGGCTTCCCGCAGAATGCTGTCGGCCTGTTTTGAGAGTTCCTTCCAGTCAATAATCTCCTTTCCCTCCAGATAACGGGGGAAAAAGAGGTTTTCGGCCACAGTGGACTCCTCGATGACCTGGGGTTCCTGCGTGATGATGGAGATGCGATGCTTCTTTGCCTCGATCGGCGTGAGCGTGTGATATTTTTCCCCGTCCAGCAGGATTTCTCCGCTGCTGGGTGTGACCAGACCGGACATGACGCCCACCAGCGTGGATTTACCGGCGCCGTTCTTGCCGATCAGTCCGTGTACCTCTCCGCGGCGAACTGTCAGGCTCACATCCCGCAGCGCGACCGTTCCGGCATACAGTTTTGTGATATTTTGAAGTGACAGCGCCGCAGGCGCCGCACTGTTTTCTGTGTGAGACATATCTGGTCAGATTCCTTCCTGAACAGGGCAGAAGCGGCTCTGAGACCCTCTGCCCGCGGCCGGCCCGCATCCTCCGCAAGCAGGAAAATGCATTCCGATCCTCGTCTTCCGAAAAGCGGGAACTACATTCCGGCCCGCGTCCGCCCAAAGCGGAAATTACATTCCGGTCCGCATCCGCCCAAAGACGGACAATGCATTCCGGCCGGCATTCGCCCAAAGGCGGAAATTACATTACATTTTGCGTGACATTTTGCGTCCTGTGTCATCAGCCTATGCTTACCGCCTAAATACCGGCAGAAGACACTTCATAAGTTCGTTATAGTGCGTGCGAAGTTCCCGATAGACAGCCGCGTTCTGTGGATCGGGCAGATAGCGCCGGTCCTCCCGGACCAGCCTGTCCACTGCTTCCTCCAGACTGGGGAACATACCTGCCGCTGTACCCGCAAGCATTGCCGCCCCCAGGCATCCGGCATTCTCATACCCGTCTGTTGTGACGATTTCCCGCCCCGTGGCATCCGCCTTGATCTGGCACCACACAGGGCTTTTGGCGCCTCCGCCCAGACAGACAATGCGGTCGGCTGTAAGTCCCAGCCCCTCTGTTGCCTCCAGGACTCTGCACAGGATCATGGCGACCCCCTCCATGAGTGCCCGGATGATATGTTTTTGTCCATGGGCAGGGGTCAGTCCGATCAGGGAGCCCTTCATTTCCGGGCAAAGATCCGGCGGTCCGGAGCCTGTCAGGTGAGGCAGGGCCATAAGGCCCTCCGCTCCGGGAGGACAGTCCGCAGCAAGAAGGTCCATGCGGTCGTAGGCATTTAATCCCCCGCCGTCCCTGCCTTCCTCTCCTGTTCCTTCGGCTTCTATTCCTCCGGCTTCTGTCATTGCGGCATTTTTTTCTTGGGCTTCAGCTTCTTTTTCAGCTTCTTTTTCAGCCTCTTTGAAAAAAACGTCCCTGAACCAGCGCAGGCACATGCCGCCGGTAGCATAGGCATGAATCATGTACAAGCCCGGCACAGCGCTGCAGTAACAGGGCATCTCTCCTGCCGGATCAAGGATAATATGGTCCGTCATGGCCATCGTGCACAGAGCCGATCCGGTCACGTCCGAAAAATTGCCCGGACGGATATTTCCGACTCCCACTGCCCCGACTGCCAGATCGATGCCGCCGATGCTGACTTTTGTTCCCGCCGCCAGACCGAAACGCTCGGCCCCCTCTGCTGTGACCTGGCCGACGATCGCGCCCGGCAGAACGATCTCGGGGAGCTGTTCCTCCCGGATTCCGAGATATTCCATCATCTGCGGCCAGTATGTGCGTGTGCGTATATCAAAGTAGACCGAAGACCCCAGAATAGAATCCTCTCCCGCCGCCCTTCCGGTCAGAAGAAGAGAAAACCATCCCTCCAGCTGGACGATACGGGCTGTCTTTTCAAACACCTGCGGCTCATGCTTTCTGATCCACAGAAGCTTTGCCCCCGGCCAGATCGGGTCCGCCCCCACCTGCCCGGTGTGCTCACGGATTTCTTTCTGTCCGAAATGCTCCGCGATTTCCGCTGCTTCAGCGGTCGCCCTGGTGTCACACCAGAGGACTGCCCTGCGCAGGGGACGATTCTGCTCATCGAGAAGCAGCATGGTCTCTCCCTGTGTCGAAAATCCGATCACCTCTATGTCCGACGGATCGATCCCCGTATCCGACAGAAGGCTGCCTATTCCGGCCGCCAGTGTTTCCGTATAGACCTCCGCGGCCAGTTCCGCCTGTCCGGGCTCCGGTGTCACAAAAGCGTATTCCCGCGAGCAGCCGGCAACAAAGTCCCCGTTCTGGCTGTACAGCGCAGTCTTCAGCGCCGTGGTTCCTATATCTGCCGTGAGAATATATTTCATCGCAATCCTGTCCTTCGGTTTCTTTTCCGGTCTTTTTCAGATTCTTTATCCCGCTACAGCTTTAATTCTTTATCCCGTTATAGTTTTATCAAATCAACGCTTTACCTTGTTAAATCAAAGAAAAGCTTATATATTATAACCGATATCGAAATACTGTGCAATTGTTTTGCTTTTTTTCAGCTTTCAACAAATACGCCAGCAAATACGCAAAATACCAAAATCACGGGTCAATTGTAAAACTCAGCTGCGCAAAATACGCAAAATACGGCCCTTTTCCTTGACCGTCGCCCTGCATCCCCTTTATTATTTGAGAAGCAAAGCCGTGCGGACACTCACAGACCGGGCAACTGCTTCCGTCAGGTCCGCACGCACACAAATGCGCGATGAAGAATAAACATGGAGAAAAAAATATGTATGACGTCATCATTGTCGGCGCGGGAAGCGTCGGCAGCGCTGCCGCCCGTGAACTGTCCTGCTATCAGCTCAGTGTGCTGGTTCTGGAGAAGGGGCATGATCTGTGCGCAGGCGCCAGCAAATGTAATTCCGGCATGATCCACGCGGGCTACGACCCCATTCCGGGAACAAATGAGGCAAAATTTAACGCCCCCGGATGTTCCCTCATGTACCAGATCTGCGATGAACTGGATGTCCCCTATCTGAAAAACGGGACGACCATCTTCGCGACGGACGACAACGGCATGAAGGAGCTGCAGAAGCTTTTGCATTACGCGGAGCTCAACCATGTGCGCGCACAAATCGTAACTCCCCCTGAGCTTTACGACCTGCAGCCCGACATCGGCAAGGATGTTCTCGGTGTCCTCTGGGTGCCGGACGGAGGTGTCACCAATCCCTTCTCCGTCACTTTCGCCCTGGCGGAAAATGCTTACCACAACGGAGTAGAGTTCCTCAAGGAGACCGAAGTCACAGGTATACGCAAAACAGACAGCGGCTTTACCGTGACTGCCCGTTCCACACTGGATCCCGCCGCAATCTCCTCACAGGCCTCCTATGTCTCCTTTGAAAAGACAGCCGCAGGAAGTACTTCTGCCGCAGATGGCAGCCCCGTCACCTGCAGCTTTGAGACCCGCATGATCATCAACTGCGCGGGCGGCCATTCCGACGTGATCAACAACATGGTATCCGCCAGCCATTATCATATTATTCCCCGCTTCGGAGCCCACGTGGTGCTGGACCGCAAGTTCTCCGAAAAGCTCACCACCACTCTCATGGAGACTCCCCATGACCTGCCCGGAGGGGGACACACTAAGGGAATGGCAATCATCCCGACCCTGGGCGGGACCATGCTCCTGGGCTGCGACGCGACCGAAGTCGGCGATCCCGATTTTACAGATACCCGGCGTGAATCCATCGAGCAGATCGTCGATTATTTCAAGGCTGCATGGAAGGACCTTCCCACAGGAAGCGACGGCTCCCCTTTCCCCGAGGACGCCATCATTTCCATCTTCGGAGGCTGCCGTCCCCATGCGGACACCAATGACTTCGTGATCGGCGAGGCAGAGGACGCGCCCGGCTTTGTAAATGCCGGCGGGACTGAATCCCCGGCCTTCACGGCCTGTGTCGCCATCGCGCAGCATGTGGCCGGCATCTGCATTGACCGGCTCAAACCGGAAAAAAATCCTTCCTTCGATCCTTACCGGAAGATGAAGAAGGCCTTCCGCGACATGACAAACGACGAGAGGCGGGCTGCCATCGCGGAGAACCCCGATTACGCCAGAATCGTCTGCCGCTGTGAAATGGTCACGGAAGCCGAGATCCGCGACGCGATCCGCCGCCCCCTGGGCGCGCGCTCCGTCTCGGAGGTAAAGCTTCGTACCCGCGCCGGCATGGGGCGCTGCCAGGGAGGCTTCTGCAGTCCCCGCGTCCTGGAGATCCTGAGCGAAGAGCTGGGCATCAGCCCGCTGGAAGTCACACAGTGCGGCGGCCAATCGACCATCCTTTCCGGCAGAGCCTGCCAGGGACTCTGACCGCCTGATTCCATGAAGAATTCGATTTCTTTCTGATCCATGAGGGATTCGATTCCCTTTTTAAATCCATATGGAATTCAATTTCTTTCTGATACATGAGAGATTTGAACCCATTTTGAATCCATGGGAATTCGATTTCTTTCTGATACATGAGGAAAAATACATGAAAGAAGTACAACTTGTTGTCATCGGCGGAGGCGCCGCCGGTATGGCTGCCGCCGTCAGCGCGCGCAGAAACGGGGTGCAGGACATCCTGATCCTGGAAAGGAACAATTCCCTGGGAGGCGTCCTGCGGCAGTGCATCCACAACGGTTTCGGCCTTCACCGCTTCAAAGAGGACCTGACCGGGGTGGAATTTGCCGCCAAATACGAAGATATGGTCAGGGAAATGGAAATCCCTTTCCTTCTCAATACATTTGTCATCGAGCTGAAGCCCGATAAGACCATCACAGCTGTCAATCCCCAACAGGGTCTGATCGAGATCCGCGCTCAGAGCATCATTCTGGCCATGGGCTGCCGGGAGCGCAGCCGCAATGCTCTCCTGATTCCCGGTGCCCGCGGCGCCGGCATCATGACGGCCGGCACAGCCCAGCGCTACCTCAACATCGACGGATACCTGCCCGGACGCAGGATCGTCATCGTGGGGTCCGGAGATATAGGCCTGATCATGGCCCGCCAGTTCGTGCTGGAGGGATGCCAGGTGGCTGCTGTCGTGGAGATCATGCCCTGGTCGGGCGGACTTCCCCGCAATATGAAACAGTGCATCGAAGACTTCGGGATCCCTGTCTACTACAATTCCGTCATCGCCCAGGTAAAGGGCAAGGAACGCGTGAGTTCAGTCCTTGTTGCCAGTGTAGACGAAAACCGCCGGATCATTCCCGGCACGGAATTCGAGATTGAATGCGACACCCTTCTCATCTCCGCCGGACTGATCCCGGAGAATGAGCTGACCGAACAGGCCGGTATCAGACTGAGCCGGGCCACGAAAGGCGCGGAAGTATCCGAGGATCTTGAGACCAGCATCCCCGGCATCTTCTCCTGCGGCAACGTACTCCACGTGCACGACCTCGTCGATTTCGTCAGCGAAGAGGCTGAAGAGGCAGGGCAGAACGCAGCTGCCTGGCTTGCCGCAAACGGCAGACTTTCCGGAGCCCCCGCTCAGCAGCTCCCGGCAGATTCCTCTCCCGAATCTTCCGTATCTCCCGAATCTTCCGTATCTCCCGAGTCTCCTGAAAGCAGGCTTTCTCAGGAGGCTTCGGAGACTTCCGCCGATGATTCCGGCGATGACATCATCCCCGCCGTCTCCGGCATCGGCGTCGGAGGCATTGTCCCCCAGTTTGTCCGCCGCGGCACGGAAAAGAGAGAGATTTCTTTCATGTTCCGTCCCAGGAACCGTTTCAGGGATGCCGTCATCACGGCCAGTTCCGGCAGCGACGAACTGATCCGCAAAAAGGCCATCGCCCTCACACCCGGTGAAATGTGCCGCGTGACCATTCCTGCCGAAAAGCTGGCAAAAGCTTCGGAAATCAGGTTTTCGGTAGAGGGAACGGTCGTCTAAATCTCAAAATAGCGAAAAAACATACGGACATATGAATAATTCCACATGAAAATACTTATGGAAAAACATATGAAAAGCCGGATAAAAGCCATATGAGAAAAAACATATGATAAAAAAGGAAATGACTATGACTTCCAGAGAAAAAACAGAAGAACTCGTCTGTATTACCTGTCCCAGAGGCTGCCTGCTGACTGCACAGGAGACAGATGGCGGGATTGAGATCAGCGGAAATTTCTGCCCCCGCGGCGAAGAATACGGGAAGCAGGAACTCACTAATCCCGTGCGCGTTCTGACAGCTCTCATGCGCCTGCAGGACACGGAAAAACCGGTCAGTGTAAAGACCGACCGCCCGGTTCCCAAGGCAAAGCTTTTCGAATGCGCCTCGGAAATCTATCACACTCATCCGAAGGCTCCTGTGCATCGCGG
>JBGUNJ010000150.1:0-20044 GCA_045117315.1 Lachnospiraceae bacterium | reverse complement strand
ACGGCGTTTGGCGGCGCGTAAGCGCATTGGAATCGCCAAACGCGTCGTTACATGTCCACGCCTTCGATAGGGCGTGGACAGTAACGTGAAAACCAATGAAGAGCCGGGGAAGCCTGAAATCGGAAGGGCTGAATTGGGTGGAAATTAAAGTATAAAACTACACGAAATAACAGAAGACTGCCCCGGACAGGATCAAAGTCCCGGGAAAAAAATTACCCCCCGGGAAAAGAATTACCCGTCACACCCCGGTGAAGGTGTGGCGGGTAACTGCAGTTACTGCAGCCTGACTGCGCTGTATGGCATTGTGAAGCGGCTCTTTATTGTGAAGCGGTTCTTTTAAAATATGGTGTGACTTAAGAAATCCGGCATGACTAAAGAAATGTAGCGTTACGTCAGAAAATATAGCGGGACGTGTACCGGTATGTCTTTGCAAAATCCCTGAAAGCCACCACAAGCGGCGCGAAGTAGATGTCTTTGAGGGTAGCCATGTAGAAATTCCGCTCCGGTACAGGTTCTGTGATTGAGAGTGTCTTCAAAGACATCTCCGAGAGAATATGCATGTCCGGGATTACGGCGATTCCGAATCCTTTGGCGACCAGACCTGCGATCACCATGTCCTCTTCAATCTCCATGACATATTCGGGAAAACCTCCGGCTTTTGAAAAGAGTCTGTCGATGATATCCCTCAGACCGCTCCTCCGGTTAAAGAAAATGTGCTGATAGGGGAGAGTGTCCTGCAGCCTGACAGAATCGTATGCGGCAAGAGGGTGGTCAAGGGGAACGGCCAGCACCAGGTCCTGAGAAGCTATTTTCACGAAATTGATCATAGGATCGTCCTTGTATTTGGAACAGAAAGCGATGTCATACTGGCGGTTTTTCAGACCTTCGATAATCTCTGCCGAAAGTCCGCCGACACCGTGCAGGCGATAACAGATATCTTTGTCGGGATTGGCTTTTTTAAAGTCACGCATCATGGAAGGAACATAGCCGGCCCCCAGTATGCGGATACAGCCTATGTCTATGATGCCGTTGCCGCTGCCTGTCATCTTGAGATTTGCGACACTGCTGTCGAGATGGGCCAGAATATCCTCGACGTCTTTCAGAAAAATCTTTCCCCATCTGGTCAGGACGACATTGCGGCCGTCTTTTTCAAAAAGGCGCACGTTCAGTTCTTCTTCCAGAGATGCTATGGCATGGCTGAGGGAAGGCTGCGTGATCGACAGCTGCTTTGCAGCTTTGGTATAGTGCTCCAGGTGAGCAAGTGTCACAAAATATCTCAGGTGGTACAGATTCATGTCTTTGTTCCTTTCCCGGAATACATTATCCCTTTTCCGGTGCTCTGGATTCATATGCGGATGCGGCAGTTCAAATACGCTGAAAGCGGTATTTTTAACTCAAAAGAGCTGTCTATCAAATTATACAATAATTAATAGCAGAAATCTATCAATAGTATGAATAATATGAATTTGTCTTTAAATTCACAAGGCGGTAAAATGGAAATAGCGTAAAAAAGCAGTTAGCTTTAGTATATTATGCCCAAATTTATATGCATGAGAAAGGAGTTAATTATGGCTAGAAAGTACCCTATCACCGTCAGTTCCTGGACACTTGGGGACCAGTGCAAATTTGAGGACCGCGTGATTGCGGCCAAAAAGGCGGGCTATGATGGAATCGGTCTTCGCGCGGAGACTTATGTAGATGCCCTTGCGGAAGGTCTTCACGATGAGGACATCCTTGCCATCCTTGACAAGCACGGCATGAAATGTACTGAGGTTGAGTACATTGTTCAGTGGGCAGAGGACAATCGTTCCTATGAGCAGAAGTACAAAGAGCAGATGTGCTTCCATATGTGCGAGCTCTTCGGCGTCAAGCAGATCAACTGCGGTCTGATGGAGAACTATTCCGTTGAGCACACAGCTCAGAAGCTCAGGGAACTCTGCCAGAGAGCAGGCAAGTGGATCATCGGCGTTGAGCCCATGCCTTATTCCGGAATTCCGGATATCAAAAAGGGCTGGGCAGTCGTCAAGGCAGCAGGTTGCGAGAACGCAAAGCTGATCCTGGATACATGGCACTGGGTCCGCGCAAATCAGCCCTGCGATCTGGAACTCCTTGCAGATATCCCCGCAGACAAGATTGTCTCCATCCAGATCAACGATGTCTGGGAGAGACCTTATGCAAAGAGCATCCTCAGAGATGAGTCCATGCATGATCGTCTTGCGCCCGGAACCGGCATCGGCGCCACCATTCCTTTCGTCAAGATGATCAAAGCGAAAGGCATCGAGCCCGCTGCTCTCGGTGTTGAGGTCATCAGCGATGCCATCCTTGCCAAAGGAATCGAGCAGGCTGCAAAAGAGACTTTCGACGGCTGCTATGCTGTACTGAAGGAAGCATGGCCGGAGGCACTCGAAGAGTAATCCGGATTCTGCTGAAGCAGAAGGTCACAGAATTGATACCCGGCTCCGCCGTGCGCTCCGGCGCAGGGCGGAGCATCCCGGATAAACCCGCGCAAGCGGCCTGAGACGGGACTGTGCAGACGGTCCCGCCGAAGGATCGGCAGCCGGATTACATCGCATTATATTGCGGCTGATCCTTCTTTTGCATAATTGATTAGTCTAACAAGCAGAGAGGTTACAGGATGAAATTCAAAAACATGTTTTCCCCGATTCAGATCGGACCGATGCAGGTAAAGAACCGCTTTGTCGTGCCTCCGATGGGCAACAACTTTGCCAACACCGACGGCACCATGAGCGATCAGTCCTGCGCATACTATACCGCAAGGGCTAAGGGCGGTTTCGGCCTTATCACCTTTGAGGCAACTGTCGTTCATAAGGGCGCTAAGGGCGGCCCCAGGAAGCCCTGCCTCTATGATGATTCCTCTATTGAGAGCTTCAAGAAGGTCATCGATTCATGTCATGCGGAAGGCGCAAAGGTCTCCATCCAGCTGCAGAACGCAGGTCCCGAAGGAAATGCCAAGAATGCAGGCGCTCCCATCGAGGCTGCTTCTCCTATCGCAGCCGCTGATGGCAGAGACATCCCCGTGGAAGTTTCCACCGAGAAGGTCTATGAGCTGGTCAAGGGATACGGCGAGGCTGCAAAGCGCGCCATGAAGGCCGGCGCAGACGCCGTTGAGATCCATATGGCACACGGCTATCTGGTCAATTCCTTCCTGTCTCCCAGAACCAACAAGCGTGTCGATGAGTTCGGCGGCAACTTTGAGAACAGAATGCGCTTCTCCCGCCTGATCATCGAGGAAGTCAAAAAGGCAACAGAAGGCAAGATCGCTATTCTGGCCCGCATCAACAGCACCGAGGATATGTTCGGCGGCCTGGACAATCATGATATGTGCGCAGTCGCTGCCTATCTGGAAGAGTGCGGACTGGATGCCCTGCACGTATCCCGTGCAGTCCATATCAAGGACGAGTATATGTGGGCACCTACCGGTATCCATGCCGGCTTCTCCGCTGAGCTCGTAGCCAACATCAAGAAGTGCGTCTCCATCCCCGTCATCACCGTCGGCCGTTATTCCGAGCCTCAGTTTGCTGAGCAGGTCGTCAAACTCGGTTTAGCGGATCTGGTAGCGTTCGGACGTCAGTCCCTGGCTGATCCCGCAATGCCTCTGAAGGCAAAGGAAGGCAGACTTGAGGACATGACCCCCTGCATCGCATGCCTGCAGGGCTGTGTTGCTAACATGTACAAGGGCCAGCCCATCTGCTGCCTGACCAACCCCGTGCTTGGCCGCGAGGTCGAGGGACTTCCCAAGGCTGAAGTTTCCAAGAAGGTCTATGTTATCGGCGGCGGTGTCGCAGGTATGTGCGCTGCATTTACCGCACAGAAGCGCGGCCACAAGGTCACCCTGTTTGAGGCTACCGACAAGCTGGGCGGCAACATGCGTCTGGCGGCCTTCCCTCCCGGCAAGGGCGACATCACCAACATGATCCGCAGCTACATCACCAAGTGCGAGAAGACCGGTGTTGAGATCAAGCTCAATACCAAGGTTGACATCGACATGCTCAAGGCAGACAAGCCCGATGCAGTCATCCTTGCAACCGGTTCCGAGACCCTGATCCTGCCTTTCATCAAGGGAATCCACAACCCTGATATCGTTCACGGCATGGATGCCCTCGAGGGCAAGCGCCCTGTCGGCCACAAGGTCCTGGTCGTCGGCGGCGGCATGGTCGGCGCTGAGACCGCAGAGTTCCTGGCAGAGCTCGGCCACGATGTCTCCATCGTCGAGATGCGCCATGAGATCGGCCCCGATGTCATCCACGAGCACCGCGTCTTCCTGATGCGTGCCCTGAATGAGTACGGTGTCCAGGAGCTTACAGACGCTGCAGTTCAGGAGATCTTCTCCGACGGCGTCAGCTACAAGAACGCTGCAGACAAGTCCGACGAGACCGTATACGAGGCCAGAGGCTTCGATACCGTAGTCCTGTCCATGGGCTTCGTATCCCGCTACAGCCACCGCGACGCAGACCGCAACGTGGTCTATGATTTCCGCGATGAGATCAAGGCAGTCATTCCCGAGACCTACATCGTCGGTGACGCAGTCCAGGCCAGAAGGGCACTGGATGCAACCAAGGAAGCTTACGATGCGGCTCTGAAACTGTAATTCGAGCCTTTGGGACATATTTGGGACATAGCTCATACCTTTCCGCCGGACTTATACTGCGTCCGACGCAGGTGACTGACAATATTAACATCCGAGCCGGTGAAAATCATCTCCGGCCCGGACCACAGCTACTAAGGAGAACATAATGGAAAACAGAATCGACGGCCACACCGGTCTCCTCGCCCTGTTCGGCACACCCGTTGGCCATTCCGGATCCCCCGCTATGTACAACTGGTGCTTCCGCAAACACGGCCTCAATCTTTCCTACATGGCATTTGATGTCAATATTGATGACATGGAACAGACCATGAGCACAGTGAAGCTCTGGAATCTTCGCGGCGGCAACTTCACAATGCCCGTCAAGAATATCGCAGCTACTCTGTGCGACGAGATTTCTCCCGCTTCCCGCATCATCGGCGCCTGCAACGTCTTTGTAAATAAAGACGGCAAGATTTACGGCGATGTAACGGACGGTGTCGGTTTCATCAAGAACCTTTCCGTCAACGGCGTTGAAGTCAAAGGCAAGAAGATGGTTGTCCTGGGCGCAGGCGGCGCGGCTACCGCAATCCAGGTTCAGGCAGCACTTGACGGTGCGGCTGAAGTGGCGATCTTCAACAGGGATGATGAGTTCTACGCAAGAGCGGAATCCACAAAGGAAAAGCTCGCCAGGGAAACCCCCGATGTGAAGGTCACTGTCACACACCTCGAAGAGACGGACAAGCTCGCGGCAGCAGTCAATGCCTGCGATATCCTTGTCAATGCAACATCTGTCGGCATGAAGCCTCAGGACGGCATTTCCCTGATTGACAAGGCTCTCCTCAGAAAAGACCTTGTGGTAGCGGATACCGTTTACAATCCTGAGAAGACACAGCTGATCCTGGATGCGGAAGAAGCCGGCTGCGCGAAAGCTATTGGCGGCAAGGGAATGCTTCTGTATCAGGGCGCTGTCAACTACGGCCTCTTTACCGGTCTTGAGATGCCGGTGGAAGAGTACCAGGCATGGCAGGCAGAGCAGGCCAAATAATCATCTGACATGCCGGATGCCGGCATGCCGGGAAAGCCTGACAGAACGATGATCTGACAGGCCAAACAATTTGATTTGTTATCGGATCCTGTGAGCCGGAACAGTATTGCTCCGGCTCATGGGAACCAGACAAATAGATGAAACAACAATTTTTTATTCATTAAGAGGGAGTTAAATGAAAGCGAAAAAATATGCACTTTCTATGATAGCCGTTTATATGGCTTATCTGACCCATGGTATCCAGGCTCTGATCTTTTCACAGAATAAGATCAATTTCGCCACCCAGTGGGGATTTGACATGACCAATCCCGAATCTGCGACATATGCAGCAGGTGTTGCGGCAGTCAGTACTGCAATCGCCTGGACAGGATTCGGTAAGTTCTGCTCAGTCTGGATCGGCGGTGAGATTTCCGACCGCGTGGGCCGTAAGAAACTGATGATCGGCGGCGCAATTCTCTACGTCATCTGCTTCATCACAATGCTTAAGACCGGCAATGCTACACTGGCAGCCTTCGCAGGCTTCCTGGCAGGTGTCGCTACTTCCGGTTTCTGGGATGCATCCGGTTATCCCGCTGTTCAGGAAGCTTATCCTGCAGCTCCCGGCGCTGCCCTGATCGGTATCAAGTTCTTCGTATCCCTTTCCGGTATGATCTATCCTCTGCTTGCAGTCCGCAACACAGATGCCGGCATGTGGAAGATGAACATCTATATTCCGCTGGTTATGTCCTTCGTAGTCCTTGCGCTTGCCATCATCGCTCCTTATGTTTATGACGATGAGAAGAAGGCTGCCAAGGCTGCCGACGGCAAGGGCTCCAATGAGATCGAAGCTGAGATTCAGGCCGCCAAGGACCGCATGCTTGTCAAGCCCAGCGCATTCGCAAAGTTCTGCGCTTACTTCTATGCATTCCTCTGCATGGCGATCATGTACGGCGCACAGCAGTATACCAAGGCTTTCGGCCAGGCTTATTCCGGACTGACTGAAGTTCAGGCTGCAGGTATGACCACCATCTACACACTTGGTTCTCTCTGCGCAGTTATTTTCTGGGCATTCATGATGGCCAAGCTGAAATGGAATCCGCTGAAGGTTATCATCGTTGACTCCGTGATGACAGCGATTGCTCTGGCAATCGTTCTGCTCATCCACAACGTCATGATCGTTTATATCGCGATCCTTGCCATCGGTTTCTTCTCCGCAGGCGGTGCTCTGCAGACCGGACTGGGTGTTGTTCAGATGTTCAACCCCGGCCCCAAGGGAAGAAATACCGGTATCTACTACACCTTCATGGGTGCTGCCTCCTACCTGATCCCCGTCGTAGCTGCCAAGCTGACCGTGATCTCCGGTGAGGGCGCTGCTGTTTACACTCTGATGGGCATGATGCTTGTTCTTGCAATCCTTGCAACACTGAGCACTCTGTACCTCATTTCACAGCACAAGAAAGTGTTCGGAGAGAGCCCGCTGTAAAGAAGGGCTTCCATAAGGAAACATTTCCGTGTATATTTCCGGGTTTCCAAACAAAATGCTGCGGGTTTCCGAAACGTAATGTTTCGGAATTCCGGGCATACATAGTTTCTATCTGACATGTGGTTCCGGGCACTATGTCCAGCAACCACGGGAGATAGAAGAAATGCTTGAAACGAAACAGGCAGGATCGGCTCTAAGCTGATCCTGCCTGTTTTTTACTGTAAAAGCAAAAGCTGATTGCTTCGGCGATGCGGCCGGGGCAGAGAGCGGCGGAGCCGACTCTGCCCTGACCCTGTTCTGAATATCGAAACTAAACACCGAAACTAAATATCGAAACTAAACACCGAAACTGAAAATCGAACCTGAATATCGATTATTATTCGATGACCATGAGGAGCTGGCCGCCCTTGACGGAGTCGCCCTCTGCGACGAGGATCTCCTTGACGGTACCTGCCATACGGGCGCTTGTGGCGGTCTCCATCTTCATAGCCTCGATGGTGATGACGGTCTGGCCTTCCTCGACCGTGTCGCCGACCTTGACATTGATCTGCGCCACAGCGCCGGGGATGGAAGCACCGATCTCGGCTTTGTTCTCGGGGTTGGCCATGGGAACCTTGACGATGTGCTTCTGGGCTTCGGGATCTGGGACCTTGACTTCGCGGCGGATGCCGTTGAGTTCGAAGGAAACGGTCCTCATGCCGTCCTTATCCACTTCGCCGGGCCCAAGGTATTTGATGACCAGGGTGTTGCCGTCGGAGACGTTGACCTGGTTAGTCTCACCGATGGAAAGGCCGTGGAAGAATACATGGCTGCCAAGGCGCATGATGTAGCCGTACTGCTCTCTGTTTTTGCAGAACTCTCTGTAGACCTTGGGATAGAGGCCGTAGGAAAGTACGGAGCGCCAGGTCTGATCCGAATGGAAGGTGGAGATTTCCTGACGGAGCTTGTCGAAATCGACCGGCTCAAGCAGCTCGCCGGGACGGCAGGTAATGGCTTCCTTGCCCTTGAGGACAACTTCCTGCAGATCCTTGGGGAAGCCCCATGCGGGCTGGCCCATCATACCGGAGAAGTAGGTGATCGCGGAATCCGGGAATGCCAGATCCTTGCCCTTCTCCACTATGTTCTCGGGAGTCAGGTCATTCTGCGTCATGAAGATAGCCAGGTCGCCCACCATCTTGGAGGAAGGTGTGACCTTTGTGATGCCGCCAAGCATCTTGTCGACCTTGCGGTAGTTTTCCTTGACCTCGGTGAAGCGCTGGCCAAGTCCCATGCTCTCGACTTGGGGCTTGAGGTTGGTGTACTGGCCGCCGGGGATCTCATAGCGGTAGATATCTGTAGCGGGGCTTGTGATGCCGCCCTCGAACTTGTCATAGCGCAGACGCACATCTGCCCAGTAATCTGTCAGGTACTGGAGCTGGTCAAGATCCAGTCCGGTGTCTCTGGGCTGTCCCTGAAGGGCGGCGACCACAGCGTTCATGGACGGGTTGGATGTCAGGGAGGACATGGACGAGATCGCGCAGTCGACGACATCGACGCCTGCCTCGGCCGCCATCAGATAAGTGGCTACCTGGTTGCCGGAGGTGTCGTGCGTGTGCAGATGGATCGGGATACCGATCTCCTGACGCAGCGTGGAGACCAGCTTCTTGGCCGCATAGGGCTTGAGCAGGCCTGCCATATCCTTGATGGCCAGCATGTGGGCGCCGCGGCGCTCCAGTTCCTTGGCCATCTCGACATAGTATTTGAGAGTGTACTTGTCGTTTTTGGGATCCAGGATATCGCCGGTGTAGCAGACGGCTGCCTCCAGGATCTTGTTCTGGTTGAGGACCTCGTCCATGGCAACGGTCATGCCCTCGACCCAGTTGAGGGAGTCGAATACACGGAAGACATCGATGCCGCTCTTGGCGGAGGCCTTGATGAACTCGCGGATCAGGTTGTCGGGATAGTTGGTGTATCCGACGGCGTTGGAGCCGCGGATCAGCATCTGCAGAAGGATATTGGGAGCCTTCTCGCGGATGATATCCAGACGCTCCCAGGGAGATTCATGCAGGAAACGGTAGCAGACATCGAAGGTCGCTCCGCCCCAGCACTCCAGTGAGAAGGCGTCTGCCAGGATCTCGGAAGTGCCGTCCATGCACTTGACGATATCCCTGGTACGTACGCGCGTGCCCAGAAGTGACTGATGGGCGTCGCGGCAGGTGGTGTCAGTGATGAGGAGCTTCTGCTGCTTCTTGACCCACTTGGCGACCTCTTCCGGACCCTTGGCATCCAGCATCTGCTTGAGACCCATCTTGCGGTTCCCGGTTACAGGAGGGAATCTGGGCGGCTCATAGATGAAGTTTGCGCTGTTCTCAGCAATCGTGCGTTCCGCAATGTAGTAGAGCATCTTGGTCGCAGCGTCCTCGCCGCCTTCGATCTCAAAGAGGGAAGGAGTCTCGTCGATGAACTTGGTGTAGCACTTGCCTTGCTGGAAGGTCTCGTTGTTGAGCACGTTGGTGATGAAGGCGATGTTGGTCTTGACACCGTTGACACGGACTTCGCGGATGGCGCGCAGCGCTTTTTTATAAGCCCCTTCGAAGGTGCGGTCCCAGGAGGTGACCTTGACCAGCAGTGAATCGTAATAAGGCGAGATCGTGGAGCCCGTTCCTGCTGTCGCCTCGTCCAGACGGATACCGAAGCCGCCGGAGATCCGGTAGCCGGTGATGCGGCCTGTGTCAGGAGCGAAGTTGTTGGTGGGATCCTCGGTCGTCACGCGGCACTGGATCGCGTAGCCATCCAGCTTGATGTCGTCCTGGCTGTTGATGCCGATCCTGGGGTCGGAGAGAGGAGCGCCCTCGGCGACGACGATCTGCGCGCGTACCAGATCGATGCCGGTGACCATCTCGGAGACAGTGTGCTCGACCTGGATGCGGGGATTCATTTCAATAAAGTAATAGTTCTCGTCCTTATCGACCAGGAACTCCAGTGTGCCGGCATTGGTGTAGCCGACATGCTTAGTGATCGCCACGGCGTCGCGATAGAGCTTTTCCTTGACGTCCTGTGAGATGGAGAAGGCAGGTGTGTACTCAACGACCTTCTGGTAGCGTCTCTGCAGGGAGCAGTCACGCTCATAGAGGTGGACGACATTGCCGTGTTCGTCAGCCAGGACCTGGACTTCCACGTGTTTGGGATTGACCAGGAACTTTTCCATGAAAATATCGTCATTGCCGAAGGATTTGAGTGCCTCAGCCTTGACAAGATCATAATTGATGCCGACTTCTTCGACATTGTCGCAGCGCCTCATGCCGCGTCCGCCGCCGCCTGCAGCTGCCTTGAGGATGACCGGGAAGCCGAATTCCATGGCCAGCTTCTGGGCTTCTTCGCGGCTCTTAAGCGGATCTTTTGTACCCGGAGTGGTGGGAACATCACAGTCCAGCGCCATCTGTTTGGCACTGAGCTTGTCACCCATCATATCAAGGATTTCTGATTTGGGACCGATGAACTTGATGCCGGCCTGTTCGCAGGCGCGGGCAAACTCACCGTTCTCGGACAGGAAACCGTATCCGGGGTGGATCGCATCACAATCGTGCATTCTGGCGAGTTCAATGATTCTGGGGATATTGAGATAGGCACCCAGAGGGCTCTCATTTTTCCCGATCAGATAAGACTCATCTGCAGCTGTGCGGAAAGCAGCGTAGGTATCCTCGTTGGAATAGATCGCGACGGTCTGCAGTCCCAGATCGTGACAGGCACGGAAGATACGCATCGCGATCTCACCGCGGTTGGCGACCAGGACTTTTTTGAATTTAGCCATTGTCCCTCCTTTTTTTATAAAAGACATTAGTACATCCTGCATCACGCCTTTCGGACATAGGAAAAACCTGTCCATGACGCAATGCCTGCAGCAGGCGAACATACACAGACCCTATGACGGACTTGTATATTCTTGTAATGATGATTACGCGGTTTCCCTGTCTTCTGTGTTTTTTGAAGGGAAACTAGTCGATTCTGCCGGACAGCGTAAATGGAAAAGCCATAGCTTGAATCGATTGATATTACAGTGATCTTTCCCGGTCTCTGACTTATCACGAAAAAAATGTAAGCCCCCCGACAACATTTTTGATGTGATAAAATATTTGCGCATAATCGTTATTTTCATTACTCTTTCTATTATACCCTTTTTATGGATAATTGTTAGATTGAAACCCATATCTTTTGTAAATAATTCATAAAAAATATCAATAAATGTTGTGACATTTGGTTAATTTTTAGGATGCAAATTATTGCGGCGGCGTATATTTATTCATCTTCGGGAAAAGAGGAACACGTGATGGGCAGTGAATAGCTGCCGCGGACGGACTTGTCATAAAAAAAGAAAACCGGGTGGATTACTGGCATCCATCCGGTTTTCTTTTTATTAAGAATTTTTATTAAGAATCCGTATTAATAATCTGCATTAAGAAGCATTATTATGCGGATCTTTGACAGAAGCAGAAGTGACTCTGCCTTCCTGTGTTTTGTCAATGATATCGCTGAACACAATTATGCGGATCAGTCGATGAAGCCCATTCTCTCGAGGGTTGCAAGAACCTGATGTCTGCCTGCCCATGTGCCGTCGATGATCCTTCTGGCGCGCACGGAGTCGCCGATGTTGATCAGCTCGGTGTTGGGGAGGCTGTCTGCCAGAGCGGTCATCTCTGCGAGGACAGGAGCGTTTGCTCTCATGCCGAGGCAGATGAAGCCGTAGTCGAAAGGCATCTCAACGATTTCGCCCTGAGGTGTCTTGACGACGAAGGAGTGAGGACGGACTTCCTGCAGAGCAGTATTGGTCAGCTGCTGGACGTTATATTTCTCCATGCAGGCGCTGGTGCTTGCCTTGGAGGAGGCATCCAGACCGTTGCCGATGATGGGCATCATCTCGATGATGGATACATCCGCTCCCTTGGGTGCGAAGTACTCAACGACGTCAAGTCCGACAGCGCCGCCGCCGATGACGATGACCTTCTTGCCCGCGAAGCTCTCGGGATATGTGCCCTTTTCAACGTTCTCGATCACGTCAAAGACAGTGTAGACATCTGCGTCTTCATTGTTCAGACAGTCGTGCAGGCCTTTGATTGGAGGCAGGAGAGCTACGGAACCTGTGCTGTTGACGATCAGATCGGGATTCAGGGTCCTGACAAAGTCAGCAGTGGGCTCTGTGCCGGTCATGATCTTGAGGTTGTGAAGGTGCTCCGCGCGATAGATGAGATATTTAGGCAGATCGCCCAGTCTCTTCTTGTCCGGAATCTTGGAGATCTCAGTGGCAAGACCGCCGAGAACATCCTTCTTCTCGATCAGGGTGACATTGCAGCCGACTTCCGCGGCGGTGCAGGCAGCTTCGAGACCTGCGGTGCCGGCGCCGATGACGACAACGTTGCAGGGCTCCCAGACCTGATTCTTCTTATATTCATCGCCGTTGATGATGTCAGGGTTGACAGTGCAGCGAAGAGGACGGTTGCCGCCGATACGGTTGCCGACACATCCGATGTTGCAGGAGATGCACTTGCGGATGGTATAGACATCGCCGTATTTGGCCTTGTTGCACCAGTCGGGATCTGCGATCAGGCCTCGGCCCAGACCGATGAGGTCTGCTGTGCCGTTTGCGATGATATCTTCAGCGACCTGGGGATCACGGATGTTGCCGATCGCGACGCAGGGCTTGTGGAACTTGTCCTGGACAGCCTTGGCCATGTATGCTCTCCAGCCGTCTGCCAGCCAGTTGGCGTCGATCTGGTACTGGATGGTGGGGTTGAGGGCGGAAGAGGTATCGAACATGTCGACGCCGTCGTTGAGGTACTCGAGGTACTCGAGGGTATCTTCCACGTGGTTGCCGGGATCGACGAACTCATCGACGGACAGACGCAGGGAGATGACCATTCTGGGGCCGACTGCCTTGCGGACTTCATCGATGACCATACGACAGAAGCGGGCACGGTTCTCAGCGGAGCCGCCGAACTCGTCTGTGCGGTCGTTCATGGAAGGAGAAAGGAACTGGCTGATCAGATAGGAGTGGCCTGCGTGGATCTCGACAACGTCGAAACCAGCGATCTGGGCTCTCTTTGCTGCTTTGCCGTAATCCTTCGCGATGCTCTCAAGCTCTTCTTTGGAAAGGGGACGGGGAATCTCTCCGCCGGGCTTGGAAGGAAGAGTAGAGGAGGAAACGGGCTGCATGCCGATCCTGGAGCTCATGGCGGATGCGCCGGCGTGATTGATCTGGACACCGATCATGCTGCCATATTTGTGAACAGCTTCGGTCAGATTCAAAAGTCTGGGAATGTAGCAGTCCTGGTCGATCCTGAGCTGTGTTGTACCGTTGGAACCCTCAGGATATTTGATGCATACATTCTCAACAAGAATGAGGCCTGTCCCGCCGCGCGCACGTTTCTCGTAATATTTGATGTGCTCGTCGGTAAGCTCACCTGTATGTCCTGCCAGGTCACTTCCCATGGGCATCATGACAACACGGTTCGGGAGAGTAAGCCCGTTAATTGTGATGGGACTGAATAAATGTTTGTAGTTGTTTTGCATATTGCAACACCTCCGATAAGTAAAGACTTACTACGTACATTACTGCTAAATTAAATTATACGACAAAGGATTTTCAAAAACTAATTCATAATTTCTTGCCGATTAATAGTTTTTGGCTATTGTTATCCGGCGCCCTTGACGAGAGCTGAGGGTAAAGCCGTTTGAGGAATGATAAATCAAGAAAGGAGGGATAAATATACGATAATTCCCGGCAAAAACCCTGATATCAGATCAAAAATTCCCGACAAAAAATATAAAAATCCCGTGATAAAAACCAAAAAGCACTCATAATGTAGCCAGTTTGCGTTTCTGTGCTATAATACGAAGGAAACTCCGGGAATTTATATATTTATATATTAATGAAAGAAGCGAAAACATATGCGTTTTGAAAGTATTGCCAGCGGAAGCAGCGGCAATTGTATTTATGTGGGATCTGACCGCACCCATCTTCTGATGGACGTGGGGATCAGCAGGAAGAGAACAGTGGAAGCGCTTAGAGGGATCGGTCTGGATATGAAAGATATCGACGGGATTTTCATCACTCATGAGCACGTAGATCATATCACGGGGCTCCCGGTGATAGCCAGAAATTCCGACATGCCGATCTATGCCACAAAGGGGACGATCGATGCGGTTCTGCGCAGCAATAAGTGCGGCAATATCGATCCTGCGCGCTTTGTGTGTGTGAGTCCTGACCAGCCTGTCACGGTCGGGAATCTGAAGGTAAATCCCATGCGGATCTCCCATGATGCAGCGGACCCGGTCGGTTACAGGATTTATGAGGGAAATAAAAAAGCCTGTGTGTGCACGGATCTTGGCTGCTTTACAGACTACACGGCTGAGTGCCTGAAGGACTCGGATGTCCTTCTCCTTGAGTCCAACCACGATGTCAATATGCTGCAGGTCGGGAATTATCCCTATATGCTCAAGCAGCGCATTCTGGGGGACAGGGGGCATCTGTCCAATGCCAGCAGCGGCCAGCTGCTTAGCAGAGTCCTGAACGATCATATACGGGCGATTTTCCTGGGCCATCTGAGCAAGGAAAACAATATTCCGGAACTGGCATTTGAGACTGTGCGGGTGGAGATCATGTTTTCCGAGTCCGGCTACAGAGCGGAGGAACTTCCCATCCAGGTGGCAAAGAGGAGCGAACCCTCGGCACTTATTGAGTTTTAATAGCTGGTTTTAAAATCTGAGTTTTAATAGCTGGTTTTAGAATCTGAGTTTTAATAACCGGTTTTAAAATCTGAGTTTTAATAGCCGGTTTTAGAATCTGAGTTTTAATAGCCGGTTTTGAAGGCTGAGTTTTAATGACTGGGTTTTAAAGGCTGATTTTAAAGGACATGCGCGGCAGGAACCGGACTGTAAAAAAGTCCGGCATGGCCGCCAAAGAGGAGGAAATAATGAAGAGAGCAATCATTACGGTAGTCGGTAAGGATACAATCGGAATCATCGCCGGTGTCTGCACATACCTTGCGGAAAATAAAATTAATATCCTGGATATTTCTCAGACCATCGTGCAGGGTTATTTCAATATGATGATGATCATCGATGTCACGGAGCTGGAGAGGCCTTTCGGAGTGATCGCGGACGAACTGGCCAAGGTCGGAGAAGAGAAGATCGGCGTTCAGATTCGCTGCCAGAAAGAGGAAATCTTTGATCTGATGCACAGAATCTGATATTCCTTTGATATGAAATCCGTTTTGATCCGGACCCCGTTATATTTCGGATTCTGTTTTAATAATGACCCCGATTTTTGAATCCTGTTTTTTTTGGAATCCCTTTTTGATCCGGACCCCGTTTTGTTTCCAACCCCGTTTTCAGACCCACGGAGGAAGATGATGATAAATTTTGCAGAAGTAGCTGAAACAAATGCCATGATCGATCGCGAGAATCTGGATGTGCGCACGATCACTATGGGAATCAGCCTGCTGGACTGCGCGGACTCGGATTTGGGCCGTCTGCGCGAGAAGATATATGATAAGATCACGACAAGTGCCTGCAATCTGGTCAGGACAGGTGAGGAGATCACCCGTGAATACGGAATCCCGATTGTTAACAAGCGGATCTCGGTCACTCCGATCGCCATTGCTGCTGGAAGCGCCTGCAAGTGCAGTGACGATTTTGTCTCTGTCGCGAAGACCCTGGACCGCGCCGCCAAAGAGGTCGGCGTAAATTTCCTGGGAGGTTATTCCGCCCTTGTCTCCAAGGGGATGACGCAGGCGGACCGGATGCTGATCGAGTCCATTCCTGACGCTCTGGCCCAGACGGATGTTGTCTGCTCCAGTGTCAACGTGGGCTCAACAAAGACCGGAATCGATATGGACGCTGTCCGCCTGATGGGCAGCGTGATCAAGAGAACCGCGGAGCGGACTGCCGACCGGGATTCATTCGGATGCGCCAAGCTGGTGGTCTTCTGCAACGCCCCGGACGACAACCCCTTTATGGCAGGGGCTTTTCATGGCGTCACCGAGGCTGACAGGATCCTGAACATCGGCGTCAGCGGACCGGGTGTAGTGAAACGTGCCCTGGAGAAAGTCCACGGAGAAGATTTTGAAGTGCTCTGCGAGACAGTCAAAAAGACTGCCTTCAAGGTGACCCGCGTCGGCCAGCTTGTGGCCAGGGAGGCTTCCCGCCGACTGGGTGTACCCTTCGGGATTATCGATCTGTCCCTGGCGCCCACTCCCGCAGTCGGCGACAGTGTCGCGGATATCCTCTGCGAGATGGGACTGGAGTGCGCGGGCGCTCCCGGCACGACAGCGGCTCTTGCGCTTTTGAATGACCAGGTCAAAAAAGGAGGCGTCATGGCATCGTCTTACGTGGGCGGTCTGTCCGGCGCTTTTATCCCGGTCAGTGAGGACCGCGGCATGATCCACGCGGCTGAGATCGGCTGCCTGACCCTTGAGAAACTGGAGGCTATGACCTGCGTGTGCTCGGTCGGCCTGGATATGATCGCGATCCCGGGTGATACAAAAGAGACTACCATCGCCGGCATCATCGCAGACGAGATGGCGATCGGCATGGTCAACCAGAAGACGACCGCAGTCCGTCTGATCCCTGTGATCGGCAAAGGCGTGGGCGAGATGGTGGATTTCGGCGGACTCCTCGGATATGCTCCGATTATTTCGGTCAATAAATTCGGCTGCGATGAATTCGTCAACCGCAGAGGCCGCATCCCGGCCCCGATCCACAGCTTTAAGAACTGATCCTTTTTAACGGATTTGTGTGAGCGGGATTATTTTGTCCGGGAAAAAGGCACAGTCAGGGTCTGGCTGTAAAGTTGCACAAAGCGCCCTTTTTTTAAATTGTATATTTTAGAAAAAAGCAACAAACCGGTTCAATAATGGGCTGGTTTGTTGTATAATTACAAACGGTAAAAGAACTGCTGACCCGATAAAAAAGTTATCAGGTTAACATTTTGTTGTTGTTGATATATCGGAGAGCGGGTCTTTGGGATAGAAGCTGATTTGTAGGTACGGGCGGCATTTCACGGGAAAGGAAGGTGTGGTCTGTGTGTCTGACGCACCCGGAGAAGGTGCGGGGGTTATACTTCACACAGGAATTGTGCACGGACCCGGGAAATAGCTTCCTGCAAAAAAGAGAAAGGCGGATTGAAGGTATGGGTATCGAGAAAAAATACGACGTGACGGCACTTGGAGAGCTTCTGATCGATTTCACACAGAACGGCATGAGTGAGCAGGGAAACAACCTCTTTGAGGCCAATCCCGGCGGCGCTCCCTGCAATGTTCTGGCTATGCTTACCAAGGCGGGACGGAAGACTGCGTTTATCGGAAAAGTCGGCAATGATATGTTCGGGCGTCTGCTGAAACAGCGTGCCGGCGGCGAAGGCATTGACATGAGTGGTCTTGAGATGGATGACGATGTTCATACCACCCTCGCTTTTGTAGAAAAGCTTCCCAACGGCGACAGAGACTTTTCCTTCTACCGCAAGCCCGGCGCGGACATCATGCTGACCAAGGATGAGGTGAAGGCTCATGCAGACCTCATCGAGGGCGCGAAGATTTTCCATATCGGCACGCTTTCCATGACCGATGATGAAGTGGAGAAAGCCACCAAAGAGGCCATCAAGATCGCCAAGAAGGCCGGCTGCATCATCTCCTTTGATCCCAACCTCCGTCCCCCTCTCTGGAGCAGCGAAGAGAAGGCGAAAGAGAAGATCGCCTGGGGCCTGGGACAGTGCGACGTCCTGAAGATCTCCGACAATGAGATCACTTTTATGACCGGTGAGGAAGACCTCGACAAGGGCATTCAGAAGATCATCGATGAGTATAAGATCCCGCTCGTGTTCGCGACCTACGGACCGGACGGATCCAAGGCTTATTTCAAAGGCGTCGAGGCATTTGAGCCCGGATTTATCAATCCCAACACCATTGAGACCACAGGCGCGGGCGACACCTTCTGCGCGAGCGCTCTTCACCACGTGCTCAAATACGGCCTGGACGGCTTCGATGAGGCAAAGCTCCATGAGCTTCTGACCTTCGCAAACGCCGCCGCTTCCCTGGTGACCACTAAGAAGGGCGCCCTGTGCGTGATGCCCACCGTGGATGAGGTCGAGGCCTATATCAAAGAGAACGGAAGATGATCACCGGCTTTATTGACGGACGGATCAAAGGCCGGCGCGGCTGAGAAAGAAACCTCCGCCCGAAAAGGATCCGGCCGCGGATCTGATCACTGAAATGCAAAAAACAGACAGAGGCATTCATCCGGCAGGGGAGAACCCTGATCCGAAAGATGCCTCTGTCTGCTTTTTAATTACCGGCTTTCCTCGTATTTATATTACAGGTCAACCCAGACATTACCGAGTCTGTTGCTCTCCACGCAGGCGTGGACGAATTTCATACCGTTGAGTCCCTCGCGGATGGACGGATAAGGCAGGCCATCATAAGTCCTGCCTTCCTTTACAGCCATAAGATTCTGACAGAAGGGGCGGTAGATGTTGCCGAAAGCTTCGAAATAACCTTCGTGGTGGGCCGCGGCCACACGGACCATACTGTTGCTTTCCTTACCCATGTAATCCCTGCCGGCTGAGAGCAGCTGCGTGGGACCATTGCACTGTGTATATTTCAGGATGGAAGGGGTTTCATGATTCCATTCCAGTGATCCCTTTGATCCGACAGCGTAGATGAAGGGGCTGCATTCTTTGCCGATGGCAATCTGGGATGCCCAGAGTTCGCCGGATATGCCGTCTCCCAGATCCAGGAGGGCGGTGACGTTTGTCTCCAGAGGCAGGTAGGCAGGCCATGTGTTGAACTTTGCCAGGACACGGCGGATCGTCAGACCTGTGAACTGTTCAACCAGCTGCTCAGCGTGCGTGCCCAGGTCCGCGCTGCAGAGGGACTCGCCCGCTATATCAGGGTTAAAGCGCCAGGGGAGCCTGCCGGATGGCTCTTCGGGAACGGAGGAGATCACCCAGTCCTCGGGGTGTCCGGCGCGGACATAGATCAGTTTCCCGATGACCCCGTCTTCGATCATGCGGCGCGCCTGACGGATTACCGGATAGGCTGTGTAGGCATAAGGAACCGCGAAAAGAAGCTTTTTTTCCTCAGCGAGGCGGTTCAGATCCTCCGCCTGTTCCACAGTCATGGTGACCGGTTTGTCGCAGACTACGTGGAAACCTTTTTCCATAAAGTACTTGGCGATCTCATAGTGGCTTGAGTTGGGCGTCGCGATGGTGACAAAGTCGATCCCGTCCGGGCGGGCGGATTCTTTGTCCGCCATCTCTTTATAATTTTCATAGACACGATCTTCGGGGATGTCCCAGGCTTGTGCCGTCTCAATGTTTTTATCCCTGTGCCTGGAAAAACATCCAGCGCAGAGAAGCGCCAGATCATCCATCATTGCGCCGTGGCGGTGTACGTCGCCGATGAATGAACCAAGACCGCCGCCGACCATTCCGAATTTTACTTTTTTCATGAAAAATCCCCCTTCTTATAATGTTGTGACTGGAAGACCGTCTCTCCTAAAAGGAGGACGGTACAGGTTGTCTTCCTATATATCATATGTTACAGTACACGCCCTGTCGAGGGCATGTACATGTAACGTTGCGTTCGACGATAACAATGCGAAGCATTGTCAAAGCTTCGCATTGTCAATACGCTTCGCTGTGCGTAACACACTCTTCGGGTGTGTTAACGCCGTAAAACTCCGGTTTTTGTGCGCTCCGGCGTAGAAAAACACGTCAGGTTTCAGGTGGGCTGTAACCATCATATTATAACAAGAACGGAAAGAAACAGAAAGGGGATGAAAAACAGGGGGCTGTATTGTATCCTTAATGTGTTACTATTCACGCCCTATCGATGGCGTGAATAGTAACTTGCGTTCGCCCATGCTGAATTCGCTTCGCGAATGGGGCGAACGCCGTTCCACTCGGGTTTTTGCGCTGAAA
>JBGUNJ010000149.1:0-2986 GCA_045117315.1 Lachnospiraceae bacterium | reverse complement strand
GTGCGGTATTTTGCCAGGTCTCTGTTCATTTCTTCTTCATATAGAAGAATGTTCCGCGCACTGTTTACAAAAATCTTTCCAATATTCGTGGGATACAGACGATTATGCTTTCGAGAAAAGAGCTGCATACCCAGCATTTTTTCCATATTGCGAAGATGCCTTGAGAGAGCAGGCTGCGCGAGGAAAAAGCGATCTGCCGCTTTCGAGAGGCTCTTTTCGTCTACGATCGCGATCATGTATTTGAGGACTGCGGTGTCCAGATTGATCTCATTGCTGTTATCATCCATCTTCGCTGTAGCTCCGGCAGCAGGCAGGGAGGGTTGAGTCAAATCATTCTGTGTCTTCGAACGCTCAATCTCGAGCAGTTCCTGTACTTCGGGAGATGAGATCGGTATGTAGCGGCGATCAAGCAGACGCTGTCTGATCAGAAGGCCGGCAAGATACTTCTGCGGATCTGTGAGAGCGCGTCCTTTGGGGTAGCGGATGTGGATCATCTGGTAGACCGGAGGGTCCAGAGAGAGGTATCGAATCTCTTCACAAGGGTTGGCATGAACCTGTGAGACGAACCCGGCGCCTACCCCTTTCCGAAGCATAGCGTCCAAAAGAAAAACGTCATTTGACTCAAATACTGTTACTGGCTCAAATCCCGCTTCAGGAAACAGGCGGTTCGTGATGGATCGGATGTAGTTAAGAGGACCTTGCAGGACAAAAGGAGTATCCCGTAATTCTTTCAGCTGTATCTTCTTTCGGGAAGAAAGAGGGTGAGAGGCGGGGAGAGCGACGAGAAGTTCATCTCTTGCGAACGGTATGTCTTCCACTTCTGTTGAAACAGGTCCGGCACCTAACGCCAGATCCGCTTTTCCGCGAAGGATTGTGGAGGGCTGGTTCAGCGCATACTGCTCTATAAGATTCAGCTCTATGTCGGGGTATACTCGCGCAAAGCGGTGAAAGATCTCACTGTAGATGATCGAAGCCCTGTTCGGCGCAGTACATAGCCGAATGCTCTGCCCCTGCTCGCCGCCCATTGACCGCATTGTAAGGATCATCCGGTTCTGTTCATCAAGAATGCGCTGCGCGTAATCCAAATACAGGCGCCCTATTGCGGTAGGGGCCAGTTTATGGCCGAACCTCAAAAAGAGGGGGAACCCGTATGTCTCCTCCCATGTGCGGATCAGCTTGCTCAGTGCAGGCTGCGAGATACCCAAATGTCCGGCGGCATGGGAAAGATTGCCGATACGCGCCACGGTGACCAGATAACGGAGCTGCCTTGTATTCATGTGAAGTACCTCCTTTTATCCGATTTTACTATAACTAATATGTTATGAAAAGGATAAATGTTTGAGAATGGTGACGGGCATAAGAATTCTATAAAATCAGACATGTAAGAACAAATAAAGGTGAAGTTGTAGAAAAGACACGAAATAACCTGACAATAACACTGAGTATAGCAAAAACTATAGCTTGACCGGCAATTATGTAAAGGAGGAATTTGGTATGAAAAAAATGGTATCTATTCTGCTGGCATCTGCAATGATCTTTTCACTGACAGCATGCGGCGGTGGCTCTGCTTCGTCTTCGGCAGCAGCACCTCAGGCAGAGGAACAAAAGACAGAGACAGCGGCTGCTGAAACAGGCGATGCAGCACAGTCAGCCGGCAGCATCGGATTTGTTGCGGATGAGACGCTCACAATGGTCGTTCCCGGAAAAGCAGGCGGCGGCTCTGACCTCGCGATCCGTTACTATGCACAGGCATTAACTGATGTTTACGGACTCAAGACAACAGTGACCAATTATGATTCCAACACGATCGGCCACCAGATGGTCAAAGATGCGAAGCCGGACGGGACAACGCTGACACTGGCAACCGGCGCGCTCAATATTCAGTACATCACCGGAAACAGTGACATCGATCCCATGAACGATTTTACACTGATCGCCTGCATGCAGGACAACGGCTATTCCGCTCTGGCAGTTCCGAAGGACGCACCCTATGACGATTTTGCCGGTTTTGTAGAATATGCGAAGGCTCATCCGGGAGAGATCAACGTCGGTATGCCTGCAGCCGGATCCAACACCTTCCTTTTCGGCAAGCTGACGGGTGCTACCGGAATTGAATTAAATCCTGTTGAAATGGCCTCGGAATCGGACCGTCTCACAAATCTTGCAGGCGGCTTTATTGATATCGGTGTGGTCGGCGTAGGACACGGTTATGAGTATGAGCAGGCCGGCAAACTGAAAGTCATCGGCACTGTCGCTTCTGACGGAACTACGATCGCGGGCTATCCTGAGGCACTCCCGGACAACTATAAAACTCTGCAGGAGCAGGGATTCCAGGATTGCTACTACAATGTATATCACTATCTCCTTGGACCTGCCGGAATGGACGAGACTATGGTCAAAGAGATGAATGCAGCGATGGAAGCTATTTATGAGAAAACCAAGGATGATATTTCCAAGATCGGTAATATTCCCGGCTGGCACGATCTTGAGGAATCTCAGAAGATCCGTGAAACCGAATACCAGGATTTGGTTGAGATCAGCAAATTGATCGGACTGTATAAGCAGGGCTGATGATCAGAAGAACAGGCTCGTATGCAGCAAATTGTTCTCCGGAGCCGGGTGCTCCGGAGAACAAAAACAGATAATAGTCCGTGATTATTCGGATCTATAAAGAGGAGGACAAACTAATGAAAGTAAAGCGGGATACAATCACCGGATTGGTCGGACTTACCTGGTCCGTAATCTGGTTTATCCTTATTCAAGTGCAAACAACACAGCCGGCTAACCTGTTGGAACCGGGTCCGAGACTCCTTCCTTATGTGGGTCTTATCGTTGTATTTCTCAGCTCCCTGATGCTCACCATAAAGGGAATCAAGGACTGGAAAAAAGATCCGAAACCGGACGCCCCCTACTTCCCTGAGGGAGGGAAAAAGAAGGTGGCAAGAAGCTATCTGATGCTTGTCGCTACAGGGGTTCTGATGGGATT
>JBGUNJ010000148.1:0-34441 GCA_045117315.1 Lachnospiraceae bacterium | reverse complement strand
CAGGGGATAGAGGGTATGTGTTGACCCTGCGAGGCTGGTCAGTCTCGCGAAGCCCCGGCCGACGAAGTCGTCCGTGGGTACATCACTATCAGGTGATGAAGGGGACGCGCAGCCCCGGCCGCGATAAGGTGCTCCGCCTGTGCCTTGCCGCGGGACTGAATCTGAAAGAAACGACCCGGGCGCTGGAACTGAGTGGAAACGCGGTGCTCTATCCCCGGAAAAGGCGCGACATCATTCTCACCGTGGCGGTCAACCAGATGGCCGATGTGGATGACACCAATCTTTTATTGTTCAAATACGGGGAAAAGCCTCTGGGATAAAACGGGGCGGGAAGACTCATGTTTCCCGTTTTTTCTGTCCGGATTTCATTTTGCACTCATCTTCATAGTATGCCGTTTGCAGGCGGCGATATCCTCGTACTGACGTGTTCCGGCATAGTCAAAATGAGACAATCGCGGTACAATAAAAGGGACATCGTTCGAAACAGCCCGATGCCGCAGACCCTTTTTCTGAGGGGGATTGTGACAGGAGCTGCTCCGGATGTCCTGCTTTTAATGGCAGAGCGAAATAAAACGAGGAGTGTACCCACTGTGAAGAGGTTCGCCTTTTGGTGCACTCACCTCACGTCAGAAGACAGGGCTCTGCTCGATGAAGAAGAAAAAACGGAGATGAGAGAGACATGGATGAATCCACGACTGATAAGCTTTCTGAAATCCTTTCCAATATAGATTCCACGCATGAAATGGAACAGTATATGGAGACCCCCAGGGTCGCGGATGCCTGTCACAGTTTTTCAGAGTATTTCCGGTCTCTGCCCGCAGTCTACAGCGTCGACAGCGGAGAGCTGATCCGGAATAGCGGGCTGGAGAGATCATATTTTTATCAGGTAATGAAGGGGACGCGCAGCCCCGGCCGCGACAAGGTCCTGCGCCTGTGTCTTGGGGCGGGTCTGACACTGAGAGAGACGACCCGGGCGCTGGAACTGAGCGGAAATGCTGTCCTCTACTCCCGGAAACGGCGCGACATCATTCTCACGGTCGCCATCAATCAGAAGGCGGGGGTGGATGATGCAAATCTTCTGCTCTATAAGTACGGAGAAGAGCCTCTGGCGTAAAGATTGAAAAAACGCGGGAAAAGGCAAAAAGTGAGTGTTCAATTCCGGCAGGTGAATCCCTGCACGGTTTCATAATATTGTTTAATCGGTTTGCTGCGGGGAGGATCCATATTCTGGATTCTCCTCTTTTTCGTAACTCTCCGCCACTGACCTGGCTGTCTGCCGGATCGCGTCCGCGTGTCCGGTCAAAGCGGCGAAGGGTGCAAACTGCGCGGCCCGGTCCTCCATGGACATCCGGGGATGCCTGTCTGAGACGTGGTGGGGGAGGTTGATGATATCTTCATATTGGTCTGTCATTTTTTTGCCTCTTACGAAAAATACTTATTAAAGACATTTATTATCAAAGACATTTATTATCAAAAACATTTATTATCAAAAACATTTATTTGCACAGGGATATGAATTTTTTCGCCGACGGCATCAGAAATTTATCTTTGTGACGGATGATATAAAAATTTCGTTTGAAATCCAGATCTTCGACGTTCACAGTTATGATCTGACCGCTGTCCAATGCCGTCTGGATCATGCGGCGGGGCAGTACTGCTATCCCAAGTCCGGTTATAGCCGCATTGATCAGGGCGCTGGTGCTCATGGCTTCCCAGGCGGGGATGATATGGATTCCGGCATGCGCGATGACATGGTCAAAGACATCTCTGGTTCCGCTTCCTTTTTCGCGGAGCAGGAAGCGCTGCTTTTTGAACTCGTCGCGGGATATGGTCTGTCCCTGTTTCCAGCCTTTGTCCGGGGAACACAGAACGCACAGCTGATCCTGCATATATGCCTGCGCGATGATCCTCGGATCGCGGGGGATGCCTTCGATCAGGGCGAAATCCAGGGCGTTTGTCAGGATTTTATGCTCCAGACTCTCAGACTGCTCGACGATGACTCTTACATCTATACCGGGGCAGATCTCCGAGTATGCTTTTATATATCCCGGCAGAAACTGCGAACCGATGGTAATACTGGCTCCGACCCGCAGAATGCCTTTGGAATCCCAGTCGCGCAGGCCCGCTTCCATGTCTTCAAAAAGGTCGGTGATATGTATGGCGTATTGCAGAAATAACTTTCCTGAATCCGTGATCTTCAGCCTCCGGCCTATGCGGTCAAAGAGACGCACACCATAGTACTGTTCCAGCTCTTTGATCGCCAGACTGATGGCGGGCTGTGTCATGTGCAGCTGTTCGGCTGCTTTTGTGGAATTGCAGTCCGACTCGAAGACAGTGCGGAAAATGATCATATGGCGCAGAGTCATTTTTTCTCCTTTTTTACAAGATCAAAATGGATAAAAATGGAATTTTAAAACGGAGTCTTCCAAGATCTTTTTAACTCTTCCGGTTTCTTAAATTTTTATTGAATTCTTCCGGCTTCTTAAATCTTTATTCAATTCTTCCGCTTTCTTAAATCTGTTTATCGAAATGGCCTGAAAAACCCGGGTCGATGAAGCCGCCTGCGGGCAGATCACACCTGCTTATATTGTTTTGCTTATCAATATAATTAAAATATATTATTTTAATTATTAAAAATCAAGAAGTATAATCTCACAGTTGTAAGGAGCATTGTAAGAAGAGGAAGAAATTCCGGAAGAACAGGAATTGGAGAAGAGATGGAAATGGATACTTTGGAATTATTGAGGACTCTGGCTATCATCATTATTACTTCGAAAATATTCGGCCTGCTGGCGCGTGATCTGAAGGCGCCCCAGGTTGCGGGAGAGATCATAGCCGGGCTGTTGATCGGTCCTTCCCTGCTGAATCTGGTTTCGCAAAGTGATTTCCTTGCAGGCATGGCGGAAATCGGAGTGGTCCTGCTTATGTTCAGTGCGGGACTTGAAACGGATATAGATAAGCTGAAAAAATCGGGACTGAAAGCGGCTGCCATAGCGGCTGCGGGTGTTGTGGTCCCCCTTGTCCTCGGAAGCCTTTTGTATATGTGCTTCTATGGTTTTTCGGCACCGGGAACAGAAGGATTTATCCAGGCTGTCTTTATAGGAACCATACTTACTGCTACATCTGTCAGCATCACAGTCCAGGTCCTGAAGGAGCTGGGAAAGGTTTCCACCGAAGCCGGGACCACGATCATGAGTGCCGCCATCATCGATGATGTGATGGGAATCGTGGTGCTCACTGCAGTCCTGGGGCTCAGGGATCCAAGTGCCAATCTCGGGGCTGTCTGCTTCAAGACGATCGCCTTTTTCGCCCTTTCTGTCGTTGTCGGCCTGATCATTTTCCGCCTGATGAGAATCGTGGACCGCAGATGGCCGCATACCAGAAGAATTCCCATTATCGGAATGAGCCTGGCTTTTATCATGGCTTATATTGCGGACAGATATTTCGGTGTTGCTGACATTACAGGCGCCTATGTGGCCGGAATCATCTTAAGCTCTCTTGATGACTCCTCCTACATTGACAGGAAAATGGATATCAGTTCCTATATGTTTTTCGGACCTGTTTTCTTTGCAAGTGTAGGTCTGCAGACAAATCTGAGGACGGTCGATATGACTATCCTGACTTTCTCCGCAGCTTTTGTCCTTGTCGGACTTCTGGCAAAAGTAATCGGCTGCGGCCTTATGTCGAAGCTTCTGCGCTTTGACAATTCGGACAGCCTCAAAATCGGGATCGGCATGATGACCCGCGGAGAGGTTGCCCTGATCGTCGCCCAGCGCGGACTTAAAGCCGGGATTATAGACAGCAGATTTTTCACAGCTGTCATTCTTCTGATCGTAGTCAGCTCCATTCTGACACCCGTCCTGCTGAAGTCGAGCTACACAAGGGATGAAAAAAAGATTCTCATAAAAAATCCCGGGCTGTCATGAACAGTAAAAAATATTTTGAAAAAATTCAAGACTCGCCCGCGAGTCTTGCGCGCCTATCCCACGACTAAAGTCACGGGTGCTGCGCGCCGAAGAATAAATATAATGTAAATGTGTCACCGGGGGCATCGCCCGGTGACTTTTTTTGCTAAAATGAAAAGTGAAAGTGAAAGCGAAAGCTGAGAAAATCTTCCGAATCTCAGGATGATCATAATAGTTTCAGCTGATGAAAATTCAAGACTCGCTCATGAGTCTTGCGCGATGAAGAATAAAATTCAGGAGGTGGCTGATGTTTGAGAATATTGTAGCGGAACGTATGGGACGACTTCATACAGAATCTGCTTTTCAGATTCTGTCAGAGGCCAACGCCCTGGAGGCTCAGGGGCGCAGTGTGATTCACTGTGAGATCGGGCAGCCTGATTTTGCCACGCCGGACCACATCATCAGGGCGGCCTATGAAGCCATGAAGGAGGGTTACACCGGATACAGTCCTTCCCCTGGCTATCCGGATGTACGGGCGGCGATCGCCCGGGAGGCCGGGGAGAGAAAGGGGCTGGACCTGTCCCCGGAAAATATCATCATCGTTCCCGGCGGCAAACCCATCATGTTTTTTACAATGCTGATGCTGGTATCGCCCGGCGATGAAGTCCTCTATCCAAATCCCGGATTTCCTATTTATGAGTCCTGCATACGCTTTGCAGGCGGAAAGCCGGTTCCTGTACCCCTTCTGGATAAAAATGATTTCCGGATCGACCTGGATCATCTGCGCGCCAGTATCACACCCAAAACGAAGCTGGTCATCATCAACAATCCCGGGAATCCCACGGGAGGGCTGATGACACGCAAGGATATCGAAGAAGTGGCCTCGGTTCTAAAGGACAGACCCGATATTATGATTCTGTCGGACGAAATCTATGACAGGCTGGTATACGGGGAAAAGCCTTTTTCCATCGCTGCGGTTCCGGGTTTTCAGGACCGGACCATAATCCTGGACGGCTTCTCCAAGGCTTATGCCATGACCGGCTGGCGGATCGGATACGGCATTATGCACCCGGAACTCGTAAAAGGCGTCGAGCTGCTGATGGTCAACTCCAATTCCTGTACCGCTTCGTTTACGCAGAGGGCGGCTCTGGCCGCAGTGACCGGCCCCCAGGACGATGTGAGCAGGATGCGGGACGCTTTCCTTGAAAGACGGGACTGGGTGGTTCCTGCCCTCAATGGGATTCCCGGCATGACCTGCCGTACACCTGGCGGCGCCTTTTACGCCTTTCCCAATATAGAGTCCTTCGGAATCGACAGCCACACCTTCTGCACAAGACTGCTGCGGGAGGCGGGCGTTGCCGCTGCCTGGGGCACATCCTTCGGCTCTTACGGAGAAGGTCATTTCCGGCTCTCCTTTGCCAATTCACTGGAGAACCTGAAGACAGCAGTTGACAGGATCGCCCGATTTACCTCAAAACTCTAAGAGTATTCAGGAAGCATTCAGGAAGCACTTAGGAAACATTCAGGAAACATTCAGGAGTTATTTAGGAGGTATTCAGGAGAAATTCAGGATGTGTTCAGGAGGTATTCGGGAATTATCCTGAAAATATTCTGAAAGTATTCAGGCCTTATGACCGCCTATACTCTGATTGCGCTCTCGCATGGTGGCGCCATCCTGCAGGCTGGTTCCCTTTAAGATCGCGTTCTTACCGTACTTTCTGCGGATGGACAGCATGGCTTCCTGAAGCTTGCGCTCTTTCTCGAGAGCGGCTTTCTCGCGTTCCTTCTCCTGTTCAAGGGCTTCGTAATCGGTGAAGAGATCGAGCTGCTGCCATTCTCCGCCGCTCTCTGCGGAGCCGGCCTTATCCCCTTTTTTGACAGGATCCTTTGGATCCTTTCCGGGATTCTTCCCGGATTCGGGAACAGGGCTCCTGTGGGAAAAATCACCGGAAAAAATATCCTGATCAGATGCCGCCGGATTTCCGGCGGCTCTTTTATCGGAAGAAGCCTCCTCGATGACGTGGTTGGTCGCCAGGTAGATCCTGCGGACCAGCAGGTCGGGATTGACAATGCGGTCATAAAGATCCAGCACTGCATCTGTGATCCGCCTGGAGGAGGACGTGTGGCGCCCCAGATTCACCGTGCCATGAGCTGGTTTGGGGGCGTTTCGGCCATACCAGTCCTCTTTGACGGGTCCTGTGTATTTTCGCCGTATTTCCGGATCGGCCAGGTTCTCGTTGTCGTAGACGACAGTCAGGACCAGCTGGTCGGTCACCAGTCTTTTTTCGACCAGATCGAGGGCTGTGCCGTCGGCCATTTCCCGCACTACGATACGGGCCTTTTCATAGTCATAGGCGCATGGCAGCACCTGGCCGGCACTGAAGGACCGGTTCTCCGGTTTATAGGCCTTGATCAGGTCGATCGTGCAGGGCTCCCAGCCCCAGGCATGGTCGATGAGAAGCTCCGCGTTGATGCCAAACAGTTTGTAGAGCAGGTCCTCATCCCTGACCGAGCAGCGGGCGACATCCCCCATAGTGAACATCCCATAGCGCGCCAGCTTGCGGGCAGTTCCCTTGCCCACGCGCCAGAAATCCGTGATGGGGCGGTGGCCCCAGAGCTTTTTCCGGTAGCACATCTCGTCCAGCTCGGCGATGCGGACGCCGTCCTCGTCCGGAGGAGTGTGCTTGGCCTCGATGTCCATGGCGATTTTACACAGGTAGAGGTTGGGGCCGATGCCGGCGGCGGCTGTGATTCCTGTCTCTTTCAGGACCGCGCGGATCATTTCCATGGCCAGTTCATGGGCCGTTTTTTTGTAGAGTGGAAGATACTTTGTCACGTCCATCATGACTTCGTCTATGGAATAGACGTGAATATCCTCGGGGGCAATGTAGCGGAGATAAATCTCATAAATCCTGGTGCTGTATTCGATATAATGCGCCATGCGCGGGACCGCGATGATGTAGTCGGCCTCGAGAGCGGGATCCGCCGCAAGTTCCGCCGCGGAAAAAGAACGTCCTGAAAAAGGTTTTGCGGAAACATGACTTCCGAAAACAGAATTTCCTGAAATAAAACTGTCTGAAACAGAAATGCCTGAAACGGAATTACCCGAAACGGAGCTGCCTGAAACAGAATTTCCTGAAACAAAACTGCCCGAAGCAGAACTACCCTGCGCGGAACTGTCTCTGCCGGCGGTTTTTTTGTTTTCCTCCGGATGACCGGCCTTGCCAGGCGCTGCGGCGTCTGCCGCAAAACCCCTGTTTTGAATGGTGCGTAGATGCCGCTCTCTGGAGCGGTTCACTTCCTTCATTTTCTGCACGACTTCGAAGAGCCGGGGGCGTCCGGGAATCCCGTATGCCTTCAGGGAGGGCGAGACAGCGAGACAGATCGTCTTCTGAGTGCGCGAAGCATCTGCCACAACCAAATTAGTGGACAGAGGGTCCAGCCCCCTGTCCACACATTCCGCAGATGCGTAAAAAGATTTTAAATCAATCGCTATATAGGTTCTCTGCTGTGCCATTGTAACCTCTTTTTCCGGCATTTTTCTCAAATACTGAAGGGATCAGAAGATCCCGGCGGTTACATTTATGGTGCCACAAACTATGGTAAAGCGCAAGCCGGACCGGTCAGTTATTCCTTGCCACAAAGGAACCCTTCTCGCTGGTATATCCGGTGTTTCCTCTGACGCGGATTCCGGAGACCGTGAAGTTGTACGTCTTGCCGATGGTCAGCTTTCTGACTTTGACCGTGATGCTGTCATTTCCTTTTTTGACGATACGAACGACGTAGTTCTTTTTGCTGCTGTCGGTGATGGTGACCCTGGTGTTCTTGTACTGAACGTAGGGCCTGAATTCGATTTCGACTTCGAGGTCATCGCTGTCATAATCAGCCTGTTTGAATCTCGGAGGCTGAGTCGCGGCGGGAACCCAGATGGTGCCCTTTACAGTGCCGAAGTTTTTGTCGGATGATCTCTTGATCCCGGAGATCGTGTAAGTGTAGGTGCGGCCTTTCCTGTAATTCCTGATGGTAAAGACCATTGTATCGCTGTCTACTCTTTTGATATTGGCGGCGCTGTATTTTGCGCCCTTGTTGTCTTTCAGCGTGACCCTGACGTTTTTGAACTTCACATCTGAGGTGAAATCAACCTCCACTTTGCCGTAGCCCTGGTACTGAGCCTCCTCCACTTTGGGAGCTGCCATGGCAGGGATCGCGGTCGCCATGACCCACATCATGATCAGCATCATGCAGAGCAGGGTTCTGAATTTGTTTCTTCTGTTGGTCTTTGTCATATCATACTCCTTTCCTTTGGCTTTCTTACGATCAGTCAGTAAAAACGGAATACTCTTATGGCTGTCCATTTATACCCCTGTCTGTAATTGTGCCGCTTTTGTTTTCGGGTCTTTTTTTTCTGTTTTTCATTTTCGGTTTTTCTGTTTTTCTGAGCACAGAGTACCGAAGAATCATTAGAGGATTCTTAGAAAAAGAAAAATAACGAAAAAAATCTTCCGGCCGCAGCCTGTTCCCTGCCGCGCAGAAGGGCTGCTTTCTCTCCCGGCGGCGTAATAGGGACACCGATTTCTCTTTTCGCGGCGTAATAGGTAAAGCAAGTCAGCGTGGAAATAGTGGTATCTTCAGCCAGTTTATGGCACAATGATGGAAGTGCAGGTACTTATCTGATGGAGGTACTTATCTAGTGGAGGTACTTAAAAAATGAGCAATAGAAATGATGTGCGCAGTAACGGCAGCCAGGAAAACAATACTCAGAACAATAATCCTCAAAATAATCAAAACAATCAGGGCGATAACAATCAGGGCAATAACCCTCAAAACATTAACCCTCAAAACACTAACCCTCAATACAGAAATCCTCAAAATAATAATCAGAATAATGCCGGCAGGCATTTTCCCGGCCGGGGGGATAACCCTTTCAAGGGCGGCGGCAAATGGAATTTCAGTGAAAAAATAAAGGGCGGAGCCGGAACGGGCGGAGCCGGAAAGGGCGGAGCAGCTGTAGGAGGTCTGGCCAGAACAGCTCTGGGCATTATCATCGCCCTGTTCATCCTCGGCACTGTTTTCGGCGGCTTCTACCGGGTGGATGAACAGGAGACGGCTGTTGTCACCATGTTCGGCAGCGTTGTCCGGACGGACACTGCCGGTCTGTACTTCAAGATACCCTGGATCCAGCAGGTGACCAAAGTCGACACGACCATCCACGGCACCGGAATCGGATATGCTGTCAACGATGACGGCCAGACATTTACGGTGGATACAGAAGGGATCATGATCACATCGGATTTCAACCTGATCGACATTGACTTTTATATGGAATACAGAGTCTCGGATCCGGTTGCCTATCTGTTCAATTCAAAGTCCCCGGAATATATCCTCAAAAATGTCGCCATGGCCGCCATCCGTTCAACCGTCATCGATTTTACGGTCGACGATGCGATGACGACAGGCAAGGCACAGATTCAGTCGCAGGTCAAACAGAAGATGCAGGAGCAGCTGACCAGGCAGAACATAGGCCTGCAGGTGGTCAATATCACGGTCCAGGATGCCGAACCCCCCACTGAGGAGATCGTCCGGGAATTCAAGGCTGTCGAGACGGCCAAGCAGGGCAAGGACACGGCTATCAACAATGCCAACAAGTACCGCAACCAGCAGATCCCTGCCGCCGAGGCAAACGCCGACAAGATCGTGCAGAGCGCGGAGGCTCAGAAGGCCAGCCGCATAGCGGAGGCTGAAGGTCAGGTCGCAAGGTTCAATGAGATGTACGAACAGTACGCGGTCAATCCTCTGATCACCAAGCAGCGTCTGTTTTATGAGACAATGGAAGACGTCCTGCCGGATATGAAAGTCATCATCAGCGACGGCGGAACGCAGACCATGTACCCGATCGAGAGTTTTTCTACGATCACAAACAACAGCACTGAACAGGAGGATAATTGACCATGAAAAAGAGAATAGGAAAGGTTATTCTTGTCTTAGCGGCAATCATCATTCTGGGCGCTGTCACCGGCTGTTTCTACACAGTGCAGCCCAATCAGTATGTTGCGGTCCGCCAGTTTGGTAAAATCGTGAAGATCGAGTCCGAGCCCGGACTCAAGGTCAAGGCGCCGGTCATCCAGAACATTCAGAGGATCTCCGCCGCGACCACGCTTTATGACGTGCCGCTCTCGGATGTCATCACACGTGACAAGAAGAGCATGATCGCCGATAACTATGTGCTCTGGAAGGTAGTGGACCCCACCAAATATATCAGGACCCTGGACGCCATCGACGCCCGGGCCGAGGAGAGAATCGAGGCGGCGGTCTACAATGCCCTCAAGAGCGTGATCTCCTCCATGACCCAGGATGAAGTGATCGAGGCCAGAGGGGAAAAGCTCACACAGCTTCTCACCGATGAGGCAAACTCCGACATAGGAGATTACGGGATCCAGGTCATCACGGCCGAGATCAAGGCACTTGACTTGCCCGATGACAACAAATCCGCCGTCTACGACCGCATGATCTCCGAGCGGCAGAACATCGCCGCCTCCTATACCGCCCAGGGCGAGGCGGAGGCCCAGAAAATCCGCAATGAAACGGATAAAAATGTCAAGGTCATGGTCGCGGATGCCAACAAAAAGGCGGAGATTACGATCGCCGAGGGCGAGGCCGAATACATGAAGATCCTGCAGGAGGCCTATAACACCCCCCAGAAGGCGGATTTCTACAATTACCTCCGGTCCCTCGATGCCCTGAAGGTATCCATGTCCGGTGACAATAAAACGATCATCCTGGACAAGGACTCCGAACTTGCCAGGATTCTCTACGGAGGAACGATCGGAAATGACACATCGGCGGCGCCGGCAGCGGCACCGGCGGCAGCTTCGGAGAACGAAGGGAACTGAGCCTGAACCGCTTTACACAGGAAAACAGGTGAGTGAGAGGCAGCTTGCGAAAATCCAACAGCTCATTCCCGATTCCTTCCCCAAAAACAGCTACCCCAAAACGGTCTTCCCATAAAATGGCTTCCCATAAAATGACTTCCAAAAAAATGGTTTCCCATAAAAACAGCTTCCTGACAATAACAGCTTCCCCAAAAAGGTTTCCTCAAAATGAGGATTCGGCTCACAGGCCATAAAAAATGCTCTGAAAAAATGGCTCTGAAAAAATGAAAATCCGACTGTTGAGAAAGCCGGCGCAGCCTGATAAGATATTCATAGCCGGCTTTCAGAACCGTTTCGGAAACCGGAATGACCGGGAATGACCGGGACGGGAAAAGCGGATTTAAAGAAGGATCCGTGACGCGTTTATCCGCGGCACGAATAGTGTACAGGGAGGAATGACAGATATGAAGAGAATGATTATTGTAGTCTCTGCCATAGCGGCTATAGCAGCGATCGCCATCACGACGATTTCAGTTCCGGACAGATTTGAATAAACGGACGTAAGAAGCAGTACAAAACAGTACAAAAAAAGAGTGCGGCCCTCCGGCCTGTTCACAGCCGGGGATTCCGCACTCTTGTTTTTTTGAAGATTCATACTCTGTTTCCTGTCACTCTCCGCCGAAAATCGTGTTCCTGAAAGGATTCAGAGCCGAGATCAGAATTTGTCCGAAGATCAGGCAGGAGATCACCTCGCCGGCTCCTACTGTCAGCATGAAATAGGGAATGCCGCCTGGAATGTGATAGGCATAGGTGAGCACGAAAGGGATGATGATCATGTTGGACACGATTGGCGGAATAGAGACCAGAAAGCGGTTTTTCCGCAGGGCGTAACTGCCGATCGCTCCCAGAAAGGTCGCCAGTGTTCCGAAGATCACATCCGGAAGCGCGCAGCCTGTGACGATATTGCTGATCAGACAGCCGATCGTCAGGCCGGGGACGGCAGCAGGCGTAAAGAAAGGAAGAACGGTAAGTGCCTCCGAAAAACGCACCTGTATGGCTCCGCTTGCCAGCCCGAATCCCGCAGCCAGGGTGGTCAGGACGGTGTAGACCGCTGCGATGACGGCGGCCTGTGTAATAAACTGTGTCTGTGAGAGATTGTTTCCTGTTTGTTGATTGTTTTGTTGATTGTTGAAGTTCATTTCCGTTTCCTGCTTGTCAGTTGTTGAAAAACAATTCCTGCTTTATGTCGTTCAGCCCGGATGCGGATCCGCATCCGGGCTGAACATTATTTTGGGCATTATTTCAGGTGCTGTTAAGCACTATTTCAGGCATTATTTCAGGTGCTGTTTTAAGCACTGTTTCAGGCATTATTTCAGGTGCTGTTAAAGCACTTTTTCAGGCCTTATTTCAGGATCGAGGTGTGCAGCAGCAGATCGCAGTCTACATTACCGGAGATTCCGGGAATGTGTCCTCTTGATGAGAACTGCCACATATCATACTGTGTGGGCACCGACATTGATTTCGTCCTGCTCCAGATATTGCTGGCGTAGCTGTTGGAACCCCAGTAGGCATACCAGGTGGAGAAACCCTTCAGCCTGGAAGGTGTGTAATAGCTGTTGAGGTAGTGAAGGTTGAAATACCATCCCGCGCGGCGTCCGCCCTTGGTGATGGTGTTGCAGAAGGTCCGGGTCATCTCAGTGATCTCATGACGGCCGGGATAATGGCCTTTCCGGTTGGCCTTGTTCATGGAGTCATATTCCCAGTCGTAATATACGGGCAGGTTGATCGAGTATTTCCGGATCACACGAAGGCAGAACTTTGCTTCCTGCGCAGCCATGCTGTTGTTGTAGGCATAACTGAACCAGTAGATTCCAATCCTCATGCCGGCTGCCTTGGCTTTTTTGATATTGGAGTAAAAATATTTATCCACATTGGAGGTTCCGTAACCGGCACGGATGATGACGGTTCTGACCCCGGAGGCTTTGACCTTATTGAAATCGATCGATCCCTGATGTTCCGAGACGTCGATGACACGTTCGTACCCCGTAGAAACCTTTTTGGAGCTGAGCAGCTTTCCGGTTTTGGTATCGAAATAATAAGTTCTGCCCGAAAATGTCTGCCTTCCGGTCAGCAGGGCGCCGAAGTGGCCTTTGTGGTTGCGGCTGGCGTAATACTTATTTCCTTTTACTTTAAACCAGCCCGTGACCATATGTCCCGCTTTGTTGAAATAATACAGACGGCCGTTGATCTTCTGGAAGCCAGTGGAGAGAACTCCCTTGTAGGGCTTTGATTTGGGATTAAAGTAATAATAGTACTTCCCGTGATGGACCAGACCTGTGAGGATCTGCCCTTTTCCCTTGTAACCCTTTAAAATGCTTGCGTAGTAAGTCTTGCCGTTGACCTTGAAAAAACGAGTTACCAGATTCCCCTTTTTATTGAAATAATACAGCTGGTTTTTGTATTTTACAAAACCCGTTTTATATTTGCCTTTCGAGTCAACAAGACGGAGGTTTCCTCCGACGGTTTTCCATGTGAGAGAGGTCGAAGTGACAGTGATCGTGCTTTCCGTATCAGGGGTATTCGATGAAACGCTTCCCTCCCGGGATCCTTCAGCTGTGAAAGACTCTGATACAGGGGAAGTCTTTGAACCGGTCCGCCCTGCGGCAGAAACCGGAAGACTAAATACTCCTGCAAAGAGAAAAACAAGCAGAAGAAAAGAAGTCAGCCAGTGGAACTGTTTTTTCATACACCCTCCAAAAAATGTTGCTGGATACTATATATTGTGATTACCATAAGACCAATAGACAGTATAAAGGATAGAAGGCATTATGTCCAATAAAAAAACATAGATTATAAAGAAAAAAAGAAAAAGTGCATAAAAAATGGAAAAACAGTATTGACACATGTCATGTGGGCAAGATGGCAGAGAAAAGGCTGTGCAGGTGGGAAGAAAAGGGGCTGTGCAGGAGGGAAGAAAAGGGGCTCTGCAGGAGACCGGGAACGTCTTCAAAAGAAGAAGAGAAAAAGCAATGTGCGGCACAGGGCAATCTGCGTGGACAGGGCAGAAGAGACGGAAGGGATCTGCGGGAAGAGCAGGGAAAGAGCCGGAGAATATCTTGAGGATATCCGGAGGATATCCTGAGAAGAGCCGGAGAGTATTCGGGGAGTATTCGGGGAATATCCTGGGAAAAAGAGATCAGAGCAAAAAAAGAACACCAGGACCGGGCGCTATGCCTCAGAACTGATGCTCTCAAGTGCGCCGTCAGGGACTCGAACCCTGGACACCCTGATTAAGAGTCAGGTGCTCTACCAACTGAGCTAACAGCGCTTATTCAAATTTACTGTCACGCGTGAATGTCGTTCTCCGTGACGCAAGTGTTATTATATGCGATGTGTTTTTGAAATGCAAGCACTTTTTTAAAAATATCAACAAATTTTTTTAAATCCTGATTTGCCTTTTTTTGGACTTTTCCGGATACCTCGGGAAAATTGACTGATGCCCGGATAAAAGTATAATCGGGAGGAAGTCCGGAGGCTGATTGGAAGGATGCCCGTAGTTACAGATCCGCTTGATTCTTGGGGCGCCTTTTGCGCATTGCTGTTGAGGTTGGCCTTGAAAAACGCCGGTACTTGCTTTTTGCAAGCCCTGGCGCAGCAAAAAGCTGAGTATCCGCTGCGTTTTTCACGGAGCGGGAGCGTCCCACCGAAACAGTGATGCACAAAAGGTGTATTGTTTTCAGCATGGTCTGAACTCCTATTATGGTTTTGTAAGGAGATTGCCCGTGAGGGGGCAAGAAGGATCGGGCAGAACATGCTGTGCAGTTCAAGGTCCCGATATGCTATAATAATATCTGCCGCAGTGTCCGGGGCATGAAACCGGCTGCTCTTATGACAGACAGAGCTGCACAGCAGCAGGATATGATGACAGAGCTGCACAACAGCAGGATATGATGACAGAGCCTTGGAAACGAACATATATAAGTCGAAAACGCGTATATGCGGAAGCGATTATACAGAACTGCGGATGAAAAAACAGAATCGGAGAGAAGAGACTGAATGGGAATGATTTTTGAGACACACGCACATTATAACGACGAGGCATTCCGGGATGACCTGGATAGTATTTTTGCCCGGTTCCCTGAGAAGAGGATCGGAAGAGTGGTAAATATTGCATCTGATCTGGACAGCATAGGAGAGTGCCTTGATCTGGCTCACCGCTATCCCTTCATGTATTGTGCGCTCGGTATTCATCCCTCCGACAGCGCTCCGCTGACAGATGAACTGTTGGAAGAGATCCGGGGGAAGCTGTCCGATCCGCGGGTCGTCGCTGTGGGAGAGATCGGTCTGGACTATTACTGGGATACTCCCGATAGGGAAATACAGAAGCACTGGTTTGAGGAGCAGCTGGAGATGGCGCGGCAGGCGGACCTTCCGGTGGTGATCCATTCCAGAGAGGCGGCGCAGGATACGATGCGGCTGATGCAGGATCACCGCGCGGAGGAGATCGGCGGAGTGGTCCACTGCTACTCTTACAGTCTGGAACTGGCAAAAGAGTTCGTGAAGATGGGCTTTTTTATAGGAATCGGAGGTGTGGTAACTTTTAAAAATGCCCGCAAGCTCAAGGAGGTAGCTGCAGGAATCCCAATTGACCACATTGTGCTGGAAACAGACAGTCCCTACCTGGCTCCCGTTCCCTTCCGCGGAAAGAGAAACAGCTCGCTCTATCTGCCCTATGTCGTGGACGCGATCGCTCAGATCAAAGGGATGGATCCAGAAGAAATCATCTCCCGCACGGAGGAGAATGCAGAGCGCCTGTACCGCCTGCGCAGCTGATTTTCCGCAGAACTATTCGAAACTGATTTTCCGCAGAACTATTCAAAACTGATTTTCCGCAGAATTATTTGAAACTGGTTTTCCACAGAATAATGCACAGCTGATTTTCCACAGAATTTTTGTCACAATACTGGCTGTTCGGCTATTTCTGAGACAGGAGGGTTGTTGAGATGGATGGAGTGCGATTCTTGTTGGATCTTACGATTCTGTTATTTATCGCAAAGGTCTTTGGTTTAGTGGCAAAGCGCATCGGTGTGCCGGAGGTGGTCGGACAGATTGTCGCCGGCCTCCTTCTGGGACCGGCCATTCTGAATATTGTGACAGAAAGTGATTTCCTGCAGCAGATGGCGGAAATCGGCGTCATGATGATCATGTTTGAGGCGGGCCTGGACACGAATCTGGATGAAATGCGTAAAACAGGGATCAAAGCTGCTGTGATTGCATTTATGGGGGTAATCGTCCCCATTACGCTCGGCATGGTCCTTTATATGGCCTTTTATGGATTTGCAGGTCCGGGATCGGATCAATTTTTACAGGGCTTATTTATCGGGACGATCATTTCCGCCACATCTGTCAGTATCACGGTGGCGGCCCTGAAGGAGCTTGGCAAACTGAACGACGCCGTGGGAACGGCTATCACAGGGGCCGCTATTATCGACGATGTGATCGGGATCGTGGCTCTGACACTTGTGATCAGTTTGAAGGGCGGCAGCGGCTCCGCAAATCTTGGGGTCGTCATTCTGAAGGTCGCGGTCTTTTTTGCCTGCGCGGTCGGGAGCGGCCTTCTGGTCAACAGGTTTATGCACTGGCTGGATGACCATTACCCCCACACGCGCAGGATGCCGATTGCCAGCCTGTGTTACTGCTTTTTACTGGGGTACATCGCGGAGACATATTTCGGGATCGCTGATATCACGGGAGCCTATCTGGCCGGAGTCGTTCTCTGCAACCTGAGTGACAGGGATTATATTGAGAGGAGGATCGACATCAGCGCCTACATGGTTTTTGCCCCGCTTTTTTTCACAGGGATCGGCCTGAAAACGAGCTTCGGTTCGATGAACACGAAGCTTGTGATCTTCAGCATCCTGTTTGTGCTCGTGGCGCTGGGAGCCAAAGTAATCGGCTGCGGAGGCAGCGCGCTTTTCCTTGGCTTTAAAAAGAAAGACGCATTGAAAATAGGAATCGGGATGATGTCCAGAGGAGAAGTCGCGCTTATCACAGCGCAGAAAGGGCTCGCGGCGGGACTTCTGAGCGCAGACTTTTTTTCGGCGATCATACTGTTGATCATTGTGAGTTCGATAGTGACTCCGATCTTCCTGAAACGGGTCTATAGTGATGGCTGAAAAACATCGGCGAACCGGGTTTAACAAAACCATCGTCTGACCCGGACATCATATTAGTATCAGACATCATTTTACATACATCTTATTACATATTATAGGAAAGGAAATGATTTGGAAAAACTGACGACATCCGGTGTGACGCGCGCCGTGCTGGCAAAATTCGGCATCCGCGCCAGGAAAAAATATGGACAGAATTTTCTGACGGACGGAAACATCGTCCGCGGCATCGTGGAGGCATCCGGAGTGGGACCTGAGGACTGTGTCCTGGAGATCGGTCCCGGAATCGGTACTATGACGCAGTATCTCTCTGAGGCGGCCGGCAAAGTGGTCTGTGTGGAAATAGATGAAAGCCTGCGTCCCGTGCTGGAGCTCACACTGGAAGACTGCGATAATGTCGAGGTGATCTGGCAGGATATTCTGAAGACGGATCTCAGGGACTTGGCAGACCGGTATAACGGGGGCCGTCCCCTCAAGGTGGTCGCCAACCTTCCTTATTATGTAACAACCCCTATACTGATACGTCTTCTGGAGGAGAAAGGCTGTTTTGAGAGCATCACTGTGATGGTCCAGAAGGAAGTGGCGGATCGCATCTGCGCCGGGGCGGGCAGCAAGGAGTACGGAGCGCTTTCGCTGGCGGTCCAGTATTTTTCAAATCCGGAGGTGGTCCTTAAGGTCCCCCCGTCCTGCTTTTTCCCCAGCCCTGCCGTAGAGAGTTCTGTCCTGCATCTGCAGGCTTACATAGAACCGCCGGTGGATGCGGACGAGGAATTTATGTTCGCGCTGATCCGCGCGTCTTTCAACCAGCGGCGGAAGACCCTGGCCAACGGCCTCTCTCACGGATTCCGCTGCAAAGGACGGACGCTCACACGAAGTGAAGTGGAGGAGGCCCTCTCTTCCATGGGACTTCCTGCGGATATCCGCGGGGAAAAGCTCTCGCTTGAGCAGTTCGCGGCCCTCAGCAGACATCTGACCGGCGCTTCCGATCCGCAAAGCTGAGCTTCCGGTCTGTAAAGCATGGCTGCCGGGTCTGCAAAGCTGAAATTTCCGGCCGATAAAGCCAGTGCTTCAGGCCTGTAAAGCCCTTAACATTTTGACATCAATATAGGGCTGTGCTAAACTGAATTTAACTATTTTTTGACTTTATAACGTATGTGTTCAAGCCGCCAAGAGGAGTCCGGGAGAAAAATCCGGACATGTTCTGACACAGCGCAGACCGACAAGGGACGGACGAAGAGGTTTGGAATATTGGACAAATATGAATTTCGGGTGAGTCTGGATGAGATCGACAGACTGATTGAGGAGCGCCGTTTCGGCGAGGCCGCCGCGATCGCGGATAAGATAGATTGGGAAAAAGTGAGAGGAACCTTCACTCTCTGCAAAATCAGCGATCTCTACAAAATCAATAAACGTTACAAAGACAGCAGGGATCTGCTGGAAATCGCCTATGAGCGCAAGCCCGGCTCGCGCAAGATCATCTATTCACTCTGTGAGCTGGAACTGAAACTGAATAATTATATTCATGCCCTTCAGCTTTACAATGCCTTTATCAACGTGGCACCCAGGGATCCGGATCGTTTTCTTCTGCAGTACAAGCTCTACAAAAAGCAGGACGTAAATGTCTTTGAACAGATTTCGGTACTGGAGGAGTTCCTGCGCCGCGACTTCAGGGAAAAATACGCGTATGAACTTGCCACGCTTTACCTGAAGGCCGGAGATGAGCAGCGCTGCGCCGGCCAGTGCGATGAGATCGTCGCTTATTTCGGAGACGGACGGTTTGTGATCCGGGCTCTGGAGCTGAAGAAATCGATCATGCCGCTCACTCCCCAGCAGGAGGAGCATCTGGAGATTCTCCTGAGCGGAGGAAAATATGTGCCTCCGTCATCCGCGAATGAGGAGGATACATCCGCGGAGACTGACGGGGAGACCGCTGCGGAGACCGGAGGGGAGTCTGCTGCGGAAAACGGGACCGGAGACGGAGAGGAAACCGCTCCTGAGAGCGGGAAAAACGGGGCAGGAGAGGCAGAGGGAAAAGTCTCTGCCCAAAACACCGCATCCATGCAGGAGACCAACCCCTACAGCGTGCAGCGAACCGCTGCGGCTGCGGAGGCTGCGGCGCGGACAGACCGCAGCCGCGCAGAGACGGAGCAGACGGAGCAGGAAAGTCAGCAGGAGCAGAACACACAGAATGACCGGGACGGGAGGGATGATTCCGAGCAGACCGGGAATCCGGAAGAGTATACGGACACTCTTCTCAGCGATGTGAAGATGCAGGAGACCATTGCCCGGGGTATGCGGGAAATCGATGATGATTATGACAGCGTGCTTGCCCAGGAGACAAGCGGACAGCTGGCTATGGTCATGGAGGAAGAGCCTCAGGAGGAAACGCAGACGGAGGGTCAGCTCAACCTTGAGCAGATCATGTCGGAATGGGAAAAGATCCGCAGAAACAGTGAGCAGCAGCGCCTTGCCGAAGCCCGGCGCCGCGTGATGGAGAGATCGGACGCAGTCAAGAGGGAACTTTACGGCGATGATTTTTCCGAAGAAACCGAAGAAACCGGAGAATCCGTGGAAACGGACGATTCCGGGACTGAAGCGGAAGGAGACGCTCAGTCCGGAACGACCCGGTCCTGGGACAGCGAAGATGTGAAAAGACGCATGAAAAAGTAATGAAACGCATTCACTTGTACAAATAAAGACGGAAATACGAATGTGTGGGATGCTGACAAACAGCCGGGCGGCTTACGGGCTGTGTTCATAACCACAGGTATGTTTTCAGCATGTAGCAGTGGTAAATTCATAAAACAGCAGTAAGAAAGGGGTACTTATGGCTGCAATAGAGAAGAGGGTCTTTGTATCAGAGACAGACGCGTATCTGTTCGGGAACGGTACACATTACGACATCTATCGGAAACTCGGAGCACATCCGTCCGTGGAGAATGGAGAGAAGGGCTATTTCTTCGCGGTGTGGGCACCGAATGCCAAAGCCGTCCATGTGATCGGCACATTTAGTGACTGGAATGAAGACAAGTATCCCATGAACAAACTGAATGACGGCGGTATCTGGACACTGTTCATTCCCGGGATCAAGGCAGGAGAGCTCTACAAATACTGCATCAAAGCAGCAGACGGAACCAGTATCTACAAGGCGGATCCCTTTGCCAATGCTGCGGAGCTCCGTCCCGGAACCGCATCGAAGACAGCCGACATCACAGGCTTCCGCTGGTCTGACGGCCGCTGGATGAACAAGAGGGGCAAAAAGAGCCCAAATCAGCAGCCGCTGGCCATTTATGAATGCCACATCGGCTCCTGGATGAAACATCCCGACGGCGGAGACGGTTTCTACAATTACAGAGAATTCGCGGATCGCATTGTCGAGTATCTCAAGGATCTCAAGTATACCCATATCGAGCTGATCGGCATTTCCGAGCACCCCTTCGACGGCTCCTGGGGCTATCAGGTCACGGGCTATTATGCCCCGACATCCCGCTACGGGACACCGAATGATTTCATGTACATGGTCAACAAGCTACACACCGCCGGAATCGGTGTCATCCTTGACTGGGTACCCGCGCACTTCTGCCCGGATGCCCACGGTCTGGCAAAGTTCGACGGACAGTGCATTTTTGAAGATCCGGATCCCCGCCGCGGCGAGCATCCCGACTGGGGCACCCGCATTTTCAATCTCGGCAAGCATGAGGTCAGCAACTTCCTGATCGCCAATGTCTTCTACTGGATCAGGGAGTTCCATATAGATGGTATAAGAGTCGATGCAGTGGCATCCATGCTTTACCTCGACTATGGCAAGAAGGACGGCCAGTGGGTCGCCAACAAGTACGGCGGAAACGAGAACCTGGACGCGATCGAGTTCTTCAAACACCTCAATTCCGTGATCCACCGCGACTTCCCCGGCTTCCTCACGATCGCCGAGGAATCCACGGCATGGCCCAAGATCACCGCAAAGCCCGAGGACGACGGCCTTGGCTTCGATTTCAAGTGGAACATGGGCTGGATGCACGACTTCTGCGAATACATGAAGCTGGATCCTGTCATGCGCAAGGGCGACCACAACGGCATGACCTTCGCGATGAGCTACAACAGCGCGGAAAATTACATTCTTCCCCTGTCGCATGACGAGGTCGTTCACCTCAAATGCTCCATGGTCGAGAAGATGCCCGGCTACCGCGTGGATAAATATTCCAACCTTCGCCTGGGCTATACCTTCATGACCGGCCACTGCGGTAAGAAGCTCCTGTTCATGGGACAGGAATTCGGTCAGGAGCGCGAGTGGAGCGAGGCGCGTGAGCTCGACTGGTTCCTGCTTGCGGACGAGCAGAACAGCGGCATGAAGAAATATGTCGGAAAGCTGCTCGACATGTACAGAAGCTACAAGTGCCTGTATGAGATCGACAATGATTGGGGCGGCTTCGAGTGGATCAACGCCAATGACGCGGACCGCAGTATCTACTCCTTCCTGCGCAAGTGCCCTTCCAGCCGCAAGGGTCTTGTGTTCATCCTGAACATGACTCCTGTCAAATATGAGAAATACCGTGTCGGTGTTCCGGTGAACAAGCGCTACAAACTTGTCCTGAACAGCACTGACAAGGAGTACGGCGGCTTCGGCGACACGCCTGTCCCTGAAGTGATCCGCGCCAAAAAGGGTGAGTGCGACTATCGCGACCAGTACATCGAATTTGACCTTCCCGCGTACGGCGGCCTGGTGTTTGAGTTCATGTATTGATCTGTCTGCCTGAGGCAGCCCGGTCCCTGTATTTATGTATCGACCTGTCTGCCCGCAGCAGCCCGGCGCTTGAATTTTAAGCAGTGATCTGTATGCATGCGGCGGGGCATGCCCGGAATGCGCAAGAGGAGGTATATTATTTTGGAACTTCATGAGTCTGCGGAAGACTATCTGGAAACTATACTGGTCCTATACGAGAGAAACGGACAGGTCCGCTCTATTGACATCGTCAATGAAATGAATTTTTCCAAGCCCAGTATCAGCATCGCTATGAAAAAGCTCCGTGAGAACGGCTACATCCACATGGATGTCAATGGCCTGATCACCCTGACAAAAGAAGGCAGGGCGATCGCTGAGAGAATCTATTCGCGGCACAAACTTCTGACAAAGGTCCTGGTCGCGATCGGGGTCGATGAGGAAAAAGCGGCTGCGGAGGCATGCAAGATCGAGCACGATATCGACGATGAGACTTATGTCAAAATCGGACAGTTTTACGAAAAATACAAAGATAAGATGGAATGAACGGTAACGGGACTCTGCATTTCCGCTCCTGCCATATTTGCGGCGGCGGAAATGCAGCAGCATCCTGCAGCATTGCGGATCCAGTGCGGCGGCAATACTACGGCAGTGACGCAGCGGCAATGTTTCGGCGGCTGTTCTGCAGGGTGATTCTGAAGCAGAACCCTGCAGCCGGTTCAGGAAATAAATGATTCATCCAGTAATCACAACAGTACATCGGTAATATTTAAGCCGCTGGGCGCACTTTGTACGCCCGGCATAGTTTCATGTGATAAAAAACGTGAACGGACTAAGGAGGAAGCAAAATGAAGACAGATATCCAGATCGCACAGGAGGCCGAACTCTTTCCGATCACTAAGGTTGCCGAGGCGGCGGGAATTCCCGCGGACTCGCTGGAACTGTATGGAAAGTATAAGGCAAAACTCTCGGATGAGTATCTGGAGAGCCTGGAAGGCCGTCCGGACGGAAAACTGATCCTGGTGACAGCCATCAACCCCACCCCTGCGGGTGAAGGAAAAACGACTACCAGCATAGGCATGGCGGACGCTTTCCATCAGCTTGGAAAGAGCGTCATGCTGGCTCTGCGCGAGCCTTCTCTGGGACCCTGCTTCGGCGTCAAGGGCGGCGCTGCCGGCGGCGGCTATGCCCAGGTACTTCCCATGGAGGAGCTCAACCTGCATTTTACAGGTGATTTCCACGCCATCACTTCTGCCAACAACCTGCTGGCAGCGGCTATTGACAACCATATTCATCACGGAAACGCTCTGGGCATCGATCCCACCAGGATCGTCTGGAAACGCTGCATGGACATGAATGACCGCGCCTTGCGCAACATCGTCGTTGGCATGGGCACCAAGATGGACGGACCGCTTCGCCAGGATCGCTTTGTCATCACAGCGGCTTCCGAAATCATGGCAGTTCTCTGTCTTGCAGAGGACAGGGAAGACCTCCGCAAGCGTCTTGACCGCATCGTGATCGGCTACAATTATCAGGGCGAACCCGTGCTTGCCAAGGCTCTTGAAGTGACCGGTTCCATGATGGCCCTCCTCAAAGAAGCCATCTCCCCCAACCTGATCCAGACCATTGAGCATACCCCTGCTCTTGTTCACGGCGGTCCCTTCGCCAACATCGCGCACGGCTGCAACTCTGTCCGCGCGACAAAGGCTGCCATCAAGATCGCCGACTACGCGATCACCGAGGCCGGATTCGGAGCGGATCTGGGCGCTGAGAAGTTCCTTGATATCAAGTGCCGCATGGCTGACCTCCACCCTGACGCGGTTGTCATCGTGGCAAGTGTCCAGGCCCTCAAATACAACGGAGGCGTGCCCAAGGCAGAACTCAAGGAAGAGAACGTCGAGGCGCTGAAGAAGGGCATTGTCAACCTCGAGAAACACATCGAGAATATTCAGAAGTTCGGCGTGCCCGCTGTCGTCGCCCTCAACTCCTTCATCACGGATACCGAGGCGGAGACGAAGGCGGTCGAAGAGTTCTGCGCCAGCCACGGCTGTGAGTTCTCCAAGGCCACTGTCTGGGCCGAGGGCGGCAAGGGCGGTATCGACCTGGCTAAGAAGGTCATCAAGACCATCGAGGAAAAAGAGAGCAAATACGCTCCCGTATATCCTCTTGAGATGCCTCTCGCTGAAAAGATCGAGACCATCGCGAAAGAGATCTACGGCGCGGACGGCGTCGTCTTTGCGGGTGCTGTACAGAAACAGCTTCGCGAACTCGAGAGCCAGGGCTTCGGAAATCTGCCGGTCTGCATTGCCAAGACCCAGTATTCCCTCTCTGACGACCAGACCAAACTTGGCCGTCCCACAGGCTATGACCTCAACGTGCGCGAGGTCTATGTTTCCGCTGGCGCGGGCTTCGTAGTGGCTCTCACAGGCACCATTATGGCCATGCCCGGGCTTCCCAAGCGTCCTGCTGCCTGTAGCATCGATGTCATGGAAGACGGAAAGATCACAGGACTTTTCTAAAGCGGGGGAAAACTCTGAAACAGCAACGATTATTTCCGTGCGGCCAGTGCGGATTCAGGGATTAACTGCGGGGGGACGGCTGCAGTCTGCCGTCGTCCCCTGATAAACGGGAGGTAATATTAAGAATGATCAGAATCACAATGAAAGACGGAGGCGTCATCGATCTGGAACTTGATGAGAAAGCCGCACCGATTACAGTCGAAAATTTTCTGAAGCTCGTGAACATGAAATTCTACGACGGGACTATTTTCCACAGGGTCATTCCCGGATTTATGATCCAGGGCGGAGACCCCGATGGGACCGGAATGGGAGGCCCCGGGTGGACGATCAAGGGAGAGTTCAAATCCAACGGCGTGGACAATCCGATCAGCCACACACGCGGCGTGATCAGCATGGCCAGGGCAATGGATCCGGACAGCGCGGGCAGCCAGTTCTTTATCATGCACGCGGACGCGCTTTATCTTGACGGTCAGTATGCGGCCTTCGGCCATGTTGTGAGCGGAATGGATGTCGTGGACCGCATTGCTGCGACCCGCACAAACCGCTGGAACGGCGACAGGCCTTATGAGGACCAGGTCATGGAGACTGTGAGAGTTGTTGAAGAATGATCACAGACGGTCCGGAGGAATCCGGAAAAACACAGTGGTGACAATGCCCGCGGAAGAAAAGCTTCCGCGGGTTTTCGATGAACAGCTGCGCGATTACTATACGCATCATCAAAGCCGCGTGCTGACATGATTAAAGCAGCGTGAAGGCGAGATTGCTTTGAGTTTCATCAAAGCCGCATGCAGGCCGGATCAAAGCAGTGTGCAGGATGGATCAAAGCCGCGTGCAGGCGTGATTTGTAACAATATGTCATAACAGGAGATCAATCATTGAAGATATTCGGGAATAAGAAAAAAACACCTGGCAGGATAGTCTCAATAATGCTGGCGGCCGCCCTGGTCCTTTCGTCTGCGGGATGCGCATCGGCAGGCAAATCCGGCGAAGACAAAGCCGGACAGGCAAAAGAGAAGCAGGAACTTGCGGAGGCTGATCAAGTATCCGCAGAGGTCTCAACAGCGGACGAGGCCGGGGCAGGCGCAGGCAGGACCGCAGAGAATATGGCTGCGGTAAATGAAGAAGGAGCGGGAGCTGCCGCCGCGGAAGCTGTAAAACAGGGAAACGCGGAAGCAGCCACTGCCGCGGAAGCCGCTGAGGCAGCTGCCACTACAGTCGCTGAGGCAGCTGCCACTACAGCTGCTGCGGAGGCGGGCACCGGAAGCAGCGCTGCGTCGGCGGAGCCGGCAGGCACTGCTGCCAAAAAAGCTGCGGAGCCGGCAGACGACCAGGCAGAGGTCGTTCCCGAGGAACCCACTGTCCGGGAGGACGGCGGCGTATCCATGAACGTATTTGCCATGGATACCTATATGACACTTCTGGCTTACGGAGACAAGGCCGAAAAAGCAGTGCGCGCCGCGGCTAAGGAAATCCACGCTCTCGATGAGCAGCTTTCCACCGGGATCAAAACCAGTGAGATCTGCCGTTTAAATGCTGCGGGGGGCGGAGAACCCTCAGAAGATGTGGAGCTGCTCATCAGCGAATCGCTGGAGCTCTCGAAAAAAACAGACGGTCTCTTCGATATTGCGATTTATCCTGTCATGAAACTGTGGGGATTCCCGACACAGGAGTACAGGGTTCCGCAGAAGGCCGAGATCGAGAAGGCACTGAAACTGGCGGATGTCTCCGGAATCAGGCTGGTCACCAGAAAGGATGTGAAGGCTGCTCAGAAGGCGGCTGCCGAAGCTGTGAAAAAAGCCGAGGAAGAAGCCGAAAAGGCTAAAAAGGAAGCAGACAAAAAGGCCAGGGAGGACGCGGCCAGAAAAGAGGCTGCGGAAGCTTCCGCTGCCGGACAGACCGCGGACGCAGGGACTGAAAAAGCTGAGGGAAAAGCTGCTGAGAAAAATGCGGGGACTACTGCGCAGACAGCCGAGGCTGCAGCAGCTGCCGCCGCAGAGGCCAGGGTGGCACAGGAAAAGAAAGCCGCCGCACAGGCTCCTTCGGCTCCCTCGGTCACTTTTGAGATCAAGGGACTGGAGATTGACCTGGGCGGTATTGCCAAGGGCTTTACCGGAGACCGGGTGGGAGAGATCTTCAGCCGATACAATATCCAGAGCGGTATCATCAGCCTTGGAGGAAATGTCCAGGCATACGGCACCAAGACAAACGGCAAACCCTGGAGGGTCGCCATACAGAACCCGGAGAGCTCCATGGAATATCTGGGAGTTCTTGATATACAGGACAAGGCAGTCGTGACATCCGGCGGATATGAGCGGTTTTTTGAAGAAAAAGGCGTGCGCTACCACCACATCATCGATCCCCGCACCGGCTATCCCGCGGAAAGCGGACTGATTTCGGCCACAATCGTCTGCGATCAGGGCATTCTGGCAGACGGCCTTTCAACATCCCTTTTTATCATGGGAAAAGATCAGGCGGAGAAATTCTGGAGAGAAAGCGGTCTGGACTTTGACTATATACTTGAGGACGAAGAAGGAACCCTCTATGTCACAGAGGGAATTGCCGGCGCGCTGATGACTGACGCGAAAGTGGAGGTCGTCTACCGCTGAGACGTCTGATTTAAAGGGATTTTCCCGCGCACATAAATATCCGGACATTTCCGCGCCGACGCAATTTAATTGACTTTATCACGTTGGCGTATTAACATAATACATGTTTGTGTACAGCAGGTCATAATCACAAACAAGTACGAACAATGAGAGGGGATATTGATATTATGGACACTAAAACGCCTAAAGTAAGGGTGACGATTGCTGCCTTCCTGGCAGTGGTGATTTTCCTGGTCATTTCAAAATTTGTGACTACGCCGGAGAGCGTCCAGCAGAGCTTCTGGTCGCTGATCCCTCCGCTGATCGCCATTATCCTGGCGCTCGTCACCAAAGAAGTGTACAGCTCGCTTTTTATCGGTATTGTGACAGGTTCTCTTCTGTTTGCGGGCTTCAATTTTGAGGGAACGATGACCCACATTTTCAATGATGGTATTATCGCTTCTCTTTCCGATGCCTGGAACGTCGGCATCCTGATCTTCCTGGTCATCCTGGGAACGATCGTGCAGCTGATGAACCGCACCGGCGGCAGCGCCGCTTTCGGCAACTGGGCTTCCAGACGCATTCAGACCCGTGAGGGCGCGCAGCTGGCCACCATCGCGCTCGGCGTCCTGATCTTCATCGATGACTATTTCAACTGCCTGACCGTTGGCAGCGTCATGCGTCCCGTCACGGACAAGCATAATGTCTCCCGCGCGAAGCTGGCTTACCTGATCGATGCCACTGCGGCTCCTGTCTGCATTATCGCGCCCATTTCCAGCTGGGCGGCAGCAGTAGCGGGCTTTGTAGAGGGTGAAAACGGACTGGCACTGTTCATCCGCACTATTCCCTACAATTATTACGCCCTGCTCACAATCGCCATGATGATCATGATCGTTCTGATGCACATCAACTACGGTCCCATGGCCCTTCATGAGTACAACGCCACTGTCAACAACGATATTTACACGACCCTTGACAGACCTTATGAAAACGCGGCTGATGATTCCCAGGGCAAAGTCGGCATCGTCGCGGACATGCTGGTTCCGATCTTTTCCCTGATCGCATGCTGCGTCGTCGGCATGATCTATACCGGCGGATTTTTCACCGGCACAAACTTTGTCGATGCTTTCGCAAACAGCGACGCCTCCATCGGCCTGGTTCTCGGATCTTTCTGTGCCCTCATTATCACAATGGTTTATTACCTGTTCCGCAATGCTCTCAGCTTTGATGAGATGATGGGCTGCCTTCCCGATGGATTCAAGCAGATGGTTCCCGCCATCCTGATCCTGACACTGGCATGGACACTGAACGGAACCACCGCCAGCCTGGGAGCCAAGGAATATGTCGCGGGTGTCATTGCCAACAATGCGGCGGGCTTTGCTTCCTTCCTGCCATGCATCATCTTCCTGATCGCGGTCGGCCTTTCCTTCGCGACCGGAACATCCTGGGGAACCTTCGGTATCCTGATCCCGATCGTCGTATCCTGCTTCCAGACCACAGATCCCCAGCTGATGATCATCGCCATGAGCGCCTGCATGGCGGGCTCCGTCTGCGGCGACCACTGCTCACCGATTTCCGACACCACGATCATGTCCAGTGCCGGAGCACAGTGCAACCACATCAACCACGTCTCTACGCAGATGCCCTACGCACTGACCTGCGCGGCCGTATCTGCCGTGACCTACATCATCGCCGGCCTCATCAGGAACCCTGTGATCTGCCTGGTCTGCGGACTGATCCTCATGTTTGCCGTTATGATGATCTTCAAGACCGCCGGCAAAAACAGCGCGCAGAAGGCGGCTGAGGAAAACTTTGACGTCTGATTTACAGACGGTCTGCCAGGAGACAGGCTGTCAGCCAGAAAGCTGATCTGTCTTAAAAAAGCCAGTCTGCCTGAAAAGCGAAGATAGAAGAAAGCAGTCCGGGATTCGCCTGTGAATGAATCCCGGACTGTTTTTTTATCGCAGGGCTGCCGTAAGGTATCTTTCGCCTGACGTCAGTTCGCCGCTTTGCGGCGAACGGCAGCACGCGGAAGGGCAGAGGGCGGCATATGAAATTCATAGCAGTTCATATGCCGCCCTCTGCCCTATTATGTCACTGCCTGTGAAATGTATTTCCCGCCTTGCGGCGGACTCGGAGTAACGAAAATATTTTTACGCCTCGATTACGATTGACAGGCGGCTTCTTTTTGTGGATAATGGTTTTATTAATCTAACCCGATGAAGTATTGCTTTCCTGGAAAAGCCTGCTGCATGCAGGCTTTTTCGTGACTTATGGGTTAGTGTCTTCTAACAGAAGATATATCTTCGGGGGTTCGACTGCCTTGCAGGACTGCAGGCAGTAATGCGCAAAGGCAAGCTCTCCGATGGGAGTGGTTGTTCACTGCTTTTTAAAAATAAATTTTCGAAAAGCGGGGGATAAATATAAACATGGAAGCTCTGAAAACTGCATCTACAGGGGTCAGAGCTTCCGAAAGACTTTTACATACAGAAAGGAGGAGGCATGAAAAAGAGAAAGATGCTTTCACTGGCTCTGGCACTTGCTCTGATCATGAGTCTCGTCCCGGTTTCCGGTCTGGCTGCCGAGCCTTCCGTTTTAATGGATCCCGGTGCAGTAATGCAGGAGGATGCAGAGGAAGCGGTATCTACAGAAGCGGCCGATGCGGAGAATGGAGAGGAGCTTTTCGCTCCTGACGCGGATGAGACTGAAGGACAGGTGTCAGGGGAAGACCCGGGAGAAACGGAAGAACTCACCGGGGAACCCGAAGGGGACCAGGCCTTCGAAGAGGAACCCGGGCCTGTAGATACAGGATGGGACCAGACCTTCGAAGAGGAGCCTGCGCCTGAGGGGGCCGAAGGGGACCAGACCTTTGAAGAGGAACCCGGGCCTGTAGATACAGGAGCAGACCAGGCTCTCGAAGAGGAGCCCGCGGCGGAAGACTCCGGAGCGGACCAGGTTTTCGAAGAGGAGCCCGCGGCAGGAGAAAACCCGGAAGATCAGGTAGAAGAGCCTTCTGCCGGGGATGCTTTCGTGGAAGAAGAGGCTGCTGTGGATGAAGCTGCTGAGGCAGAGACCCTGGCAGAGCAGGCCGCCGCTTCAGCTGAGGAAGAGACTGTTGATACACCTGCAATGAACGAGGTTGAAGACGGCTATTCCTATGTGCTGATGAACATTCCCTACGCGGACTTCTACGCCGCGGAACTGGCTCCCGGAAGCGAGCCTGTCGACGCAGTCGCATCCGCGACAAAGAACAAACCCCGCACAGGGACTCTGGCCGGCGGATCCTATCACGTGGATCCGGAGGGCACGGATATCAGCGGTATCATCTTCCCCGTCAAGACAGAAAATGATGTCCTGGCGGATCTCATTGCGCAGAATGAGGATCTTATGATTACCGATGACAATGTTGTATCCATTACCGTGACCAACAGAGGACAGGAGACCACGACGGAATACTACGGAAGAGATGCTCTTTTTGAGGCTCCTGATTACAGCTTCTATATCACAGACGAAGAGACCGCCTATTACAAGGAACTGACCGTGGATGAAAGCGGAAACATGACCTTCGGGCCGGTCACAGGAGACTGGACATCCGGAACGGCGGAAGTCTCTGTCACCGCCAACGCATCCCATACCTATTATGAGATGAAGGTGACATCGGACTACGTTCAGTCCGGCGACCAGGTCAGCGCAGTAGTCCTGACTGCGGATGACGGCAGTACCTATGGACTTCGCCATATAGCCAACATGTGGAGAGGCACGGAAATCGGCTTTAACGCTGATGAGCCGGCGGGCGCTCTTGCCGGAAAAAAGATTACAGGAATCCGTTATTACAAACAGGACGGAGTCTTTGACCTCGCGGTCGACGTCGACGTTCCGCAGGCGCTTCCGGAATACGTCCTGATGAACATCCCCTACGCGGACTTCTACGCGTCGGAACTGGCACAGGGCAGCGCTGCTGTTGACGCGGTCAGCTCTTCTACGCTCAACAAGCCCCGCACAGGGACTCTGGCCGGCGGATCCTATCACGTGGATCCGGCGGGCACTGACATCAGCGGTGTCATTTTCCCTGTCAAAGTCGGCAAGGGCTTCCAGCTCGATCCCGATAAGCAGATCACGGATGAGAGCAGCGTAAGCATCACAGTGACCAACCGGGGTAAGGAGACCACGACGGAATACACAGGCAGAGAAGCCCTCTTTGAGGCACCTGATTATTCCTGGTACGCCCTCGGCGAGGATGAAGTGCCTGCGTACTTTAAAGAAGCAAAAACAAATCACGGAACAACAAGTTTTGGCGCAGTCCAGGGCGATGTGTCATTTGTAGAAGGAGTGACAGGAGACGTCACCATCGGAGCCCGTCATGCCAATATTGAGATCAAACTCAACAGCACGGACGGCGTCGCCCAGGGAGATGCCGTGGCCGGCGCAGTCGTGACAGCCAGAGATGATGACGGGAATGAGACGCAGTATGGGCTCCGTCATGTCACTAACATCTGGCGCGCGACAGAGATCGGCTGGAACTACGACGAATACGACATTTACGGAAAGACTATCACCAATATTCGTTATTACAAACAGAACGCAGTGATCGATTACCCTGTAAATATCCCTGTCAAGGCGCAGTATGTCCTGATGAATATCCCCTACGCGGACTTCTACGCGGCGGAGCTCAAGGCGGGCAGCGCGGCAGTCGACGCAGTCGCCTCTGCCACAAAGAGCAAGCCCCTCAATGCCAGGCTTGCGGGCGGCTCCTACCATGTCAATGCGGACGGATCGGATATTTCCGGTGTGATCTATCCCGTCAAAATCAATGGACCCGAGGATCTCGCCTTACTGGCAGAGAGAGGCGCTGCAGTCATCACTGACGAATCGAGCGTGGAAGTTTCGGTTCCCGGAAGGAACGGCGGCGATCCCACAATCACAGTTTATAGTGGAAAGGATGCTCTGTTCCAGGCGCCGGATTACAGCTATTATGACCTTGGATCCGACATTCAGAACTACTTCAAGGAACTGACGGTCGCGGAGGACGGGACGCTTTCCTTCAGCGCTGTCAATGGAAGCACAACCAGGGCGGAAGCGGAAGTTTCCGTCACGGCCAACGCCTCCCATACCTATTATGAGATGAAGGTCACCTCTGACCTTGTCCAGGCAGGTGATACAGTCAGCGCAGTTGTTCTGACAGCGGAGGACGGCACTACCTACGGCCTGCGCCATCTGGCCAACATCTGGAGAGGAACAGAGATCGGATTTGAGGCGGATGAGACCTTCACCGCCCTGATCGGAAAGAAGATCACGGGCCTCAAATATATCACTCAGAACGGAATCTACAACTTTACGGTGGACGCTCTGATCCCGGAGAAACTGCCGGAGTACGTCCTGATGAACATCCCCTACGCGGACTTCTACGCGTCGGAACTGGCACAGGGCAGCACTGCTGTTGACGCGGTCGCCTCCGCGACCATGAGCAAGCCGCGCAGCGCTCTGGCCAACGGATCCTACCACGTGAATACAGATGGCAGCGATATCAGCGGAGTGGTCTATCCAGTGAAAGTGGGCAAAGGCTTCCAGCTTGATCCCGCAAAACAGATCACGGATGACGCAAGCCTTTCGATCACGGTCACACTCCGCGGACAAGAAGTGACAACCGAATATCACGGCAGGGAGACTCTCTTTGAGGCGCCTGATTATTCCTGGTACGCGCTCAGTGCTGAGGAAGTGCCGGCGTACTACAAAGAAGCCAGAACAAATCACGGAAATACGAGCTTTGGTCCGGCTGTCGGAGAAGTGATTTCGGCACATGCGGAGGCAGTTGTCACTGCAAAGGCCCGTCACGCGGATTACGAGATCAAACTGACTCCCGATGAAGGCGTGCTGGACCAGGCGACAGACGTTGTGAGTGCAGTAGTCCTGACGGATTCCGAAGGAAATACTTACGGCCTGCGTCATGTCGCTAACATCTGGAGGGTTACGGAAGTCGGCTTCAACAGGGACGAGCCCGCAGGCGCCCTCGCCGGTAAAAAACTCACCAATATCAGGTACTATCTGAAAGACAGGATCATCGACCTCAGCGTTGATTTTGACATTCCGGTACTTACCTCCGCGGTTACTCTGGACAAAACGTCCGTATCTATGCTGGAAGGAAGGACTGCGGTCCTGACGGCATCCGTCGAACCTGACGGGACATTCTGGCCTTTGTACTGGTCCTCCAGCAATGAGAATGTTGTCAGGGTAGACCAGAACGGCACACTTACGGCAGTGGCAGCCGGCACCGCGACGGTTACAGCGGAAGCTGCAGATAACACGGGTGTTTCCGCCGTCTGCCAGGTGACGGTCACCAAACCGGTCTCCGCTATTACACTGGACAAGACCAGCGCGTCTGTCCTTGCCGGAAAGACAGTTGCCATCAAAGCAACAGTTAAACCGGATGATGCCGGCAATAAGGCGGTCAGCTGGACCAGCAGTGACAAGAAGGTTGCCACTGTTGACGCCAAGGGCGTCGTCAAGGGCATTGCAAAGGGAACAGCGACGATCACCGCGACGGCTAAAGACGGAAGCGGTATCAAAGCGACCTGTAAGATCACAGTAAAACAGCCTGTCACCAAGATCACTCTCAACAAGACATCTGCCGTGATCCTCAAAGGAAAGACCATCACCCTCAAAGCAACGGCAGCGCCTTCCACTGCAAACGACAAATCCGTCACATGGACGACCAGCAACAAAAAGATCGCCACAGTTACCGCAAATGGAGTCGTCAAGGGCATTGCGAAGGGAACCGCGACGATCACAGCGACAGCCAAAGACGGAAGCGGAGTCAAGGCGGCCTGCAAGATCACGGTGAAACAGCCTGTCACCAAAATCACGCTCAATAAGACATCCGCGTCAATTCTCAAGGGCAAGACTGTCACCCTCAAGGCCACTGCAGCTCCGTCCACGGCAAATGACAAATCCGTCAAATGGACGACCAGCAACAAAAAGGTAGCCACAGTGACCGCAAATGGAGTCGTCAAAGGCCTTGCCAAGGGAACCGCGACGATTACGGCGACAGCCAAAGACGGAAGCGGAGTCAAGGCGACCTGCAAAGTCACGGTGAAACAGCCGGTCACAAAACTGACGATCAATAAGACTAAACTTACAGTGAAAACAGGAAAGACAGCCACGCTCAAAGTGACAGTGGCTCCTTCCAACGCTAATGACAAATCCCTCAAATGGACCACCAGCAACAGCAAAATTGCGACAGTGACTCAGAAGGGTGTCGTCAAAGGCATTAAGAAAGGTACAGTGACCATTACCGCCGCGGCAAAGGATGGCAGCGGCAAAAAAGTGACCTGCACGGTGACTGTTCAGTAATCTGATCCGACACCGGTCATTCTGACCGGGAGCAGGAAACTGCCTCAAAAGCAGAAATAACGCAGCAAAAACAGGGCTGCCGTACAATCTTCTCAGCGGAAAACAGTTCAAACCGCAGGAGGAATGTGCGGCAGCCTTTGTACTGCAGGACATTCTTTTATCGCAGGGCTGCCGCAAGGTATCTTTCGCCTGATGGCGAACGGCAGTCCTCTGCTCGTTACTGTCCACGCCCTATCGAAGGCGTGAATAGTAACTTGCGTTCGCCCATGCTGAATTCGCTTCGCGAATGGGGCGAACGCCGTTCCACTCGGGTTTTTGCGCTGAAA
>JBGUNJ010000147.1:0-7084 GCA_045117315.1 Lachnospiraceae bacterium | reverse complement strand
GCGAGGATTGAGCGAGAGCGTGTCCAAGGTGTTTGTGCATACTGACGAGACGGATTTTCTTTAACCACCTTTTGACCCCGACATCATAGTTATTAGATAGAGACAAGAGAGCATAAATGAGTGATAATATAGAGAAGCAGGCGGTGCACCTGGTTCTGCTGCATTCCAATGACATACACGGGGATTTTTCGGGACAGGTCAAAGACGGTATTTTGACAGGAGGACTTTCCCTTCTCTCCGGAGTTCTCCGAAAGATCCGGCAGCAGGAGGCGAATGTGATCTACGCGATTGCCGGGGACATGTTCATGGGGTCGATCATAGACCAGGAATACAAGGGCCTGTCGACGATCCGGATGACAAATGCTCTGGAGCCGGATGCGTTCTGTCTTGGAAACCACGAGGTGGACTACGGGCTGATGCATCTGCTGTTTCTGGAGAAATGCGCGGATTTTCCGGTCGTGTGCGCCAATATTTATATCCGCGAGCTGAACAGAAGGGTCTTTCTTCCCTGTGTCGACCTGGTGCGGCAGGGGGTGAAAGTGAGGATCATAGGTCTCCTGACGGACAGCATCGGCGAGAAACTTCTTCAGGAGGAGCAGGTCGACAGCAGTGTCAGCATACGGGATCCCATGAAGGAGATCGTGCACTTCCTGCAAAAAGAGCAGAGGGAGCCTGCGGACATCACTGTCCTGTTGTCCCATCTGGGGATTGAAGAGGACCTGAAGCTGGCGGAAATGTCAGCCCCGGAGTGGGGAATCGATCTGATCATCGGGGGACACTCCCATACGTTTATGGAAAGCCCGGAGGTAGTGAAGGGAATCCCGATCGCTCAGGCGGGCTTCGGCAGCGGGCAGCTGGGCAGATTTGACCTGTATGTCGACCCGGAGAAAAAAGAACTTCTGGACTGGAAATGGCAGCTGTTGAAAATCGATGAAAACACAGGCGAACCGGATCCTCTGATCGATTTCTACATGGAGAGATTCAGGGCGGAGGTGGACAGGAAGTACGAGCGCACTCTGGTCACTTTCCCCTGCGAGTACACGCATCCCTGGTTTCACAGGGAGACCCAGCTTCTGGATCTGTTTGCGGATCTCTACCAGAGGACCTTTGAGACAGATGTCTCCCTTCTGGCCTCCAATGTGATCCGGGCAAAAAAGCTCGGGCCGACGGTGACTTACAAGGAATTTATTATTGGCTTTCCCTATGAAAACGCTGTCTATCAGCTCATGGTGACCGGCAGGCGCCTGGAACAGATCATCCGGCATACACTGCGCAAAGAAGCCTGGGAGGGCACCTCGATTTATATTCTTTTTTCGGAGAACATGCGCGTTGAGATCACGCGTAAGGACAAGATCGTTCAGAAAATAGAGATTTACGGCGGAGATGTTGAGCCGGACCGGATCTATAAGCTTGGGATTACAGAATATTCCTACAAGAACCCTGAGCTTTTTCTCGGGATCACCCCCGGGGAACTGGGAACGGAAATAGAAGTAAAAAAACTCAGTGACAACGACAGGGCGTCGTTCTTCGAGTATCTTTCCCTTCATAACGAGTTCAGTCTGCGAAACGAGGGAAGACTGGTGCTTCTGGACTGACGCCGCCGGAATCATGTGCGTGATGCGATGCAGTATATCAACTCCCCATGGAAATGTGTCGAAAATCGTATGAGGAAAGCCGCGCATTGATGCGATTCATCCGGTAATTGCGGACGCAGCGCAAGAGCGCTGCGGTATTTCGGGATTCTCAGCTGCGGTATTTCGGGATTCACAGCAAAGAGGAAAAATGAATATTGTTTTTATTGTCAACAGTGCCGCACTGGGAGTGGGCCTGGCGATGGATGCTTTCTCGGTCTCGCTGGCCAACGGGCTGCGTGAGCCCCGGATGGGGCGGGCCAGAATGTGCAGTATCGCCGGAGTTTACGCTTTCTTCCAGTATCTGATGCCGATTCTCGGCTGGCTCTGTGTGCGGTTTATCGTGGAAGTCTTTTCCTGGCTGGAGAATATGATCCCGTGGATCGCTCTCCTGCTCCTCGTGCTGATCGGAGGGAAAACGCTGATCGAAGGGCTGCGGGAGAGAAAGGAAGGCGAGGATAATACCGGCAGGCAGACTCTTTCCGGGGCGGAACTCCTGATCCAGGGGATCGCCACCTCGATCGATGCCTTGTCTGTAGGGTTCACGATTGAGAGATATGGGTTTGTGATGGCAAACGCTGCCGCACTGATCATCGGCGCTGTGACATTTTTCCTCTGTATCTGTGCTTTGAAAATCGGAAAGAGTGCAGGGACCAGGCTTTCCTGGAAGGCCTCTGTCCTGGGCGGATGCATCCTGATCGCGATCGGAGTGGAGATTTTTATAAAAGGAATGCTGTAAAGCGGACATTGCGTGAAGAGGCGCGAAATACCGGCAAAGGGACAGCCGACGGTAAAACTGTAACGTCAACAGGGAAATACTCGCACTCATCAGAGAGGCAGGGCAAAAATGCTATTTGTAGGTTCTTATAATGTAATAGCGGAGATACTGTTTATTGTCGGTTTGTGGCATATATTCAGGAAATTAGGGCAGAAGGGTTGGTATGCCATCATCCCTGGATATCGCTACTATAAACTGGGTGCCTGCATCGGAAAGGAACTCGACGGAATATACTGTCTTGTTCTGGAAATTGGGGTCCGTATTCTTCAATTCATGAACGACAGCGGGGACATCCGCACTGTCGGAGAGATGGTGGTTGCAGTGCTCCTGATGGTGGGAACGATCCTGCTGATCGTCTTTGAGATCCGCATCATCCTGGGTATCCTTCGCATATTCAAACTGCCTAAAAGGTGGGCTGTCGTATGGGAGATCCTGCCCTGGTTCGTCGCCCTGAAGATTGGGTTCGGCAAAAAGTACGAGCCCGTGGAGTTTGCGAAACTCAGAGATGAGGGGCGGGAAGGCGGTCTGGTTCCCGCGGATCTGAGCGCGCCGGTGGATAACCAGGAGATCGAGAACGGTCTGGTCGTCAGTATTAAGGAAAGAAAGGTACGGGAACTCACTCGAAGCCGCTACCTGCTCAAGGACGTCCATCTCTCCATACCCAACGGCTCAATGGTTCTGCTGCTCGGCGGATCCGGAGCGGGAAAGACTACCCTGATCAGCGCCATTAACGGCTATGAAAAGGCCGACGCGGAGATACTGCTCAACGGAGTGAATGTCTACAAGCACTATAATGAGATGAAATACCGGATCGGCTTTGTGCCCCAGCAGGACCTGCTCCGCATGAACGATACTGTGCATAGAACCCTGAATGATGCCGCCCTTCTCAGGCTTCCCACCCAGGTACACAGCAAGGAGAAAAACGAAAGGATGCACAGTGTCATGGAAGTCCTGGGCCTCACAGAGGGGGCGGACGGTCTGATCGCCAAAAAATCCGGAGGACAGAAAAAGCGAATTTCGATCGGAGTGGAACTGATCAGCGATCCGGATCTCTTTATCCTGGACGAACCGGATTCCGGACTGGACGGTGTTCTGGCGAGGGAACTGTTTGAAAAGCTGAGGGGAGTCGCAGACGGCGGAAATATCGTCATCGTAATCACCCATACACCGGACCGCGTCATAGATCTGTTTGACAAAGTGATCGTGCTGGCAAAGGATTCCGGTAAGGTCGGCAGACTGGCCTTTTACGGATCGCCGAAGGACGCAATGGCGTTTTTTGAAAAGGATTCCATGGAAGGCATTGTCATGGCTGTCAACGGCAAGGACGAGGGCGGCGAAGGCAGGTCGGATGAGTTTATTGAGAAATACGCAAGGATGACGGCGGAAAAGGGGGCGGCTGTTAATGGATAAGAAACTTCATTACCGCGGACGGTTTTCCCAGATTTGGATCTATCTCGGGAAATTCCTGAGGATGTTTGTATACCAGAACGACTGGAAAGTACTGCCTATGGCGGCGCTGATCTCCGGCCTTGTGGCCTTTGTGGTCGGCAGGAATTTATTCCGGACACAGGAGGGAACACTCATGGGGTGCTTCTCACTGGTCTGTGTGTGCGTGTGGAACGGCTTCTTCAATTCGATCCAGTCTGTGTGCCGGGAGAGGGCCATCATCAAGAGAGAGCACCGGACGGGCATGCACATCAGTTCCTATATTATCGCGCATATGATCTACCAGATGTTCCTCTGCCTGGCCCAGACCGTGATCCTTCTCATTGTCTGCGACCGGACAGGCGTATATTTCCCCACGAAAGGACTGATCACTGACTGGTTCATGCTGGATCTGGGCATCTCTATGTTCCTGGTCACATATGCTTCGGACATGCTGTCCCTGGTCATATCCTCGATCGTGCACACTACGACGACGGCTATGACAATGATGCCCTTTATGCTGATCTTCCAGCTGCTTTTTTCCGACGGAATGGTGCATCTGGAAGGAGCGGCCAAGAAGCTGTGCAAAATAACGATCACAAATTGGGGGCTCAACATTTTCTGCGCGCTGGGCGACTACAATTCGCTTCCCATGGTCACTCTCTGGAACACCATCTGGAAGTTCCGCTCCCTGGACGTCGACGGACAGAAACCGATCAAAATTATGACGGATTATATCCTGAAAAATGGTTCGCGCGAAGAAATACTGCTGGAGTCGGGCAAGTATAATACTGTTGCCGCTTACGCCAGCACCAGGGAAAATGTTCTCCTGGGCTGGGGCGTCCTGATTGCCATGACTATAATATTTGCCCTGGCATCCATGATTCTGCTGGAGTTCATCGACAACGACAAGAGATGAGTTAACAGGCGGAGTATTGGCAGGTCTGAGAGATATTTGTTTGTCCTGAGAGATATTTATTCTTCATCGCGCAATACCCGTGATTTCAGTCGTGGGATAAGCGGGCAAAAGTCTTCGACGGAAACTCACTTCATCGCGCAAGACTCGCGAGCGAGCCTTGAACTGTCATAAAAGGCTGAAAGTACCGGTCCGGTCCCGGCTAATATAAAAGGAAAAAACACTCAGGCTTCGAAAATAAAACAGGAAAATAAAACAATAAGACGGAAATAAAATACAACGAAATATAAAAACCCTGCGGCTGTTCCTTTTCGGAAATCCGCAGGGTTTTGTTATCTGATACGGTCTGCCCGGCCGGTCTGACATGCCGGCACGTTGTTAATCAATACTGGCTGACCCGTTCTAAATCGGAGATTCTGACTCAGATATTTTAATCGGATATTTTTAAAATCAGATCTCGAACAGTTCCGCGTAGGCCTTGAGGGCACCGTCGGTATCGTGTGCAAGGACGCGCTTTGCGAGGAGCTTGCCCAGCTGGACACCTTCCTGGTCGAAGCTGTTGACGTTCCAGATGAAGCCCTGGAACATGACTTTGTTCTCGAAGTGGCCAAGCAGGGCGCCGAGGGATTCGGGATAGAGCTGGTCGCCGATGATGATGCTGGAAGGACGGCCGCCGGCGAATGCCTTGTTGGGATTCTCGTCATCCTTGCCGCAGGCAAAGGCCATGATCTGGGCGACGACGTTCGCGCACAGCTTCTTCTGGCTGGTGCTGCCCTGGATATCGACGTCCATGCCGATCTGGCTGTCTTTGTAGCCGACGAACTGCATGGGAACAATGCTGGTGCCCTGGTGCAGGAGCTGATAGAAGGAGTGCTGGCCGTTGGTTCCGGGCTCACCGAAGATGACGGGGCCTGTCTCATAGTTGACCGGTTCGCCGAAGCGGTTGACGGACTTGCCGTTGGACTCCATATCCAGCTGCTGCAGGTGAGCGGGGAAGCGGGACAGAGCCTGGGAATAAGGCAGGACCGCGGTGCACAGATAGCCTTCGACGTTGCGCTCGTAAGCGCCGATCAGGGCATCCAGCAGAGCCGCGTTCTGGCGGATATCGGGATTGAGGGCAGCCTTGTCGGACTCAGCCGCGCCGTTCATGACACGAGCGAAGATCTCGGGGCCGAAGGCCAGGGAGAGGATCACAGCGCCGACGCAGGAAGAGGAGGAATAGCGGCCGCCGATGTAGTCATCCATGAAGAAGGCTTCCAGATAGTCTGAGCTGGATGCCAGAGGGGATGTCTCGCTTGTGACTGCCAGCATATGTCTGGAGGGATCCACACCTGCGTTGCGCAGAGCGTCGCGGACGAATGCCTCGTTGGTCAGAGTCTCCAGCGTTGTGCCGGACTTGGAGACAACGATAAACAGGGTGTGGGGAATGTCGACGGACTTCAGGACTGCACTCGCGTCGTCGGGATCGACGTTGCTGATGAAGCGGGCTTCCATCTTGAGAGTGTCGTTTTTCTTTGCCCAGTTCTCCAGAGCAATATAGATGGCGCGGGGGCCCAGATCACTTCCGCCGATACCGATCTGAACTGCGGTGGTGAACTTCTCGCCTGCCGCGTTTGTGATCTCACCGGCATGGACCTTGTTCGCGAAATCGGCGGCTTTTTTCTGCTGGGAGGTATAGAAATCACGCTTATTGACGCCGTCCGCGATGACATCGCCCAGCTGCTGCGCGCGGCAGAGCTGGTGAAGGACCAGGCGCTTCTCACCGGTGTTGATGACAGCGCCGTTCAGAAGCTCTTTGTATTTGTCAATGAGCTGATGCTCGTCCGCAAGCTCCTGAAGGACTTCGAGAGCTTTGTCGTCGACGGCCTTTGCAGCGAAGTTGTATTTCATTCCGCATGCCATGGGAACGCTGTACTCCGCGACACGCTTTGCGCCGTTTTCGCCGGCCATGGCTTCGACTATATTGACGCGGCCCTTCAGAGCAAGAAATTTATCGTAGACTGCAAGCGTGTCAAGATTTTTCCAGGAAATCATAAGAAAATCCTCCTTACTAAAAAAATATGAATTGGCTTCATACAGCACAGAAAACTGCCGCCGGCATCGCCCTTGGGCGAAGCACTTCAGGCGGTTTACACAGGCACAGACACAAAACCCTGTGTAAGAGATATGAATAGATTCATTATAATAATTCTTGTGCAGAATGTCCAGAATTGAAAGGATATGTCGGCATAACGTCTGTGAAAATTCGTTACAGTACAGACCGGCTCGAAACTCGAGGCGTTTTTCGCAACAATGCGAAGCTTTGTTTTTTTCGCGAAAAACCCGAGTTGTACG
>JBGUNJ010000146.1:0-7289 GCA_045117315.1 Lachnospiraceae bacterium | reverse complement strand
GACGATCAATGCCCTTGCCTGTGCGGACAGCGTACTCATTCCCGTCCAGGCGGCAAAGCTCGCCCTGGATGGACTTCAGGAGCTGATTCGGACGATTGGCAAGATCCGCAGGCAGATCAACCCGGACCTTACCATTGAAGGGGTTCTTATAACCATGGTCAACCCACGGACAAAGTACGCGCGTGAGACGATGGAAATGCTTCGGAACAGCTATGGGGACAAGATCCATATTTTCCGGAAATTTATCCCTTATACGGTCCGGCTGGAGGAGACGCCGGCGGAAGGCGTCAGCATCTACAGACACGACGCAAACGGCAAGGCCGCAGCCGCCTATCTGGAACTGACAAAGGAGGTGCTCGACAATGAAAAATAAGGAAAGCAGCGCTTCCAAGATCGTTCTGGACAGCTACGAAAGGGAAAAGCGAGATCCCCGGAAAATTAAAACTCTTCGGGGATCTTTTATAGAGGTTATGCTTCGTAGATATCCTGGAGATTGATCAGAATAACCTGCCCCTCATCTGCGAGAGTCTTCAGACCTTTCGTGAATCCTGATTTGGAGAAGATATAATAAAAACAGGTGTCATCTCCATTGGTAAAAACAGAGGCATAATCGTGTAAAAGATCCAATTCGTCTGTGCCGATTTCCTCATTTTTATATTTACAGGATCCAATGATATATTGCCGGCCGCCGTGCATATTATTTGCTTTCGCGCCTACTGCGACAATATCCAGCTGGATTTCTTTTCTTTTGGCAGGGTGTGCTCCCCACCATTCACCGATTTCTGATATAGGAAAAGGCAGTTTTTCCGGGTGCATAATAAGGTATTGTCTGCAGATATCTTCAAATACCATCCCCATATAAACGGATAGGTAGCTTCCGATCGATGCGTCGAAGGTTCTGTCGATTGTCCCTGAACTTATAGCCATCATGTTACCGGGAACAAAACGATACCAGAAGCGGAAAAAATTATCCGTTATACGGTAGAAAGATTTTCTGGGAGACTTATCAACGACCGGTTCAATCTTTTGAATGATTCCAAGATTGGAAAGAACCTTCATATATTTTGAACAGACACTTCGGTCGAGTCCGGCCTTATCGGCAATTTCGTTTTGACGGGTCGCTCCGTTTGCAATAGCTGTGATCACAGCATTGTAGACTGCCGGTTCACGAAGCTCCTGTTTTAAAAGATTTTCCGGCTCTTCAAATAGATAGGATGATGTATCGAGCAGATTTTCAAGTAAGGCTTCTTTAATTGAGCCATTCACATCAAGTTTATTGATGTAATGAGGAACTCCGCCGGTAATCCCATAGATCAAAGCGTTTTCCTGATTTGATAGTTCCGGATGAAATTTAGCCGTATCCAGATAAGATAGAGGTTCAACTTTCAACTGTGCAGTACGTCTCCCAAATAAAGGGCTTTTTTCACTGAGAACTTCCTTTTCCATAAAACTCATGGAGGATCCGCACAGAATCAAATAGATCTCTGTTTCTGCCCAGTCGTGGTCAAGTAAATGCTGCAGCCTGGATGGAATAGAGTCATCTGCTCTGGCCAGATAGGGAAGCTCGTCAATTACAAAAACAACTCTTTCGGAAGCTTTGCCAATTCTGGTGATTTCAGCAAAAGCCGCATCAAATGAGTTATAGACAGGGGCGTTTTCAGCCTCCGGCTGCTGAAAAGTGTAGATGGCTTTTGACAGAGCTGTCAGATTTCCCCGTGCATTCGTATTTAAAGCCGGAAAATAAATGGTCGGTTTATCTTTGGTAAATTCATTGATGATCGCAGTTTTTCCGACTCTCCTTCGTCCGTATATGACGATACATTCCAGTCCTTTTTTTCTGTAACGTTTATTTAAAATGTTTAATTCCTTTTCTCTGCAAAGAAACACAATTGTACCTCCGAAGATATTAAATTAGGCGAGTCATAAGTAGTCTACTCGTAAGTATATTATTTAAATTCTAAAACATTGTCAATACAAAACTCAAAGTGAAAAAAGGAGAATTGTGTCTGCCTATATGTAGAGAAGACGAAATAGCATCAATATAAACATAGCATAGAAAAAGACCGTTTTGTATATCATGCAGAAGTCCTATCAGAACGGTGAATACATCCGCAGCGCTGAGAGCGGGGAAGAGGCCAACTACAACATGGTTGATGGCCTCCACAACAATCGCAAGAAACGAAAGAAGAAAAAACGCAGATCTGTCTTAAAACGTCTGCATGAAAAACAGATGGAAGTGGCTAGAAGGGAAGGAAGGATTCCACAACAAGAATTGCCACAGGCGGTGCAGGAGCGAGAGATTGAGCGAAAGCCGAAAAAATGAAATACCTATGTTTGTACATGTTGGCATGAGTTACACTTTAACAAAACTTCCAACACTAAACGGTGTGAATTGAACATTTGTAATTACTGTCCAGAACCTTTTCTCCGAATTCGTTTGTTTACTGCCCATGCACACCGACTGTTGCCTTGTTTGAGCCAATTACAGAGTTCAAATAGTTCTCTGGTTGTTGCACCAAATTCTCTTATTTCCTGCTTGCGGCCATGTCTAAAGCAGGCAACAATAAGTTTTTTGTGCACATCAATACCACAACAGTTGTCGTAAATTCTTTCCGAGGAAGTCAAGTTCAGTTTGAGCGTCGGACTCTAAATCCAAAAAATAACCGATCTTTTTGCCGTTGCAATAAGTATAGCAGCCTACAAGAAGACCGGGAACAGAAATCTATAGCTATATTATTTGTGGCGCCATGAACATGGCATGGGAGTTTGGGCGATAAGCCGTCGAATGCATGCTGGTGCAAGCACAGCATGCATTCGACGGCCAACGTTCAGCGAGCGGCTGAGCCGCGAGATGACCGGAACAGTCGAGATATTTTCGGCAGCTTCGGAATACCATAGGGAAAGAAAACCGTACTATGGAATGCTTGGTTACAGTACAGCCCCTCTCGAATTCGAGGCGTTTTTTCGCGATTTTCAGCGCAAAAAACCGAGTGGAACGGCGTTCGCCCCATTAGCGAAGCGAATTCAGCATGGGCGAACGCAAGTTACTATTCACGCCCTCGATAGGGCGTGAATAGTAACGCTGGATTCTGTCGGCGTGGATTCTTTTTTATACAGGTATTGCTTTTGAAGACGGCATTTGATAGAATGACTGCGTCAATAAGAGAAAAGATTTGATGTTAACAGCAACAGAAAGCGGGGCGATGGGCAAAGCTTACGTAAAATCCGGGTCCGCCCCGGAATGTGCGGAAACTTTTCACCCCAAAAGAGCCCGAAACTGATGCAGATGTGACTTGTAACAGCAGGAGACTATAGAAAAATGAAACATTTATCCCTTAAACTGCTCGCCGAAACAGTGGCTGGCAGGAGAAAAAAACTGAAACTTTCGCAGACCGCCCTGGCAAAGAAAGCCGGGATCAACCGGTCTATGCTCTCCAGACTGGAAGCGGCTGATTACAGCCCTTCAGTCGACCAGCTCCTTGCCCTGTCGGCGGAACTGGATTTTCCGGTCTCTGATGTTATCGTTGAGGACGAGGCGGAGGCTGCACAGACCGGCCGCAAAAAGATTGTGATCGCCGGCACCGGCTATGTCGGTCTGTCCCTGGCAGTCCTTCTTTCACAGCACAACGACGTGACCGCGGTCGACATCCTTCCCGAAAAAGTGGAAAAGATCAACGCCTGGGTCAGCCCCATACAGGACGAGTATATTGAAAAATATCTGAAGGAGCACGAAGAGCGGGCCCTGAGCCTGCGCGCTGTGACGGACGGCGCGAAGGCCTATTCCGAGGCTGATTTCATCATTGTGGCCGCACCTACCAACTATGATCCGCGGACCAATTATTTTGACTGCTCTGCTGTAGAGAGTGTCCTTTCCCTGATCAGAGAGTCTGTCGCGGACCGTGAGGTCAAACCGACTGTGGTCATCAAATCCACCGTGCCTGTCGGATACACACTGTCTGTCCGCGAGAAAATGGACATGGACTACATCATCTTCAGCCCCGAATTTCTCAGGGAGTCCAAGGCCCTCTACGACAATCTCTATCCCAGCCGCATAATCGTCGGCGCAGACGAAAAACACCAGGAGCAGGCGGAAGTCTTCGCGTCCCTTCTGTGCAGCGGCGCCATCAAGACCGGAATCCCGGTTCTTTACATGGATCCGACAGAGGCAGAGGCCACAAAGCTTTTCGTGAATACCTACCTGGCACTTCGTGTCTCCTATTTCAACGAGCTGGACACATACGCGGAGGTCAAGGGTCTGAAAACCGCCCCGATCATCAAGGGCGTCTGCCTGGATCCCCGCGTGGGTGATTACTACAACAACCCCTCCTTCGGCTACGGCGGCTACTGCCTGCCCAAGGACACCAAGCAGCTTCTGGCCAATTACCGCGACGTGCCTGAAAACCTGATCCAGGCCATCGTGGAGAGCAACAGGACCAGAAAGGATTTTATTGCCGACCGTGTCCTTGATATTGCGGGAACATACGGAAACAGCGAGTCCTATTCCGCAGTGCGCGAGAGCCAGCAGAAGGACATCGTCGTCGGCGTATACCGCCTGACTATGAAATCCAACTCCGACAATTTCCGTCAGTCCTCTATTCAGGGCGTTATGAAGCGCATCAAGGCAAAGGGGGCGACGGTCGTGATCTACGAGCCGACACTCAAAGACGGGACGACATTTTTCGGTTCTCTGATTGTCAATGACATTAAAAAATTCAAAAAAATGTGCGGCTGCATCATTGCAAACCGCTACGATCCTATCCTTGATGATGTGGAAGAGAAGGTCTACACCCGCGACCTGTTCAGGAGAGATTAAAACGCTGAAACCGCGGCCCTTTCAGGAGAGAGCAAGATACTATATATGCGGCCTTTTCGGGAGAGAGTAAGGTCCCCTGTCTGCCGCGAATGATTCCAGGAGGAATGAAGAATATGCAGAAAATTGATTTAAACGGAAAGACAATTCTTGTCACGGGTTCTCCCGGTTTTATCGGGGCCAATCTGGTCATCCGTCTGCTGAAGGAACTGACTTCAGGCACAGTGGTCAGCCTCGACAATATGAACGACTACTATGACGTCGGGCTTAAAGAGTGGCGTCTTGCCCGCATTGAAGAGACCGCGAAGACATCTCCGGTCAGACATGTTTTTGTAAAAGGATCCATCGGCAGCAAAGAGCTTGTCGACAGCCTGTTCGCCGAATATCATTTCGATGTGGTCGTGAACCTGGCTGCCCAGGCGGGTGTCCGCTATTCCATCGATCATCCCGACGTGTATATCGAATCCAATATCATCGGATTTTATAACATTCTGGAGGCCTGCCGCCACAACCCCGTGGAACACCTCGTGTATGCATCCAGTTCCTCAGTCTACGGCGGCAACAAGAAGATCCCTTTTTCCACAGATGACAAAGTGGATAACCCTGTCAGCCTTTATGCCGCCACCAAAAAGAGCAACGAGCTGCTGGCCCACGCCTACAGCAAGCTTTACGACATTCCCTCCACCGGCCTCCGCTTCTTCACTGTTTACGGACCTGCCGGACGCCCGGACATGTTCTATTTCGGCGCGACACAGAAACTGGTCGCTGACAAGACCATCCAGATTTTCAACTACGGAAATATGCGCCGCGACTTCACCTTTATCGACGACATCGTGGAGGGCGTCTTCCGCGTGATGCAGGGAGCTCCTTCCAGAGAGACCGGCGAGGACGGACTTCCCGTTCCTCCCTACGCAGTCTACAATATCGGCGGCGGCCAGCCGGAGAACCTGCTGGATTACATTTCCACCCTGCAGGAGGAACTGGTCAGGGCCGGAGTCCTGCCCGAAGACTATGACTTCGAGGGGCACCGCCAGCTGGTGGGCATGCAGGCGGGCGATGTGCCCGTGACATACGCGGACTCCGCGGCACTTGAGCGCGACTACGGCTTTACCCCCGGTATCGGGATCCGGGAGGGACTCAGGGCCTTCGCGGAGTGGTATGCAGAGTATTACAAATAAGAACTCCTGTGTGGAGGCGGCCTGTTCCTGCGTGCGGCCTGTACCTGCCTGGAATCGGACTGCTGCCGGCTCAGCAAAGACGCAGGAAATCTTCAATAAATCCTCTCACTTGCCCGGCAGTGTCATCGGAATGAGCCTGCAGCAGCTTTGCCGCCCGGGTAAGGGTATCATCGGTCCAGTTTTTCAGGAAGTCCTTCGGGGCTTCCTTTTTTCGTAATTCCGCATATACTCCGTAAATAGAAATAAGATCCCCGGGAGAGAGACGATTGCTCTCCACCGGCCATGCTTCGGTGGGAAAAAGCAGATCCGGGTCCGGAACCCCGCTGAGGCAGAGGAAGAGCTGTTCCATGAAGAACTCCAGAAGGGCCAGACCGGATCCGGCCTGCAGCAGACAGCAGTACATGCTGTATTCGAGGGCACAGTCATTGGCCGGCCGGTCCCCGGCGCTGCCGCAAGTGTTCTGCAGGAGGACTTCCCTGTGACTGAGCAGCTCGCGCAGAATGTATGCGTAGAGAGCTCCTTCGGAGTAACGAATGCGGAACTGCAGCAGGGTGTTGCAGAAAGTGACATTCGGATATTCCTCATGAGAAAAGAGGTATCGTTCCTTTGTCCTGACTGCCTGCAGGAAGCGGGCAATCGTGCCGGAATCAAATCCCAGGTCAGACAGGATCCCTGACTTGTCATCCTCGCTCATATTGTAAAAAGATTCCAGATCCAGACCTGAATGCCTGACAACAGCGTCTTCAATCTCATCGATCAAAGGATCAGGTTCTTCCCGCGGGCTCCGGCCTGCGATGAGCTCATTTGGAGTCCCGCAGGGCGCGATCCACTCCTCTTTGATCCCGTTGGGAGAGACGGAAAGCTCACAGTATCCCCGGGATGCCAGACGGATCATGTAGGTCAGGCCCAGAAGAAGCGAAACCGACGCTGCGTATTCCCGAAGGGGCCTGTGTCCGGAAGCGCTCCCGTTTCCGGTGATCTGATCGAGCACAAAACAGATGCTTTCAAAATCACGGGAATCGCCCTGCACGAGAATCTCATTTGTATGGACGGAAGGTATGGCTCTGAGCATTCTGAACTTCCTCTCTTCAGATACGGGTTTTTGCTTGTGACTGCTTTCCCTGAAAAAACGGCCGCTCTCCGGCGCCAGTGCTGCAGGCAGAAACTGAGGGCGTCGAAGACGCACCGGCACGGGCAGCTTCTAACATATGAGTTTTTGAAAAGCATGCCAGCGCATTCTTGTGACTTCAGTCATGAGTTAGCTGGCTTTTGTTTCCCCATATAAGGGAGTGTTCGAACTG
>JBGUNJ010000145.1:0-4725 GCA_045117315.1 Lachnospiraceae bacterium | reverse complement strand
AAGGCAACCCGGCACTGCAACATCTTCGAGGATGTGGATACCGGCTTGAGCAGATATCCGATTGCCTGGGGCAACTGGCAGAAGCAGCGGAATCAGTATCACGGTCGTGCTCTGGTCACAGAGATCATCCCGAACCAGATCTTCATCAATCAAATGATGGCGATGGTATTCCGGCATCTGCAGACGCAGGCTTTTCCGACGAAAATCTACAATGCTGACCTGATCCCCAATATTTCAAATGAAGTGGGTACAGCTATCGGAGTGCGCAATCTCCAGCCCGGGCAGCAGGTCGGAGAAGTGATTTCCACAATCCCCGCAGCGAATATGTCTGCCCAGATCATCCAGGCGATTGACCTCTGCATGGCTTACACCAGGGAGTGTCTGGGAGCGACCGATGCCCAGATGGGCAGTGTGAAGCCGGACAATACTTCTGCTCTGATGGTCCTGCAGAATGCTTCCGAGGTTCCGTTGGAGAACACCCGTGCCGGATTGCATGAATGGGTGGAAGACATCGGGGCCATATTGCTGGACATGATGGGCACGTATTACGGGATGCGGCCGATTGTAAAGGACAATATCCTGCAGGAGTTTGACTTTTCCGTTTTTAAGCATCTGTGGCTGAACGTTTCCGTTGACGTGGGTGCAACCACATACTATTCGGAAATCGCGATGGTACAGACCCTTGACAATCTCCGAAGAGACGGAACTCTGTCAATCATTGAATACCTGGAGCGTATGCCGGATAAGCTGATCACGAGGAAACAGGAATTGATTGATAGTATGAAGAAGAGGATGGGGGAAAACATCAGAGATGAGGAAGGTCTCCCCATAATCAAAAAGAATACCGTGTATAACCCTCCCCTGGCGGGGAGGGGGGACCGTCGCAACGCGACGGTGGGTGAGGTAGCGTTTAGCGGCGCCACGGGAGTGAATGACCTGCCGGTGGCAGGTCAGAGCCGTGGCGTGACCGAGCCGCAGCGAGAAGGGGAGACCGTTAAATTGGGTAGTGTCGGAGGTGAGGAAGGTGCATATGTAATCGGCGGTGAGCTGGATGCGGCTAAGAAGATCGCTCAGCTCCCGACAAGCATGCAGGCTCGTTATAATGACCTGCCCAAAACCGCGCAGAGAGCATTGATTAAGTAGGGAATGCGCTCGAGAGAAGTGCACCTCTCTTGCTCGGAAGTAGATGCTGTACTTCATAGAAACATATTGCTCCGAGCACTATTACTGGAGATGGATCCGAGATTAATGAATATAGAGGAGGATTTGCAATGGATGAACAACTGGAAGTCACGCTTGAAGGAGGAGCAGGAGAAGTTCTCCCGGAAGCAGCCGTATCACCGGCAGACGAAGAAGGAAGTACGCAAAAAGCCGCGGAAGACGGAAAAGAGGACGTGAAGGAGGAGATGTCCTCCCGCGGTGAGGCTGGTGTTCAAGCTCGGAAGGAAACTGCTGCCGACGCACCCTCTTCTCCGTCCGAGCAAAGCGAGGGGGAAGCGAATTTGCCTTCCCCTGGCGGGGAAGGGGGACCGCTTGCGGTGGATGAGGTTCCCCGCAACTACTATGCCGAGTGGCAGGAGCTGGCTGAAGCGCATCCGGAAGTTGTCGGCAAAGAACTGCCTGAGGATATCTATCAGGCATGCATGCGCAGCGAGCTGCCGCCTCTGCGGGTATATGAATCGATGATGCTGCAGAAGCAGGCGGAACAGATTTCTGCTCTGCAGCAGGAAATTGCAACACTGCGGCAGAATGCAGAGAATACAGCGAGGGCTCCGGTATTGGCAGCAGCCGGCGGGCCCGACAGCGAACCTGAGGATCTCTTTTTGAAGGGATTCAATTCGTACTGACGGAAGAAGGATACAGGATACAGGGCACAGGATACAGGCGTACTTGATCTGTGCGGCGATATTGCGCGGAAGACAGCATAGTACATCGCTTTGAGGTTTCTGTCCGCGCACTTTTACTATCCCCTAACCCCTATATCCTATCCCCTTGTTCGTCAGAACACACATTTTCAGATTACAGAAATAGTAATAAGAACAACTAAGGAGGAATTTAACCATATGGCGGGTGGAATTAATCTCGCAACCAAATATGTCAAAGAAGTAGATGAACGATGGGTGTCGGAATCGCAGGCGGCGCTGGTCACCGGAAAGGGCTTCACCTATAAGGGCGACCGGACGTTTGTCATTTACAGCATTCCGTATGCACCCCTCAACGACTATGTGCGCAACGGCTCAAACCGTTACGGCAATCCGAATGACCTGAGTCGGAATATCCAGACGGTACATGTCACGCAGGACAAGGCCTTCACCTTCACCATTGACCGCGGGGATGAAGTGCAGAGCGAGTATGTGAGCGACCCGGGCAAGTCTCTTGCCCGTGAAATCAAGGAAGTTATCGTTCCCAACTATGACCGCTACTGCTTCCGTGTGATGGTGGAATCGGCACAGGAGAACGGGCACAATGACGCTACGGTCATTACAAAGGCAAATGCGCACGAAATGTTGCTGAACGGTGTGGAGCACATGAGCGACAGGAATGTCCCCATCGACAGCTGTTATGCCTTCTGCACCTTCCGGTATGCCAATCTGCTCATGCAGGATCCGTCCTTCATCCGTTACGGTGATGCTTCCCAGAAGCTTCTGGAAAAGGGTGAGATCGGCATGGTGGACGGGATCCGGATCGTGCGTGTGCCGTACAGCAAGCTGCCGTCCGGCTCGGCCTTCCTGCTGGTACACAAGGAAGCCTGTGTGGCGCCGCGGCAGATTGAGGAATACAAAACCCATGTGGATCCTCCCGGCTATTCCGGTACACTGTGTGAAGGCCGCGTACTGTATGACTGCTTTGTCCTGGATGAAAAAGCAGACGGAATCTATTATCACGGAGGTCAGCCTGTGCTGAAGGATCTGCCGTTTATTACCTCCGCAACCGATTTCGGCAAGACGTCGATCATCATGAATACGGAGAAGGAACTGCCGACCAATAAGTGGTATTACATCACGGCGGAAGACCATACCTCTCTGCCGAATGCCGTTTACGGCACGCCCATTGATATCTCCACGTCCTCTTCTCCCTGGTACGGGGCGCAGGAGCTCACCGCTATGGAGACGCAGATTACGCCGGCGGCAGGACACACCAAGGTGAAGGTGGTCGAAGTGCAGCGCAACATGAAGCCCGTCGCCATCGGCGAGTGCAAGCTTAATATCGGATGATAAAACCCTCGCAGAACATGCGCAGCTCTTGCGCGGAAGGGAACATTGTGCCTTTTGGTAAGGTTACCGTCCGCGCTTTTATTCTGTGGTCTTGCCCCCCTTGCCTAAAGGGGGTAGCGGAGCGGCCTCTCGCCCCCCTTGCCTAAAGGGGGGAGGGCCACGAAGTGGCGGGGGGATTCCTGTTGAGCCGCAGCGAGACGGGCCACGAAGTGGCGGGGGGATTCATGACTTACGGAGAATTAAAAAACCGGGTTCTGGAGCTCATTTTCAGTTACAGCGTGGCAGGGAGTCAGATCCCTGCCACGTATAACAACCAGGCGGATTATCTTGCCATGATCCCGGGTCTGGTCAACAACGGTCAGATGGATATAGCAACCAGTGTAAAGAGAATTCCGGCAATAACGCTTCTCGAAGACCTGGAGCAGGAGACAGTAGGGGAGAGAGCGCTTTATAAACTTCCGGCTGACTGCTGGCTGCCGTTTACCGGCGGGCTGCTGTTGCCGGACAGCCGCCGGTATGATCGCTATTTCGGTTACCGCTTCATTGGTAGCAGAATCGAGCTGCCTCTCCATGCGCCTTCCGGACTTGCTTTGGAATACTGGCGGTATCCGGAAAGAGTGAGTGCACAGACTGCGGATTCTGTGGAGCTGGATAACACGCCGGATGTTCACGAGTGTCTGGTTTTCTATGTGGCAGCGCATCTGCTGGCCTATGACGATGCTTACCGGTATACGACGTTTCTGAATCTGTACGAAGAGCGCAGAAAGCGCCTGCGGGAAGCGGTTTGGATTGAGCCGGGAGTGATCAGAGACGTTTACGGGGAAACAAGGCTCTCCGGGTGAGTGCTCCTAAGGCGAGGCAAGGAACGTCGCACGCTTCCCGCGCGTCGTGATGCGCGGAAGGAAACATTGTACTTCGTATATCCGTGCCCGTCCGCGCATACATTAGTATGCCTTCCCCGGGCGGGGAAGGTGTCAGCCGAATAGGCTGACGGATGAGGTTAAAGGAGAATTCAATGAGCAAAGACACCATCTGGCATTATCTGAAGCACAAGGGCTTCAGTGATATTGCGTCGGCTGCCCTGATGGGGAACATGGAAGCGGAGAGCAGCTGTGTTTCCTGTCGGCTGCAGGGGGACTTTACCAACGGGTTTAAACGGTCAACGGATTATACCGCCCGGGTCGATGCCGGAAACATCAGCAGGCATGAGTTTATGTATGACGGTCCCGGTGGCGGGGGATACGGGCTCTGCCAATGGACGTATCCGCCCAGAAAAGCCGGTCTTTACGACCTTGCGGAAGAGCAGGGCGTTTCCATCGGAGATGAATTTATCCAGGTGGAATGGCTGACGAGAGAGCTCTGGCAGGAGGAATACAGGTCAGTAAGAGAGACTCTTGCAAATTCTGTTTCAATCAAAGAGTGTTCGGATGTGATCGTAAAGCAGTTCCTGAGGCCGGCGGATCAGAGCGAAGCTGTTTGTAAATACAGGGCCGATCTCGGGAGAGAATTC
>JBGUNJ010000144.1:0-51644 GCA_045117315.1 Lachnospiraceae bacterium | reverse complement strand
ACCACGTTTGCGCCGCCGCCGATATTATCAGCGATCTCTTGCGCACATTTGTGGTAATCCAATGCCATACCAGTTTCCTCCCTCTTTAGTTGAGATGATTGGGACGCACCGTCCTGTCCGGCCGAAAAAGCGGGATGGTCCGCAGATATCCGCAGATATTTACGAAAAATACCGGATTTCCGTATAGACCGGCGATGTATCATGACAGAAACGTTAACAGTTACATTTTTTAAAAACTTATTTGTAAACGTTTTCAAGTCAACTTTATTTTATTTTAATTTTTTCTATTTGTAAATCGGTTTTTTCCCCAATAGTGGACTTTATTTTTGTGCAAATTGTTTAAAGCCCACGAACCAAATCCTATTAATATAATTAAAGTATATTGAAAACGATTCCAAAACGAAATCAGGTGTCGGCGCCGCACAGCCCCAGGTCGATGAAGGCCTTCAGGAGGCCGTCCTCTGTCACAGCAGGGCAGACAATGTCGCTCTCCTCTTTCAGGGCTTTACTGCCGTTGTCCATGCAGACGCTGACTGCCACTGTGCGGATCATCTCCAGGTCGTTCATGCTGTCGCCGAATCCGATGGTGTCCTCCACCGGGATCCCGAGATGCTCGCAGACCCGGAGCACGCCGCGCCCCTTGTCGAAGGCACGGTTGATCAGCTCCCCGTTCAGACAGGGATGTGCCGGGTCGCTGATCTCCTGGATCACGAAGTCAAAATCCTTCTCCAGAAGGTCACGGGCGGGCTGAAGCTGTTCATCCCGCAGGCACATGATCACGACCTTGTAGACGGGTTTGGTTCCGTCGTACTCGGACATGGGGCGGATGTCCAGGCTCTCCGCCAGCTGTTTACGCCAGCGCTCGATCTCGCTGTTGCCCCCGGCGCCGGCATTTCCCTCGATGAACGCTTCCAGGTTCTCGTCGCCGTAGGTGACGTCCCTGGTCTCCACTGTGCAGAAGACACCTTCGCTGTGAAGGGATTCGATCGCGGTTTTGGTCTGTTCCGGCGTCATAGGGTGATCGTAGATCACCTCATCTCCGACTGTCACATAGCCGCCCGCGCTGGCCACAACCCCGTCAAATCCGAATTTGAGCAGGGGAGAGAGCATGGCGTAGTTCCTGCCGGAGCAGAGGAAGACCAGGTGGCCGTTCTTCTGCGCTGCCCTAATGGCCCTCAGCGCGCTGTCCGGAGGCGTGTTGGAGCCGGGTTCGGTCAATGTGCCGTCTATATCAAGAAAAATAAGTTTTTTAGTCATCTCCTGCCTCACACGGAATTTCTCTCCATGATTTTGTAGCGCAAACGGATGGTCCGCGCAGTCATGTCTTCCACTCCGCCATTAATAATATCCAGCATCAGTCCGGCAGCCTCTTCTCCGCACTGGCGGAAAAAGAGACGGGCTGTAGTGAGGGACGGTACCGAGACCTCGTCTACCCAACTGTCCCCGACGCCTACTATGCTGATATCTTCAGGTATCCTTTTGTCTGCTTCCTTCAGAGCAGCCATGGCCCCCATGGCCATGGTGTCTGTGGCACAGACTACTCCGTCCAGATCCGGGCATCTCTGCAGGAGGCGTTTCATGGCTTCCCTGCCGCCCCGGGCTTCAAAGGTACTGACTTCATAAACCATTGCGGACGGGTCAAACCCCGCGTCCAGAAGCGCCTGTTCCGCGCCCCTGCGGCGGTTGAGGCCCGCTGCTATATCTCCGTCGGGCGCCCCGATCATGACGATGCGCCGCCTCCCCTTTTCGATCAGAAGGCGGGTGAGTTCCCTCACTGCGTGGAAGTCATCGTGACATACACAGGGAAGTCCCTCATAATTCTGTCCGGTGATGACCAAGGGAACTCTGCATCCCCGGATCGCCTCGGTGTTTTCGGGTGTCAGCATGGTTCCCATCAAAATGATCCCCGAGACCTGTTTTTCCTGCATGATCTGCAGATACTCGACTTCTTTTTCAATACTGTGGTCTGTGCAGCCCAGAATAGGCATATAGCCGTGTTCTGACAGCTTTTGTGTGGCCCCTGCCACGATCTGGCTGACCGAGTCCGAATAAATACGCGGTACTATGACCCCGATCTGATCCGTTCTTCCCGTGCGCATGGTGCGGGCCATGGGATTGGGTCTGTAGCCGGTCTCCTCGATGGCTCTGCGCACGCGCTCTCTCTTTTCTTCGCTGATAGATCCGCCGTTGATATACCGGCTGACCGCTGCGGGGGACACCCCTGCAAGCTTAGCTACTTCTTTTATCGTCATTATTCCGTTCTCTTTCACTTATTATCTTGAAACAGAAACGTTGATTCGGGATTATCCCCGGCCGCGCAGACAGTTCTTCCCAGGCCGGAAAGGCTGAAGCCTGTCGAAACCTGCAGAAGCCTGTTGAGCCTGCTGAAACTTGCCCAAACCTGCCGGACTTTTGTCCGGCAGGTCGTAAAATCATCGCAGGCCGGAATCATCCGCGTCCGCCGGGATGACTTGTAACCCGGCGCCGTCCGTTCAGGTACCGGTCAGCTGTCCGTTTTATGCCTCTGTTTCTCCGTCAGATTCTTCCCCGGGGGGAACAGCTCCCATGATCGTCGTGATCTTTTCCGGAGGAGCCGCTTTAGCCTCAGCCTCTTTTTCGGCCTTGGTCTTGCGGGTCCGCTTTTTAGGGGCGGGCTTATCGGCGTCAGCTCCCTTTGCAGCCGCTTCGGCTTCCTTTTCAGCCTTGGTCTTACGGGTCCGTTTTTTGGGGGCGGGCTTCTCAGCTTCCGCAGGTGCTGCTTCCTTTTCATCGGAGGACAGCTTCTCGTTCAGGGTAGGCGCATGTCTTTTGACCATGGGCTTGTTAAATGTAGTCATCAGCCATGCGAAGCCGTAAGGCGGAAGCTCGACGGCCTTGGCGGCGCGGGGCTCTTCTGTGATCAGGTCGAAATAGTCCTCTCTCTCATTTACCCATGCAGTCTGAACACTGTCGCTGAAGTTGAAGAAGGAAAGGAGTTTCTCACCGTTGTAGTAGCGGCCGATTGCCAGGATGTGGTCGTTGTAGGGCTCGATGATCCAGGTGTCAGCCTCGTTGTCGAAGACCTCATACTCGGAGCGGATGGTCTCGAGTGTGCGCAGAGCGGTGAAGAGCCTGCCCTCACGGGTCGATGTATCATGGCGTTTTTTGGCTGCTTCCCAGTCAAAATCGCCGCGGTGCAGATAGCGGCTGTCATCCCACTTGAGCTCGTTCTCGTGATAGGTGTAATCGTTTTTCTGACCGATCTCGTCGCCGCTGTAGAGGACCGGGATTCCGCTCTGGGTGAAGAGGAAGGCATGAAGCATGATGTCGAGGGTGATGCCCTTGTCCAGCTTCTCCTGATTTCCTTCGTACTCGGCGGCTTCGATTCCGCAGAGGGAAGCGGTGGTTCCGCACAGGCGGGCGTCGCCCAGGCGGGGATCGTCATTATAGAGTTCGCCGCGGGCGTCGCTGTCGTAGCCCTTGCCGGTCAGATAATCGTTGAGATATTTCTTATGAGCGACCTCTTCGATGCCGAACTGTTTGAGGAAATTATAGTCAAGTCCCCAGCCGATATCGTCGTGGCAGCGGAGGTAGTTCAGGAAGGTGTAATCGTGCGGAAGCTCGAAGACCGCCTCCATCTGGTGGCGGAGCAGGCGCACGTCATGGGTCGCGACGGTGTGCCAGGTGCTGGCCATGGTCGTGACATTGTAGAGCATATGGCACTCGGGCTTTTCGATGGTTCCGAAATAAGGAACGACCTTGGAGGGCTCCATGACGACTTCGCCCAGAAGCAGGGTGCCGGGGCATACGACTTCAGTTGCCATGCGCATCAGGCGGACAAGTGTGTGTACCTGGGGAAGGTTGCGGCAGTCGGTGCCGAGCTCTTTCCAGATATAGGGAGTCGCATCCAGGCGGATGATATCGACACCGTGGTTGCACAGGTTGAGCATGTCGGCGGTCATGTCATTGAAGACGACCGGATTGGCATAGTTCAGATCCCACTGATAGGGATAGAAGGTGGTCATGACGACCTTGCCGGCCTCTTCGCACCAGGAAAAGTTTCCGGGCGCGGTCTGCGGGAAGACCTGAGGGACTGTTTTTTCAAATTCATTGGGAATTGTCCAGTCATCGTAGAAGAAATATCTGTCCTGATATTCCTTTTCGCCGGCGCGGGCGCGCTTTGCCCACTCGTGGTCTTCGCTGGTGTGGTTCATGACGAAGTCCAGGCAGAGGCACATGCCCTGGTTATGGCATTCATTGCCGAGGGCAGCGAGGTCTTCCATGGTGCCCAGTTCAGGCTGCACCTTGCGGAAATCAGCTACTGCGTATCCTCCGTCACTGCGTCCTGCGGGGCTCTCCAGCAGGGGCATCAGGTGCAGATAATTCAGTCCGCACTCTTTCAGGTAGTCCAGGTGGTCCTTTACGCCCTTCAGCGTTCCCGCGAAGCAGTTGGTGTACATGAGCATGCCCAGCATCTCATTGCCCTTATACCACTCCGGCACTTTCTCCCTGGCCTGATCCCATTCTTTCAGAATCGGGCTTCTCTGCGAATAATACTCGTAGAGCATATCGCAGAAATACTCAAAGGCCTGCTGATCATTGTGATAGAGCTCGGCGTACAGCCATTTGAGCTCATCATAATGTTTTGCCAGGCGCTCAGAAAACTCGGGTTCCCAGTTTTTTCCCTCAAACATAGTCAGTTTCCTCGCCTCCTCTCATCCGTATGGATATGACCATAGTTCACGCAGCGTCCCGGTTCCGGCACCCCCGCAAAAAACATTTCTCCGGGATGCTCCGGAAAAATCTCCGGGCATCTCCTGAAAGCACATCCGGAATGTTCCTGAAAACTTCTCCGGGATACTGTGGATCGTTTTTCCGGGATGCTGCGGCACAAGGCCGGCTCCAACAACCCTGCTGTAACAGCGCTGTGATCTGCCTTTTAGTCCGTCGTCTTGTAATCGTTTTCACAGCTATTACATATTATAAAAAATTTATAAACTTCATTCAATTCGCAAAGCCATGAAGTTACATCCAGTTTTTTGTGCAAAATATACAAATCCGCCCGTTTATAGCGGGCGGATTTGGATGAAATAGCGTTATTCAGTACCTTATTCTTCGATGACAGAGCTCCATCTGAGGAGAAAACCCGACTCGGGCGGAAGCGTGATCCGCATGATTCCTTCGCGAACGGAAATGACAGGGGGCAGGTAATCTGTCTCTGTCTCTGTGTCCGCGCGGTCACTGTCATTGTTCCCTTCGGCCGCGCCGGCTGCATTGTCTGTATTGGCTGCATCCATTGGACGAGCTGTATCGATTGCATCGGCTGCATCCAATGCACCAGCCGCATAGGCCGATCCAACTGCAAAACCTGCGGCTGCATCCATTGGATGAGCTGTATCGATTGCATCGACAGTTTTGATTGCATCATATGAATCAGTTGCAAAGCCTGCTGCTGCGGAAAATTCGGGACCGGAAAATTCGGAACCGGAAAATTCAGAATCGGTAAATGCGGGTTCTGTAAATGCAGGTTCTGTAAATGCGGGTTCTGTGAATGCGGATTCTGTAAATGCAGGTTCTGTAAATGCAGGTTCTGTAAATGCGGATTCTGTGGAGAATTCCTCCGCTCCGGACCAGCCTGAATCCCAATCCTGCTGTGTTCCGTCCTGGCGGGTTCCGACATTCCCCGTCCATTCCTGCCCGGACAAGTTCATCTGAGCCTTATTCCAGGCATTATTCCAGGCATTTTTATGAGCATTCCTGTGAACATTCTTATGGTGGCCCCGGCGTCTGCTGAGAAGCTCCCGGAGAGGATACCTGGCAAAATCATTATTGAGTGCGTAAATTTCCGTATCTAAGAACGCGTCCGTTCCGGCAGAACAGACTCCCGGCACAGAAGCTGCCGCGGCGGATGAAAGATCTTTCTCCACGGATATTCCTTCAGTTACAGAAACTGTTTTTTCAGCCGACAGATCCGCTGTCACTGAGACTGCCTTCTCAGCGGATATGCCTGCGTCCATTGAAGATTTCTCCTCCCCAGCCGTATTAGCCGCTGCAGAAATATTTTCTGCTGCGGATGCATTTACCTCTGCAGGTTCTGCTGCCGCGGATGTGTCTGCTGCGGCGGAAGCTGCCGCTGCAGCTGAATTATCCTCTGCGGCACCGGACGCATTACGCTTTTTCCTGCGCTTTTTTCCGGACTCGGCCTTTGCAGGTCTCTCCCGGAATACGCTGTCCGCGCAGCGGGCGCGGCAGAATCCGCGTCCCGTGGCGAAAAGACATACCAGATTGGCCTCGGAAGGCACGCCCGCGTAGGACACATTGGTTTCATAATGGATCTTTATGTGGTTGATGTTCAGCAGGATGATGTTTGTCTCCCTGCGTCCATCCTTCTTGATCGTTCTGGCATATGCCAGGACACCGTCTTCATCTGACAGCCGCATGATCGACCCTATACGGAGGGCAGGGCTGTTTTTGCGGAAAGCGGCGAGGGCCTTGTGGCACCTGATCAGACCCTGGTCCTCATGTCCCCAGGGATAGGTCCTGCGGTTGTCGGGATCTGTAAATCCTCCGACACCCGCCTCGTCTCCGTAATAGATGGTCGGCGCGCCCGTCCAGGTCATCTGCAGCAGGACCGCCTGGCGCATGATCTCCATGCTCACGTCTTCCATGGCAGCCGCCGGTCCCAAGTCCTCAGACCTGCCGATCACGCGGTTGGTGCGGGTCAGGAAGCGGGAGTGGTCATGGTTGGACAGCTCGTTCATGCTGATCTGAAGAGTTGATGCCGGCAGGGCCTCCTGTCCCGTGCCCAGGACTGTTCTCCAGAAGACTTCCGGGTCCCCGTAGCGCTCTTCGTTCCTGGAGTCGCTGTGCTTCTCCATGCCGGTCAGGAAAAATGTCACGGGCTCCATGAAGAACTCATAGTTCATGATGGTGTCCCACTCGTCCCCCTGAAGCCATTTCCAGGAATCCATGTAGTTTTCCGCTATGATGATGGCATCGGGATTGGCTTCCTTGACCGCTTTGCGGAAGCGTTTCCAGAAATCATGGTTAAATGTCTGGGAATAGCTGAGGTCAGACGCCACGTCCAGACGCCAGCCGTCCGCGCAATAAGGCGGCGAGACCCATTTGCGGGCAACTTCGAGTATGTACTCGCAAAGGCTCTCGGATTTTTCATAGTCCAGTTTGGGCAGCGTGCCGAAATCCCACCAGGAATCATAGCTGTCGTTGGAAGGCCAGTCATCGTACCTGAAGCGGAAATAATCCACATAAGGAGACTTTTTTGAAGACATTGCCCCCTTTGCTTCGCCGGGCATTTTTTCATAGATCTTTTCGGAATCCATCCAGCGGTGGAATGAACCGCAGTGATTGAACACTCCGTCAAGAATCACACGGATCCCCCTCTTGTGGGCTTTGCGGACCAGCTTGGCGAACAGTTTGTCACTTGCCTCCAGGTTGGCCGGATTGGTCACGCGCTCCAGATAGCGCTCCGCCCTGGCGTTGGGAAAACGGGGCCGGAATCCGACGATCCCGTTCTGACGATCAGGCTGAGGGTTCCAGTTTTTTATATCCTTCACGATCTTCCCGAAATGGGGATCTATGTGTTCGTAGTCCTGCGTGTCGTATTTGTGACTGGAAGGCGACAGGAAAATCGGGTTCAGGTAGATCGCCTCAACCCCCAGGTCCTGAAGGTAATCCAGCTTTTCCATGACCCCCTTGAGGTCACCGCCGTAGAACTCGCTGTAGCTGACGGAGGAAGGCGGCTGGCTCCAGTCTTTGACCTTCACAACCGGGCGTCCCATGTAGGAATATTCCCCGTCAACTACATCGTTGGATTTGTCTCCATTGAAAAAGCGGTCCACAAAAATCTGGTACATGACAGCCCCGGCCGCCCATTTGGGCGGATGGAATCCCGGCACCACATGCCACCAGTCTCCCGGGCGGATGGTATTGCGGATTCCGCGGCGGGTGTATCGATATTTTTTCCCGCCCGCGATGAACATAAAATAATATCGGAGCGGACTTTCCGACACTTCAAGCCTGACACTATAGTAATCAAAAAGCTCATCCGATTCCGAAAGATGCATCCGCAGATGGGAACCGTACACGACGAGAAAGCAGACCTCCACTTCGTTTTTTCTCGTCCGCAGGCGGATCGTCACCTTGTCATGAAGATCCGGCTGGGCGGGAATGAGATATTCCTCTGTCGTATCACTGAAAAGGGCTCTTAAATCCGGCTCAAAGCCTGTTCTTTGATCACTCATATTTGTTTTCTATATTGATGCTCCGGAAAAATTCCGGATCATTGATGCTCCGAAAACAGTTCCGTATATAACTCCGGATATAACTCCGGATGTAACTCCAGATATAACTCCGGATAAAACTCCGGATGTAACTCCGGATATACCTCCGGATGTAATTCCGGATGTAACTTCGGAAAAATTCCGGATGTAATTCCGTGCATGGTTCCGGACATAAGTCTGTACATAATATGGAATCAGACCGTCTCGGAATTCAGCAGAAGCAGGAGAATCAGACTGTCGAGGGGTCAGGAGAAGTCTGCTCCGTCATGTCTTTGTGGAACAGTCTGTCAAACTCTTCGCCTGTTATCTTCTCTTTTTCCATCAGCAGATCCGCGCAGCTGTACAGAACATCCTGGTGGTCGGAAATGATCTTTTTGGCTTTTGCGTAGCAGTCTTCGATAATGGCGCGGACTTCCTTGTCGATCTCGCCCGCCACGTATTCACTGTTTCGTTTCTCGTGGCCGATGTCATAGCCCAGGAAGACGTCTTCGCCTCCCTGCTCATAGTTGATCGTGCCGATCGCGGAAGACATGCCGTAGCGCGTGACCATCTGTCTGGCGATATTGGTCGCCTGCTTGATATCCTGTGAAGCGCCCGTCGTGATGTCATCGAGGACCAGTTCCTCGGCAATACGTCCGCCCAGGCTGACCATGATCTCCTGCAGCATGCGTCCCCTGGTATAGTACATCTGATCCCTGTCAGGGAGCGGCATGGTATAGCCGCCCGCGCCGTTGCCGGTAGGTATGACGGAAATCGTGTAGACATCCCCGACATCGGGCAGTTCATGGAAGAGGATGGCATGTCCGGTCTCGTGGAATGCCGTGATACGCTTTTCTTTCTCGGAAATGACATGGCTCTTTTTCTCCGTGCCGATCCCGATCTTGATGAAAGCGTTTTTAATATCCGCCTGTGTGATGTAAGGTTTGTCGGCCTTGGCGGCAGCAATCGCTGCCTCGTTGAGCAGGTTCTCCAGATCCGCTCCGGAAAAACCGGCTGTCGTGCGGGCGATCTCCTCCAGATCCACATCGTCTCCCAGAGGCTTGTTGGCCGCGTGCACCTTGAGGATCTCCTCGCGACCCTTGATGTCGGGTCTGCCCACCGAGACCTTGCGGTCAAAACGGCCGGGTCTGAGGATAGCGGGATCCAGGACATCGACCCGGTTGGTAGCCGCCATGACGATGATCCCTTCATTGACGCCGAAGCCGTCCATTTCGACCAGCAGCTGGTTCAGGGTCTGCTCGCGCTCATCATGGGAGCCGCCCAGTCCGGTGCCCCTGCGCCTTGCGACGGCATCGATCTCATCGATAAAAACGATGCAGGGAGAATTCTTTTTCGCGTCCTCAAACATGTCGCGGACACGGGAGGCGCCTACACCGACGAACATCTCGACGAAGTCAGAACCGGAAATGCTGAAAAACGGCACCTTGGCCTCTCCCGCCACAGCCCTTGCCAGAAGGGTCTTACCTGTGCCGGGCGCGCCCTCCAGAAGAACGCCCTTGGGGATGCGCGCGCCGACTTTTGTATACTTTGCCGGATTTCTCAGGAAGTCGATGATCTCCACCAGATCGTCTTTTTCCTCATCCAGGCCGGCGACCTGCTTGAATGTCACGTTTTCTCCGGTGGAGAGCCTGGCTTTGCTCTTGCCGAAATTCATCATCTTGGAATTTCCGCCGCCCATGCTCTGACCGGTCATCATGTAAAAGAAGAAGAAGCAGATTCCCATGACCAGCAGCATCGGAAGGATGACGGTCATGAAGGTTCCTTCTGAGGGGACGTCCCGGACGACCGTGACAGCACCGTTCTCCCTGGACATTTCCTCCAATACCGCTATTTCCGTGGCATATAGTACTTCCTTGTCTCCATCACTGCGCGTGATCGTGGCATATCCGGTTGCGTTGTCCCGGTTCGGTGTGATCTCAACCCGTGTGATCCTGTTCTCTCTCAGATCCTGCGCGTACTTTTCCATCGTGTAGACGTCTTCACCTGCTGAAAAGGTATTTCTCAGGAAAGGAGAAAAGAACATAAAAATCAATACTGCCATGACAACCAGCCCAAGGAAATTGCTGTTGCCTCTCGTCGGTTTGTTATTCAATGTTGTCTCCTACTATTATTCTCTGTCTTTCTCAAAAAAATCCGTCATCAGTTTAATTTCCGGATCCGGTATCCTTTATTACACCGATGAAGGGAAGATTGCGGTATCTCTGGTCATAATCCATGCCCCATCCGACCACAAATTTGTCCTCGACCTCAAAGCCCTTGTAATCGACTTCAAGGGTGATCTCGGGATCGCGGCGGGAAGGCTTGTCCAGCAGTGTGCATGTGCGCACAGAGGCCGCTCCGCGGGTGTGGAAGAGTTCGTACAGGAAACTCAGGGTCCTGCCGGAGTCGATGATATCCTCGACGATAATGACATCCTTGTCGGTGAGCGGCTCCTCAAGGTCCTTGATAATGCGCACGATTCCGCTGGAAACGGTTCCGCTTCCGTAGCTGGAGACCGACATAAAGTCAAACGTCACCGGCAGTTCGATACGCTTTGCCAGTTCGCACATAAAAAACACTGCGCCTCTGAGGACACACACAAGGTGAAGATTCTTTCCTTTATATTCCTCCGTGATCTGTCTCCCCAGTTCGCAGATTCTGGCATTTACCTGTTCCTCGCTGATCATGACTTCAATATTGTCCGGCATAACACCCCCCCTGTTCTTAATACTGATCACTTTTTTAATTGGTTTTGTCAGTGATTTTGTGGTTTTGCGGCTTTTATGTTTTTGCGTCTCTGTGTTTTCCAGTGGTCTTGAGAGTCCGCGCCCGCTCTTTACGGTACATCCGGTCTCCAGGAGATTTCCAGAACCCTTCTGGTCCCGGATGTGATCCTGTATCTGTCTCCCATACGCAGACCCGGGATCCAGAGCGCCTCGTCCCCGCAGAAGGGAAGCACTGCCTCCCGGCGGACCGCGGCGGGAATCTTCCCGTCGATCATAACCCTGGCCAGCTTCTTGCTGATCAGGCTGCCTCCGCCTGCCAGCAGAGTCATTCTGTCTCCATTTTGCCTTATACGGAAAACAGGAAACATTCCTATTTTATCATAATCAAACCATTTCGTATACTCATTTTGAGGAATTGCGGACAGGTCCCCGTCGAAGCCGAAAACCCTGCAGGCATACTCTTCCCGGGAAAGCGGAAGCGCAGTTCCGTACCTTCGCTGCCGGTCTGCCGGCAGATAGTCTTTCCCCGGACAGTCTTTTCTGTAAAAAAACAGCAGTCCTCCGGACCGGAGCATGGTGACCCTGCCCGGCAGGGACAGGCTGCCGTCTGTTTCACTTCCGCACAGATCCTGCATCGCATCCACATGGACCGCGGTCAGGTCCTTTCTGCCGCCGGCACTTGCCGCAAGGCACCTGTATAGGATCCTTCTCTGAAGCAGGGGATCCTCCTGCCTGAGGGCCTGCAGGTCAAGGACCATATCGGAATCACAATCCCGCGCAAGGCAGCGTTTCATCGCCTGCTCAGTCTGAGCCTCCAGAAATCTCTCAGTCTCGGCGCAGGAGGCGGCAAAGCGGGCAAGGTTTTCCGCCGCGGAAGAGTTGACCTGGTCTTTAAGTCCGGGCAGGATCTCCCGCCGGATGAAATTGCGGGTGTAGGAGGTGTCCTCATTTGTTTCGTCCTCCCTCCATGCCATTCCCCGCGCTTTCAGGAATGCTTCAATCTCCGCCCTGCTCTCCCTGAGAAGGGGCCGGACGATCCAGCCGCTCACAGGCAGCATTCCCCTTGCGCCTCTTAAGTCTGTGCCCCTGCACAGATGAAAGAGCACGGTCTCCGCCTGGTCCTCCCTGTGGTGGGCAACCGCGATCCGGCAGGGCTTTCCCCTCTCCTCCTGCAGAGATTTCCTTGTTTCCTCGAAGGCTTCATACCGCAGTCTGCGTCCGGCCTCCTCCACGCCTGTACCCCATTTCACTGCCATGGCGGCGGCATCCGCCATAATACATCTGCAGGGCACATTTTCCTTTTCACACAGGTCCTGCACAAAACGGAGATCCCCCTGCGCTGACTCCCTCAGGCCGTGATGCACATGCACGACCTGAAGAAAAAAGCCTTCCTCCCGGGACATGCGGAGCAGCACCAGAAAAAGGCACAGAGAGTCGGCTCCTCCCGAGACACCGGCAACAACAGACTCTCCCGGCCTGATCATTTCCCTGTCCAAAACAAATTTTCTGACTCGCTCATAGAGATTATCCATGTGTTCCCGCCTTCTTCTGCTTTCTGCCGGGGAATCTTTATTTCCCGCCTTTTGGTTCTGAAAGCAATCCGCGCCACACATTCTCTGTATGGCGCGGATCATCAATTATCATTCCTTGCGTTCTTTGTGCCTGCTGCAAGAGGCTGCCGGCTTCGGCAGTAAAACAGCTGTCTTCGCACCGTCTACCTGTCCTCTTTAAATACCGTCTCCCCTTCATAGATAAGGCCAAGCTTCTCCCTGGCAATCTCCTCTATGTAGGCATCTGTCTGTGTATACCGGCGGTATTCTTCAATATCTTCCGTGCGCTCCCTCTCCATTCTGATTTCCTGCCGGAGCTCCGCCAGTCTTTTTTTATTTTCCACAAGACGCCTTCCCAGGGAAATAGCATTCACGCCTACGGCGATCAACAGGACGATCACTACCAGGAGCGCCAGAAACATACTCATCCTGTACTGGTCCCGGCCTTGTTCCAGGAGGGTCTCTTCTGAATATTCTGAACGGCGTCTTTCGGAAGCCTTCCTCTGCCTCTCCGCAGTCTCATACTGTACAGCTCTGCTCCTTCGGACTCCCTTGCCGGTTCCTCCGGAATAGGATGTTTCGCCGCGCACTTCTCTTCTGCTGTCTGCGGAAGTGCTGTTTTCCGCGGCCCTCTGTTCCGCAGTGGCGCCTGCCGGGATTCTCTGGCCGGCAGTGCCGTTTTCTGAAATCCTCCGGCCGGCAGTGCCGTTTTCTGAAATCCTTTGGCCGGCAGTGCTGTTTGCCGAAATTCTCCGTGCAGCGGAGTTATCCCGAACTGCGGCGTTCCCTGTGTTTGTCCGTCTCACAGTACTGTTCCGTGCTGTACTCTGTTCCACGTAGCTGTTTCTCGATGCGGCGTTCCCTGTGTTTGTCCGTTTCACAGTGCTGCTTTGCACAGTGCTTTGTCCGACGGAACTGCTTCGCGCGGATCTCTGGCCTGCGGAGCTGTTTCTCGATGCGGCGTTCCCTGTGTTTGTCCGTCTCACAGTGCTGCTTCCCATGGTTCTCTGACCCGCGGTGCTGCTTCTCGACGCACTGTTTCCTGTGCTTCTCCGGTTCGCAGTGCTGCTTCCGGCGGTTCTCTGTCCCGCCTGGCTTTTCCCTGCGGCTCTTCTTGTCCCGGGGTCTTTTTCAACGGCGCCGGCACGTCTTTTAGCGCTCTTCTCCGCCGCGGATCTATTCTGTTTTTTTGTACCGCCTGCGGCCGGTCTGCCGGATGTTTTCATCTGCTCTGCCCTCTGCTCTGTACTCTGTTCTGTCTTTTTTCAGTACTTCGTTCTGTCCTCTGCCCGTCGCGGAAATGGTCTGTTTCAGCAATAGCGGAACAAATCCTGTGCCTCTTCTTTTCTGACATTGTCACGGACAGCCAGAACCTCCGCCCTGGTCTCCCTGTCGCCGAAAGAAATCCCGATAATATCTCCGGGCTTCACCTCAGCACTGGCTCTTGCGACTTTTCCGTTCAGGGTCACTCTTCCGTTATCACAGGCTTCATTGGCGACAGTTCTGCGCTTGATCAGCCTGGTCACCTTCAGGTATTTATCCAGCCGCATATCCGATCCCTTTCATGCTCTATTTGGTCAGGTGATAAAGCCCGCAGCCTTGAGGCTGCGGGCACTGTTTATCCCGTGTTAAAATTCTACACAATCACTGTCCGACTAATACAAATCAGTCGTTCACCGCATCCTTGAATGCCTTGCCGGCTTTGAATCTGGGAGACTTGGAAGCCGCGATCTGGATGGACTCTCCTGTCTGGGGATTTCTGCCCTCTCTGGCAGCGCGCTCACCGATATCAAAAGTGCCGAATCCCACGAGCTGAACTTTCTCGCCTTCCTTCAGCGCTTCGGTCACGGTCTCGATGAATGCCTTGTAGGCCTTCTCGGTTTCCTTGACTGTCCCAAATCCGGTTTTTTCGTGCATTTTTTCAACAAACTGTGTCTTATTCATATCCTCTCCTTAATCATCAGCCTCGTTGTCAGGTCCTCATAAATGCGGCCGCCGTACTTGTAGTTATAATCATAACTCAGGCGGTGATTGCTGCAGCAAATAGTTGTCTTTAAAAGCCTGTTGTCCCGGGCTTTTCACCACACATTTAAAACATGTGGTATCTTTTATTGTACTTGTTAAAAGTGGCCTTTGTCAACAAACATATGTCTGTCAGTCGAAGACGTCAGGCCGGCCGCTGTCAGTACAGCCCGGAGCTGTATTGAAAACAACGCAAAAACCTGTATTTTTACCGTTCTGAAAAATAACCGGCGTTACAAGCCATCAGTCACTCTCCGGCCGGCGTGTGACGGCCGGGCACATATTTGTTCATCAGATACTCTTTTGTATTGTGCTCAGGCACATCCACGACGTCTCTGAGCATTTCTCCCAGCAGACGGCCGATCTCTCTGCCCTCCGGGACGCCCGCTTCGATCAGGTCTCCGCCTGTCACGGCCAGATTTTTCAGGGAGATGCAGTCTCCCCTCTTTATGATCACGGAATAGATCCTGCGGACATCTTCCAGATAAGACAGCTTCTCCTGGCGCCGGTAGCTGCTCTGCGCCATCGTGTCCGCCTCCTTGACCTCCAGCCAGAGGGGAAACAGTTCCTCTCCGATCTCGATCATGGCTTTGCGGATCCCAGGCTCTGTCAGCCTGGCGAGACGGTCATGCTCAAGGACCAGCTTCACCACGCAGTAGCGGGTATGATTGTCGTATTTGAGCCTGCGCAGAATCTGATCCGCCATCTGGGCGCTGACTGCGGGATGTCCGTAGAAATGGTCGATCGCCTTATCGTCTCTCTTCCAGCAGGCAGGTTTGCCGAAATCGTGCAGCAGCATGGTCAGTCTGAGGATCTTGTCCGGACGGACCTTCGTCATGGACTGGATCGTGTGCTCCCCGACATTGTATTTATGATGGGGATTGTGCTGCGGAGTCTCCATACAGCTGTCAAATTCGGGCAGGATCACAGACGTGATGCCGCACTCCCATGCCATTCGCAGCTTCTCCGGCCGGGGCGACACAAGTGTCTTTTCCAGTTCCGCCGCGATCCGCTCGGCGCTGACCTTCTCCAGTGTGGGTGCCAGCTTTTTCATGGCCTGAACCGTCTCCGGCTCCACATCATAGTCCAGCTGGGCGGCAAAGCGCACAGCCCGCATGATCCTCAGGGCATCTTCCCCGAATCTTTTCATGGGATCGCCGACCGCCCGGATCAGGCCCTTTTCCAGATCGGAAACTCCCCCGAAAAAGTCCTTCAGGCCTGCGCTCTCGCTGTAGGCCATGGCATTGATGGTAAAATCCCTGCGCTTCAGGTCCTCTTCGAGGCTGGCGGTGAAAGTGACCTCCGAGGGATGCCTGCCGTCGAGATACTCGCCGTCAATCCTGTAGGTCGTGACCTCATAGGCCTCCCCATGGGACAGTATGGTCACTGTCCCGTGTTTCAGGCCTGTATCAATTGTTCTATGGAACAGGGCTTTGACTTCCTCCGGCAGAGCGGAGGTAGTGATATCCCAGTCGTTGGGATTCCTTCCCAGGAGGCTGTCCCTCACGCAGCCGCCGACCACAAATGCTTCATACCCGTGGTCCTCCAGCACGCGGAGTATCTCTGCCGCTCCCGGGGGAATCCTGATCGTTGTTTTATTTTCCAAATGTATATCTCCCGATTTTCAGGACCGGGATCTGCAGAACCCGGATCCTTAATAGGACCTGCCCCAGTAAACCATCTTTTTGGCAGGCTTTCCGCAGCAGACGCAGGTCGCCGCAATCTCTTCCTGCTCGAAGGGCATGCAGCGGCTGGTCACGCCGTATTTTTCCTTGATCTCTTCTTCGCAGGCGAGCCCGCCGCACCACATGGCTTTGACAAAACCGCTCTTCTCAGCGAATGTCTTCTCAAACTCCTCGCGGGTCGCCGCTGTATAGGTGTGCTCCTCGAGGTGCTTTTTGGCGCGGTCATACATATCCTGCTGAATCTGAGGAAGCAGCTCCGCGATCCTGGCCTCGAGGTTCTCCAGCGAGCACTCCTCTTTCTGTCCATTGTCCCTGCGGGCAATGATGCATTTGCCGTTCTGGATGTCGCGGGGACCGATCTCCACGCGGATCGGAATACCGCGCATCTCCTGGTCAGCGAACTTGTATCCGGGACTCTTGTCGCTGTCGTCGACTTTGACGCGGAAATTGCTGAGAGTCTCTTTCAGCTCATAGGCCTTGTCCAGGACACCGGCCTTGCGCTGCTGGATCGGAACGATCATGACCTGGACGGGAGCGATGCGGGGAGGCAGGACCAGACCGGAGTTGTCGCCGTGGACCATGATCAGGGCGCCGATGATACGTGTGGACAGGCCCCAGGATGTCTGGAAGGCGTTCTTCTGCTTGTTGTCCTTATCGGTGAACAGAATGCCGTATGCCTTTGCGAAATCATCGCCGAAATCATGGCTGGTGCCGGACTGGAGAGCTCTTCCGTCGTGCATCAGGGCCTCGATAGTATAGGTCGCCACTGCGCCCGCGAATTTTTCCTTGTCGGTCTTTCTGCCCTTGATCGTGGGGATGGCCAGATCCTCGGCGCAGAAATCAGCGTAGACGTTCAGCATCTGCTGTGTCCTGGCCTCAGCCTCTTCGGCTGTCGCGTGCACGGTGTGGCCTTCCTGCCACATAAACTCTCTGGAGCGGAGGAAAGGACGGGTCTCCTTCTCCCAGCGGACAACGCTGCACCACTGATTGTAGATCTTGGGCAGGTCGCGGTAGGACTGGATCTCTCCTCTGTAAAAATCACTGAACAGGGACTCGGAAGTGGGGCGCACGCAGGCGCGCTCATCCAGCTCCTCGGAACCGCCGTGGGTAACCCAGGCAACCTCGGGCGCAAAGCCCTCTACCAGGTCGCTCTCTTTGCTGAGAAGGCGCTCCGGGATCAGCATGGGGAGATAGACGTTCTCAACACCCACTGCCTTGAAGCGGGCATCCAGGTGCTTCTGGACAGCTTCCCAGATGGCGTAGCCGGCGGGCTTATAGACCATGAAGCCCTTGATGTTGGAATACGCGATCAGGCCTGCCTTGATGCAGACGTCTGTATACCATTGTGTAAAATCCTCATCCATCGCCGTGATCTCGGCGACCAGTTTTTTCTGTTCTGCCACTTTTCATCCTCCAATCATCCCGCAAGTCATAATCCGCCGCGGTTCCGTGAGCGAAGATATGCCCCGGTCCGCTGCAGGCCTGTGCGCGGGCAGGTCTGAGTCCGACGCAATCCTGCGCGCCGGGGCCGGCCCTGGTCCGCCGCATTCCCGTGAGCGAAATTATCCCCTATGCGGGCTATGGGACTGCAGCGGTCTGCCGCATTCCCTCCCTCATGTTTCCTGTATTATCGTTTTTCCAGAATTATTTCTCTGTTTTTATGCTGATCAGCGCAGGAATATTACCGCCTGAAAACATATCTGTAAGTCTGATTAAAGCAGCGAGGAAAGTGGCTGCAAATGCTGAGCTCGCTCGAGCATTTGCGGACATTTTCCGAGCGCCCACGCATGAGCACAGAGCAACGCAAAGGCGCAGAATGCGCCTGCCGCGGGGCGGGGTGCGAATGTGTGGAGCGATGCGAGAGCTCGCAAGAGCGGAGCAGCGCGTAGCTTTAATCATATGAGTCTGTGAGCCATGCTCATAATCACAAGTATGTACGTCTGTAAGTCTGTCTGCAAGACAGCTTCCGGCCTTCTGTGATCAGCCGGAGCTCTCTGTGCCTGAGCCTGAAGGCTCTGCTTCTCCTGAAGTCGATTCTTCGGAGTCCCCGCTTCCATCCTGCTGAATCTCGCGGACACGCACATAAACCGTCACACTCGCATCGTTGTCATCTGTCAGAAAAACTCCATCAGGCAGGTAATTCGTGATATTGATGGTTTTGTACATGGTCGCGGTCAGATAATCATATGTCACGTCCGAAGCCGGGATTTCGATCGAATCAAAATCCTGAAGGATACTTTCCGCGCCTGCCACAGTGATCGAAGACGGCTCCACCGTCGGATCCGATATCAGTTCATAGCCATACGCGACCGGCACCCCCGAACCGCAGGTGATCGGAATCTCTTTGGTCTTATAAACCGTGGCGACCACCTTCACGGAAGAAATATTGATATGCAGCTTGTGCATCTTCATGTCTTCCGGAGAAATGACATTGTTGTCCTTATCATAAAGAATGATCTCCGGATAGGCTTTTATACTCTTATCCGTCCCTGTGATGTCCACGGAAACGGCTGCGCGTCCCACCTCATTGACATAGGAGCGCGGTCCGGAGAGCATGACCTGGTTCTGTTCGGCAGAAGCATCGTCGAGCATATACCCCTCTGCCGGATTTCCCTGCGTCTCCACTTCAAGATTGAAGGCATGGGTCTCCTGGGGCTCCACCCTGAGCTGCACATGAGAAATACTGCCACTGATACGCTCAATACTGCTGCTGTATTTATCTGTTGTGAGGACGATCCTGACGGACCCGTCCTGTTCGATATCGCGCACATCCGCTGTCGCGATCACATTTTTGGACTCGAGCTTGTCGATGACGGATCTCTTGGCCAGAATGGTGACCACCGGGATGACGTCTGTGTTATCCAGCACAGTGTAGACATCTCCGCGCTTTTCGATCACATCCCCGTTCAGAATGTCAACGCTGACATTATTGACCGTCATACGTATTGCCGGATCGCTGAAGGCGTTGATCATATACCAGATCGCGAAAGCAAGCACAACGGACAGGATCTTCAGTCTCAGATTCGGGTCCAGATTTCTGATACGCTCAATCATGCGCACCTCCTTCCTTCCCCCCGGCTCCCTGATCCCGGGAAGCCTTCCGTTTCTTATTTTCTTTTAATGAACTATCTTTTGATGAATTTTCCTTTGTTGAATTTTCTTTTGTTGAATTATCTTTTGTTGAATTTTCTTTTGATGAATTTTCTTTTGTTGAATTATCTTTTGTTGAATTTTCTTTTGTTGAATTTTCTTTTGACGAAGGCTCCGCGCCCTTGCTCTGCTCCGGCGTCGGCGGTTTTTTGACTTTGACCTTCTTCACAGCCGAGGAACCGACGCGCTTCAGCTTTGACGCGCCCTTTCCGATTCCGCCCAGCGGCAGACGGGACACGGGCTTGGCATCTTCTTCCGAGAGTTTGTTCTGCAGTCTCAGAAGAGCTCCGCGCAGCTGTTCCGGTGTCACGTTGCTCCAGAGCCGGCCTTTATAGGTATAGCTGATATTGCCGGTCTCCTCCGAGACGATCAATGTCAGAGCGTCCGTCTCCTCCGAGATCCCCATGCCGGCCCGGTGTCTGGTCCCCAGGTTTTTGTCCAGCCTGGAGGAGGACAGCGGCAGATAGCAGGTCGCGGCGATGATCCGGTTTCCCTTGATAATGGCCGCGCCGTCGTGGAGCGGTGTATTTTTTTCAAAAATATTGATCAGAAGCTGGCTGGAGACCGTCCCGTCGATATCAATGCCCGATCTTGTGTACTCCACCAGCGGAGTTGTCTGCTCGATCACGATCAGGGCGCCGGTGCGGGCCCGTCCCATTTCAGTACAGGCTCTCACCAGTTCATTGATGGTTTTGTCCGAGAACCGGCCTTCCGTCGTCTTGGGCGGCTCCCATCCCAGGATAGAACTCAGAATGTTTCTGCGTCCGAGTTCCTCCATGGCGTTCCTTAGTTCGGGCTGGAGAATGATGACGAGGGCAGTGACCGCGATCCCGGCAAAATTGCGGAAGATCCACTGGATTGTGGTCATGTCAAATACAGCCGCCATGAGAGCGATCACAAGAACGACTGCGATCCCTTTCATAAGCTGCCACGCGCGCGTATCTTTGACCCACAGCAGGATATGATATGTCAGATAAGCTATGATGAGAATCTCGACAAAATCTGTCCACCTCATAACAGGTGCACTGAGCTGGGAAAAGAAATAAATAAGATTGTCAACTCCGGGAAAATTCAATTTCAAGTTATCCTCTCGCGCTAGTCAGCGGCAATCCCGCATAAAAGCCCCGGATGAATGTCCGAAATCAGCAGTTCGGGCTCAGTTCTGTCCGCCCGCGTCCCCGGATGGAGTCTCCTCCTCCGCGAATTCGTCAAAATCCGGATCGCCGAATCCCGGATTGCTGAAATTCCGGACGGAAAGAGAAGCTACCGGAACCATGACTTTCGGAACCGCTTTTACATAATAGTAATAGTCTTCATCCTCAAATTGAGTGCTCTCAATACGGAGATAATCAACATTAAAAACAAAAAATCGAAAGATCTGTGCCAGCAGAAATGAAACCGCGATACCGACGAAGACCCTGCCCAGGTCTATATTCGTCTCATATTTCATATCGCCTGCCAGCAGGACCACCAGCTCGATCACACTGCCGACGGTGATGGCGACGATCCAGGCGTTGGCCATGACAAGATGGCGGATGAAGCACACAACAACCGCAGTCAGTGCAAGCGCCAGGATCAGGACAAATAATCCCCTGTCCTTCATAAGCCCGTCGACCAGGGTGTGGAAATTGGTGATCAGCCGGTCCCCTGTCAGCGGAGCGCCGGCATCCCCCATGGTCGGAATTTTCTCTTCAACCAGGAGCACAAATCTTGTAAATACCAGTCCAAAAACCACGGGAACCGCTGTCCCGGGGCCGAAAAGCAGGCCCGCGATCACCGGCACCAGGTAATGCAGGTTTAAGGCGTACGCGATAGGCATCAGAAGCAGGATCATCGCATCCTTGGGCACAAATCTGAAATAAAGCAGGATGCATAGGAGCAGCATAGCCGCGCAGATCGCTGTCGCCTCAAGGGACACCCTGTACAAATCCCAGACCATTACCAGCGCGATAATGCCTGCCGCATAGCCCGGCGGGAACATCGAGCACACCAGGGCGAGGATCACGTTGAGAAGATTACTCTCCAGCGCGGCGCCGGCGGGTCCGTGCGCGCCCAGATGTGTGCGCAGCAGAAAAAGCAGGGCCAGTGACACTGCAAACCGGAGAACCGGAAGCAGCAGATACTCCTGCCTCTTATAAAACAATATTAGTCTCTCTCTGAATTGGTATATTCCAGCAGTACCGTTCATTACTCCTCCGTTGATGAAAACCCTCCAGGTTTCCGGATCTTTCTCATTGCTGCATGCGTTCCTTCCGGTAAATCTCCGTCAGCGTATCCAGATCCTGTTCATACAGCCTGCGCCGCTTTGTGTATGCCATACTGCGTCCCTGGTAAATCAGAAACGTCGCGAACAGATAAACTGCCATAAACACGAAATATGACCACGTCGCAAGGTGCAGGACCGGTCCCAGAGCATCCTCATAGACCGAAAAGAATATCTTTTCAAAATTATAGCCGCAGTAGATCGCCGCACAGACTCCCCATGCCAGCGTCCCTGTAAGGATAGAGACTATAATCTCCGCAAAAACATAATCAGTTCGAAAAAATCTGGCCTTTCTCGCATCTTCTACGCCCCGCCCCTCTTCATAGACGGTGACACGGGTCATGATGCGGATTTTTTCTTCGTTCAGCATTTATTCCCTCTTTCCGAAATACCGCCCTGCAGGACGGCACTGGATCGGTCAGTACCAGGCTTCCGCGTCTTCGCCGATAGCCAGTGACATGAAGAATACGCGCTCCGCGCCCTTTTGGGAGAGGGCATGCGCACACGCGTCAATCGTTGCTCCTGTTGTATATATATCGTCAATGAGCATAATCGAGTTTAATGATACATCATTTCCAAATGACTGAAAAGCCCTTTTCAAATTATTTTGCCGTTCCTCCGGTGTCATGTTTTTCATGGGAAGAGTGTCAGTAACACGCCCCAAAACGTCCTCCCGGACCGGAATCCCGGTCAGACGGGAAACCTCGCGCGCCAGAATCAGGGCCTGATTGTAGCCCCTTTTCCTTAGACGGTCCTCCGACACCGGCACAGGTACCAGAAAATCAGGCTTGAAGCGCCCATACACAGATACCTGCGGAGCGGATACGGCGTTAAAAGAGTTTCGGTATATCCCGATGTCCGGTCCTGCCGCAAACTCCGCCAGTCTTTCCGCCATACACCTGCCGAAATAAGCTCCGTACTCCTGCCTGCCCTTGTATTTGAAGCGGAAAAGACTGCCCGCCACGCTGTGATATGTGAACACCGCGCAGCCCCGCTCATATACATGGGGATGCCGGCGGCAGTCCGGACACAGATGCATCGATACAGACGATGGAGAACGCAGGGGCTTGCCGCAGCGGCGGCAGGCCGGCTCCTCCACCCTCTTTAAGAGCCCCTCGCACTCCGGACAGATCAGTGCTCCCGCAGGATTCACCGGCCTGTCGCACACCGGACACCGCCTGGGATAGACGAGTTCCTTCGTCCCATCGAGTGCCCGGACAGCAGACCGGACAAGGCACCTGACAACAGGGGAATCTCCCAATCGGCCGCCTCCGGACATCCTGTAATCCACCGGACGATCACCCGTCCGCGATATTTTTTCTCTATCCATTACTCTGAACTTCAGCACCTTCTTTCATCTGTCTGTTCTGTCCGGGTCATTCCGTCCCTATTCCTGTCATCGCATCCATCTCCAGACATTCCGGAACAACTCCCGTCATTTCGGCCAATCACTGCCATTCCGTCCCGATTCCCGCCATTCCATCCATTTCCTGTCATTCCGTCCCGATTCCTGTCATTCCGTCCATTTCCTGTCATTCCGTCCATTTCCTGTCATTCCGTCCATTTCCTGTCATTCCGTCCCGATTCCTGTCATCTCAGCAAATTCGACGATCCGTTCGCACAGACCTGTGTAACGCCTGGTGCGCCTGACATTGGCGATCATGCGGTCCACCCCGTCTCTGCTGCCCAGGATCACGACACAATTCCTGGCCCGGGTAACCGCCGTGTAGAGGAGATTTCTGTTGAACAGACCCGACGGCCCAGTCAGGATCGGCAGAATGACTGCCGGGTACTCGGACCCCTGAGATTTATGCACCGTGATCGCGTAGGCAAGCTCCAGGTCCTCCAGCTCAGTGAAAGGATATTCCACCGTCCTGGCGTCGTCAAAACACACAGTCATAGACGCGCTGCGCGTGTCAATCTCTTCGATCCGGCCGAAATCACCATTAAAAATACCCATGCCCCGATCGATGGGCATGTTGAAATTGCCGCGTTTTTCCCACTCCATATTGTAATTGTTGCGGGTCTGCATAACCTTGTCTCCCTCGCGGAAAACGGTCTCCTGCCGCACATATTCGCGCTTTGAGTCCGCGGGAGGATTGAGAACACTCTGCAGGACCTCGTTCAGACGGTCGACACCCAGGCTGCCCCTCCTCATGGGAGTCAGGACCTGGATATCCTCCGGCCTGCAGCCGGCATAGCCGGGAAGCATCTCCCGGATCAGCTGCACCGTGTGCTTATAGATCACAGGCGCCTGATCCCGCTCAAGGAAAAAGAAATCACGGCTCTTATTGTCCATAGGCAGAGAATGCCCCTCCAGGATCCTGTGGGCATTCATGACAATATCGCTCTCGCTGGCCTGCCGGAACACATGCTGCAGCATGATCGTGTGAAAAGCCTTCGACTCGATCAGATCCTGCAGGACACAGCCCGGCCCGACACTGGGAAGCTGATTCACATCCCCCACCAGGACCAGACGGGCTCCCTGGGGCACCGCCTTCAAAAGAGCGTGAAAGAGATTCATATCCACCATGGACATCTCATCTATAATGACGACATCCGCCTCCAGGGGGTTATCCTCCCCCCGCTCAAACCTGTAATTTCTTTCTTTTTTGTCTCCTCCTCTGCCGCCCGGCGCGGACATATCCTCCCCGTCGAAAAGGCCTTCCCTGTCCGTGTCATCCGAGATCGTCCTGATCCCCAGCAGACGATGAATCGTCATGGCTGGCTTTCCGGTCGCCTCCGTCATGCGCCTGGCAGCCCTCCCTGTCGGGGCAGCCAGAAGCACATCCAGACCATCCTCTTCAAAAAAACGGATGATGGTATTGATCGTAGTCGTCTTACCCGTTCCGGGACCGCCAGAAATCATCAGGATCGCGTTTTCCGCCGCCTCCAGAACTGCTTTCCTCTGCAGAGGATCCAGAGTGATATGCTCCTCTTTTTCCAGACCGGCGATCTTCTTTTTCATCCTTTCCCCGGCCCCGCGGCCTCCGGCATGCCTGTGAACACTGACATCCAGATCCAGCAGCATTCTGGCGATTTCCTGCTCCCTGCGGAAAAACCCGGACAAATACACCTCGACAGCCTCCGGCTCCCCTGCCGGACCGCCGCCGGCTCTCTGTTCATAATTGCCCGCGGGAACCCCCGGCGCAGAAAAACCCCGCATGGAAAAATCATCTGCAGAAAATCCTTCCGCGGAAAAACCTCTTCCGGCAGAACCACCTCCGTTTAAGCCTTCTGCAGAAACCCCATCTCCATTTAATCCTTCCGCGGAAAAACCTCCTCCTGAAAAACCATCTCCGTTAAAATCTTCTGCGGAAAAAGTTTCTGCATCTTCCGTAAACCCTTCCTCAAAATTCCCCTGATCCGCCATCGGACTGCGCCTGTGAAGAATCCGGACCCTTCGCTCAACAGCCAGATTCTCAAGCTGGACTGCAATTTCCTCCTCAGAAATACGAAGCAGGGTACAAGTCCTCCGGATCAGCAGTTCCCGGGGCAGAAAACTGTGCCCCTCACCTGCCGCCTGCGTGAGAATATAGAGCAGGCCACTGCGGATCCTGTATTCCGAATCCGCCCGAATTCCAATCCTGCGGGCAATCTCGTCAGCCGTCGCAAATCCGATTCCCCGGATATCTTCCGCCAACCGGTAAGGATTGACCTTCATAATCTCATAGAGCTCAATCCCGTAAGCCTGCCAGATCCTCGCCGCGTGCGCGCTCCCGATTCCGTATTTCTGCAGAAAAAGCATGGCATCGCGCAGATCTTTTTTGTCCTCCATCTGCGCCCCGATCTCACGGGCAATACGCATACTGATTCCCTTGATCTCCGCAAGCTTCTCCGGCTCCTCCTCCATTATCCTGAGCGTATCATCACCAAACCGCCTGACAATCTTTGCCGCCATGGCCTGGCCTATTCCCTTGATACTCCCGGCCGCCAGATAGCGGTACATGGCCTGTGCATTCTCCGGCGCAATCACCCTGTAATTTTTCACACGGAGCTGCTCCCCGTAGACAGGATGAGTGACATACTCACCCGAGACCGCGCAGCTCTCCCCCTCGCTGATCGAGACAGGATACCCCACACAAGTGATCACATCGCCAAACAGATCACCAGGGTCAACTACAGCCGCCTCCCCGGCTTTCTTCTTAGAACCTTCAACCTTCCCCTTGGAACCAACGGCCTTCCCCTTAGAGCTTTCAGCCTTCCCCTTGGAACCATCAGCCTTCCCCTTAGAGCCTTCATCCTCTCCTTTGGAAACTTCAGCCTTCCCCTTGGAACCAACGGCCTTCCCATCCGCCCCTCTCAATCCTCTGTCACCGGAGACCGCTTCAGCCCCATCAAGGGTCCCATCCTGCCCCACATCCGTGAGAGTCACTTCAAATACAGTGTATCCACTGTCCTCACTGCGATAAATGATATGAGAAACAAAGCCCTTAAAATCAGCCATCACCCGTCCCTGTGCTCCATCCATTCCTTCTGAATCAACTCAAAATAACCGTCCACTAACCATTCCTTTTCAGAAAGCTTTTGAGACAGCTTTTGAGACAACTCAGGATAACCGTCCAACACTAATCGACGCATTACCCGCCCGCCATGTTACAAAATACCCAGCCTGCCAAACCGACCCGCTGAGACCCCTCACCCGGCGAAAATACCAAGGTGCATTAAAAAAATTCCCTCAAATACTCTTCTCCAATGCTTCACATGAGGTACTGTCCTTCCTTCACCCTTGCGAAGCATGGGCTGCTGTCCCGCCTTCACCCATACACAGCATGGGCTGCTGTCCCGCCTTCACCCATGCACAGCATAGGCTGCTGTCCTTCCAACCATGCGAAGCATGAGTGAAGGTGTACGCGAAAATGCCAAATTTTCGCGCTATATTTTCCCCACTTTGCCGGCGGAGCGGAAGTCCGGGCCGGAGCGGGACATCATCCTGGCGGACAGAATGCGATGAGCGCTGCATGTACTTGGCGAAGCATCTGTGAAAGGCGGGTCATTTTCCCGTCTCTCACAGACGGGAAAATGTCGTCCGCATGTCTGAGCATTTCGTTTCTTCAAAACGAAATGCGAGTTTCGGACGTTGCCCGCCCGAAACAGATGCGAGCCTTAGTACATGCGCGCGAAGAGGTCTTCTGTCCAAGGGATATGTCCCGCGAAGGCCCCCCTCCGCACGACAACTCATTTTTTCAACATCTTATTCACATAGTACCCCGTGTAGGAATCATGTCTCTCCGCGATCTCCTCCGGTGTCCCGCAGGCGACCACGGTTCCGCCTCCGTCCCCGCCCTCAGGGCCCATGTCGATGATGTAATCGGCAGTCTTGATGACGTCCAGGTTGTGCTCGATGACCACAGCCATATTGCCGCCCTCCACCAGCTCGCGGAGGATCTTCGTCAGCTTGGCGACATCATCAAAGTGCAGGCCGGTTGTGGGCTCATCGAGGATGTAGATGGTCTTTCCGGTGCTCTTTCTGGACAGCTCTGTCGCCAGCTTGATCCGCTGGGCTTCGCCGCCGGAGAGCTCCGTGGAAGGCTGTCCGAGCTTGATATAGCCCAGTCCCACATCGTAGAGAGTCTGGATCTTGCGCCGGATGGTGGGTATATTTTCAAAAAATACCACTGCCTCCTCGACAGTCATTTCCAGAACGTCAGAGATATTTTTCCCTTTATAGCGGACCTCGAGCGTCTCGCGATTGTAGCGCTTTCCGTGGCAGACTTCGCAGGGCACATATACATCGGGGAGGAAATGCATCTCGATCTTGATGATGCCGTCGCCCGAGCAGGCCTCACAGCGTCCGCCCTTCACGTTGAAGGAAAAGCGTCCCTTGGCGTAGCCGCGGGCGCGGGCGTCCTGGGTCCCCGCGAAAAGAGACCTGATCAGATCAAAGACTCCGGTGTAAGTCGCGGGATTGGAGCGGGGAGTCCGTCCTATCGGGGACTGGTCTATATTGATGACCTTGTCCAGCTGGTCGATTCCCTCGATATCGTCATGCTGTCCGGGAATGGTGCGCGCCCGGTTCAGGTCGCGGGCCAGCCTCTTGTACAGGATCTCATTAACCAGGGAACTCTTGCCGGAACCGGATACGCCGGTGACGACCGTGAGAACGCCTGTGGGAATATCCACATCGATATGCTTGAGGTTGTTGACCTCGGCGCCCCGTATATGGAGCCAGCCGGTGGGTGTGCGGCGCTCCGCGGGGACTGGGATGGATTTTTTCCCGCTCAGATACTGTCCGGTGATAGATTCCGGAACCGCCATAATCTCCTCGGCCGTTCCGCAGGCGACGATCTCTCCGCCGTTGGAGCCGGCGCCGGGACCTATGTCCACGATATAGTCAGCGGCACGCATGGTATCCTCGTCGTGTTCGACCACGATCACGGTGTTCCACAGGTCGCGCAGATTTTTGAGGGTGTGCAGAAGTTTGTCATTGTCCCTCTGGTGCAGGCCTATGCTGGGCTCGTCCAGGATATAGCACACGCCGACCAGGCCGGAACCGATCTGGGTCGCCAGGCGGATGCGCTGGGCCTCTCCGCCGGAGAGGGTCGCGGTCGCGCGGGCAAGGGTCAGATAGTCCAGGCCGACATCATTGAGGAAGCGGACGCGGGCGCGGATTTCCTTGAGCACCTGCTTACCGATCATTTCCTGTGTCTTTGTGAGCTGCAGATTCTCCATGAAGGTCTGCAGTTTTTTTACAGACATGCATGTCAGGTCATAAATATTGATATCTCCCACGGTGACAGCAAGGGACTCCTTTTTCAGGCGCTTTCCGCCGCAGGTCTCGCAGGGCGTGATCTGCATAAAGGTCTCGTATTCGGCGCGGGAACTCTCGGAGGCTGTCTCGCGGTAGCGGCGGCGGGTGTTCTCCAGAATACCCTCGAAGACGACCGGGTAGATTCCCTTGCCGCGCTGTCCCTCGTAGTGGACGTCCACGCTGCGGTCGGCCCCGTACATGAGCATATGACGGATATTTTCGGGCAGCTCCCGCCAGGGGGTCGACATGTCAAAGCCGTACTCCTCGCTCAGGGCGACCAGAATGGCATTGGCGAAGCTTCCCTTGTTCATGCAGGACTGCCAGCCCAGGACGGCGATGGCGCCGCCGTTGATTGAGAGGCGGTCGTCCGGCACCAGCAGGCGGGGATCAAATTCCATGCGGTAGCCCAGACCTGCGCAGTCGGGGCAGGCGCCGAAGGGATTGTTGAAGGAAAAGCTGCGGGGCTCGATCTCCTGAACGCTGATCCCGCAGTCGGGGCAGGCAAAGCTCTGGCTGAACTGCAGAAGCTCACCGCCCACGACGTCGGCCTGTGCCAGTCCGTCGGAGAGAGCCAGGGCGTTTTCCAGGGAATCCGTCATGCGGCGCTCAGTGCCGGGGCGGATGACCAGACGGTCTACCACAATCTCTATGTTGTGCTTGATATTTTTGTCAAGGGTAATGTCCTCGGAGACATCATACATATTTCCGTCGACGCGCAGGCGGACGTAACCGGCCCTCCTGGCCCGGTCAATGACCTTCTCGTGACGTCCCTTGCGCCCGCGGACGACCGGAGCCAGAAGCTGGACCCGGGTGCCTTCGGGCAGTTCCATCAGGCGGTCCACCATCTGGTCGACCGTCTGCTTGGCGATCTCACGGCCGCAGTTGGGGCAGTGGGGGGTGCCGGTCCTGGCGTAGAGAAGCCTGAAATAGTCGTAGATCTCCGTCACTGTACCCACCGTGGAACGGGGATTGCGGTTGGTGGATTTCTGGTCAATGGAGATGGCGGGCGAGAGTCCCTCGATGTTCTCGACGTCCGGCTTCTCCATCTGGCCAAGGAACTGACGTGCGTAAGAGGACAGCGACTCCATGTAGCGCCGCTGCCCTTCCGCGTAGATTGTATCGAATGCCAGTGAGGATTTGCCCGAGCCCGACAGGCCGGTCAGGACGACCAGCTGATTGCGGGGGATGGACAGACTGATTCCTTTGAGGTTGTGCTCGTTGGCTCCCCTGATCTTGATGCAGTCCTCCGCGTAAATCTGCTTGCGGCGCTCTGCATCGATCTCCTGCTGGGCCAGTGCCTTCTTTTCATTTTCCACAAGCGCAGGCCAGTAGTCCCGCTTCCGCATTTTTGCGGCCTTGCCCGCAGCTGCTGACGAATCCCTATTATTTGCCATGTATTTCATCCTTTAAAGTAAAAATATTTTTCTTTCTCTGTCTTTGAATTCTTTTTAATTATTTCCTTTTCCGCAATAAGTCACCCGGATTCTTTCCCCGGGGCTCTTTCCCGGAGTTCTGCTGTCCGCCGGTCATTTTGTCCGGTGTTCTATCCTGCGGTTCCTTTAAGGCAGGCTCGCTTTGTGCGCTGCACTGTCCGCAGGCTTATTTGGTCCGGTGTTCTGTTCTGCCGGCAGTCTTCCTGCGGGTGCCCCGCCGCGCTGCCTTCTCCGCGCGCCGGACGGTATCGTGCATATTGGCCGGCTTGTCCCCGGAAGGGGCAGCTGCCACGCCCGAATCCCCGGCCAAAAAAGCCTTGGAGCCGCTGCCGGAGCCGGTTTCGGACTCTCTGCCGGAGGCAGTGCCGTTTTCGACCTCCAGCAGGTGTTTTTTGAGTTCGACCATGCGGTCCCTGAGTTCCGCCGCTGCCTCGAAATTGAGGTCGGCAGCCGCCCTGCGCATCTGTTTTTCCACATCGGCGATGAGCTTTGTGAGTTCTTTGGCGTCCATGGACTCAGGATCCTTCTCGAAGCGGACCTCCTCTTTGGAGATTTCCCTGGAGATGGAAATGAGGTCGCGGACGGCCTTGCGGATGGTCTGGGGTGTGATGCCGTGCTCCTCGTTGTATTTCTGCTGGATGGCGCGGCGTCTCTCTGTCTCCTCGATGGCGCGGCGCATGGAATCTGTCATGTTGTCCGCGTACATGATGACATGGCCGTCGGCGTTTCTTGCGGCGCGGCCAATGGTCTGGACCAGAGATGTCTCGGAACGCAGAAAGCCCTCCTTGTCGGCGTCGATAATGGCGACCAGGGCGATCTCGGGTATGTCCAGGCCCTCCCTCAGAAGGTTGATTCCGACCAGAACGTCAAAGACGTCCAGGCGCATGTCGCGGATGATCTGGGTTCTTTCGAGAGTATCTATGTCAGAGTGGAGGTATTTGACCCGGATCCCGGCCTCGGCCAGGTAGTCGGTCAAATCCTCCGCCATTTTTTTGGTCAGTGTGGTGACCAGCACCTTGTTGTTTCTGTCAGTCTCCTTGCGGATCTCGCTGATCAGGTCATCGATCTGTCCCTCCACGGGGCGCACGTCGATTTCCGGATCCAGCAGACCCGTGGGGCGTATGACCTGCTCAGTGCGCAGAAGCTCGTGCTCTTCCTCGTAGGGTCCGGGGGTGGCGGAGACAAACAGCATCTGGTCTATATGAGTCTCGAATTCCGTGAACTCCAGCGGGCGGTTGTCCAGCGCGGAGGGCAGACGGAAGCCGTAGCGCACCAGGGTCTCCTTGCGCGACCGGTCTCCCCGGTACATGGCCCCGATCTGGGGAATGGTCATGTGGGACTCATCAATAATAATGAGAAAATCATTGTCATAGAAGTCCATGAGGGTCATGGGCGGTTCGCCCGCCTTCATGAAATTCAGGTGGCGGGAGTAATTTTCGATGCCGGAGCAGAAGCCGGTCTCCCGCATCATCTCGACGTCAAAATTGGTGCGCTCGGCGATCCGCTGGGCCTCGAGCAGCATGTCTTCTCCCTTGAAATATTTCACACGCTCCCGCAGCTCCTCTTCAATGTTGTCGCAGGCGGCGTTGATCTTTTCCTGGGGGACAACGTAGTGGGAGGCGGGGTAGATCATCACGTGCTCGAGCTGTCTGTGGACACGGCCGGTCAGCTGGTCCACCTCGCAGATGCGGTCGATCTCATCGCCGAACCACTCGACGCGGAGGATGAAGTCGCTCCCCTGGGCGGGGAAGATCTCCAGCGTGTCGCCGCGGACGCGGAAATTACAGCGCTCCAGGGCCATGTCGTTGCGGGTGTACTGGATCGCCACAAGCTCCTGCAGGACTTCGTCCCGGTCTTTTTCCATGCCGGGGCGGAGGGAGATGGACATGCCCTTGAATTCGTCGGGACTGCCCAGGCCATAGATGCAGGAGACGGAGGCAACGACTATGACATCCCTGCGCTCCGCCAGCGAGGCCGTCGCGGACAGGCGCAGCTTGTCGATCTCGTCGTTGATCATGGAGTCCTTGGCAATATAGGTGTCGCTCTGGGGAATGTAGGCCTCCGGCTGGTAGTAATCGTAATAACTGACAAAATACTCGACTGCATTCTCCGGAAAAAACTCCTTCATCTCTCCGTAGAGCTGGCCGGCCAGTGTCTTGTTGTGCGAAATAATAAGCGTGGGCTTGTTGAGAGCCTGAATGACGTTGGCCATTGTAAAGGTCTTGCCGGATCCCGTCACGCCCAGCAGGGTCTCGAACTGATTTCCCTCTTTGAATCCCTTTACCAGATCTTCAATCGCTTTGGGCTGGTCGCCGGTCGGCGCATATTCTGAATGCAATACGAAATGATCCATCTCTTCTCCTCATCGGGCGGGCCGGCAGCTTCTTCGCCGCGGGCAGTCACTTTGGCCTCGAATGCTCTCCTCATCGGGCGCTCCCGCAAGCCTCCCTCTCCGGCAGATTCAAGCCGTTTTCTCGAACATATGTTGCGTCTGGCTTTACAGTATATCACATCTGTTAAGGCATGAAAAGCGGGATTCCACATGAAAGGGAATCCCGCTCCTGTCTCTTTATTATTCGATTTTCCCCGGGAAGGTTCCTGTCACTCAGGTCTTTTTCCCTGTCACATCAGCTAAGTCATGTTTATGGCTATGACTGCGTGTTCATGTGTGCGGCGCTAACAAACCGCAAGCGGTTTGTGAAAATGTCCGCAAATGCCTGAGCGAGCTCGGCATTTGCGACCGCTTTCCTCGCTGCTTTAATTTATTAAATGATTAAAGCCCGCGCTGCTTTGCGCGTACCGCGCTCTCGCATCGCTCCACACATTCGCATTCCCGGTCTTTTTGCTCATTCTTCGCAAAAATCCCTTCATGCTCATGTGTGGGCGCTCGGAAAATGTCCGCAAATGCCTGAGCGAGCTCGGCATTTGCGACCGCTTTCCTCGCTGCTTTAATCAAACTTTAAGCCTTTGAGGAGTTCGCCCAGGTTTGTAGTCGCGTTTTCCTTAGTCGTGTAGAGGGAGATGTCCACGGCTTCTTCCTTCTCCTGTACGGGAGCATCTTCGAGAGCCTTCATGCTCAGGCTGATCTTGCCGTCGGCCACCTTGGTGATCCTGACTTTGACTTTCTCGCCTTCTTTGACCACTTCGGCGGGATTCTCGACACGCTTCTGGCTCAGCTGGGAGACATGGACCAGGCCGCTGATGCCATCGCCCAGATCGACGAAGGCGCCGTAGGGCTTGATGGTCTCGACAGTGCCCTCGAGGACAGTGCCGACCTGCATAGCGTCGATCCTGCGTCTGCGCTCTTCTCTGCGGCGGTCGCGGGCTACCTCTCTGCCGGAAAGAACAAGACGCTTTTTCTCGGGATCACAGGTGATGATCCTGACATCGACATCCTTGTCGATCCACTCGGATGTATTCTCAACATAGGCGTCGCTGAGCTGGGACGCGGGGATAAACGCGCGGATGCCCTCGACATAAGTCACCACGCCTGCCTTGACGGTCTCAAGGATCTGCACCTTGATGACTTCTTTATTGTCCATCATCTCTTTGAGCTTGTCCCAGGCCAGAACATCGATCGCAGCCTTGCGGGACAGGGCGATGCTTCCGCTGCCGTTGTCCATTTTAATGATCTTTGCCTTGATCTCGTCACCCTCATGGACGTCCTGTGTCAGGCTGAAGGAAGGATCATTGCTCATGTCCTGAGGACGGATGAATCCCTGAGTATAAGACTTCAGGTCCACTGTGACGCCTTCTTCATTGACGCCGATCACGGTGCCATCAACGATGTCTCCCACATGGAGTTCACGTAAGGAGGCTTCCAGCTCTTCCCTGAAATCATTCATTGTTTCCATAACTTTCCCCTTTCATAAAGGTCCTTGCCGGATTCCGGCATACGCCGGTCATCCGTTCTCAAAGCGGACCCGAAACCAGGTCCCGGAGGAGGGCATTCAGAATTTACAGCGTCCCTGCCCCGCGGAACCGAATAAAACCATGATTACGGAATCTGGATGTAGCCGTAAGTGGGCTGTCCCTGGAGCCATACAGATACTCTGTGCCAGCCGTTGCCCTGCTCTGCGGGCTCTTCGATCGCAACTGCCCAGCCTGAGCTGCCGGAAATATCCATGACAACTTCCGAAGCTGTGGAGGGCTCTGCGTACATCTTCATATCCTGAGTGATCGAATAGATATCGCCTGCATTCATTACAGTGGTGGACTGGATCTCTTCCTGGCCAGCAGGAGCTGCCTCTGTGCCTTCAGCGGTCTCCGCGCCTTCGACTGCCTCTGTGCCCTCGACTGCCTCTGTGCCCTCGACTGCCTCAGTTCCCTCGACTGCCTCTGTTCCCTCGACTGCCTCTGCGCCTTCAACTGCCTCTGTTCCCTCGACTGCCTCTGCGCCTTCAACTGCGTCTGCGCCTTCGACTGCCTCTGTTCCTTCAGCTGCCTCTGTGCCTTCGACTTCCTCAGTTCCCTCGACTGCCTCTGTTCCTTCGACTGCCTCTACATCCTCGACATCCTCTATGACATCAGCTTCCTTTTTGTCTTCATCTGTCACAGCTTCTTCGTCCACAGCCGCGATCGGTGTGGAAGTAGTATCTGTCGCAGCGACTTCCGTTGTCGTTGCAACGGCGGCTGTCTGCTCCTCATCTCCGGAACCGGAAGTAATCCAGATCACAATACCGACGACTGCGAGGATCGCAATCGCTCCGATCAAAAGAAGAGCGTTCTGGCGGTTCTCTTTGCGCTGCTTGTCGCGCTCAGCAGATGACATTGAGGGAGCGGGCTCCTCTTCAAAAGCCTCCTCTTCAACAGCATCGACTTCATCCATCTCTTCCACCTCATTGACAAGGTCGTTCTGAGCCTTTGCCCTCTCGGGTTTCCGATTATTTGATCTTCTTCTCCTGTTGTTAGCCATTTTCTTCCTCCTATTGGCCAATGTTCCGCCGTACATATGCCTACAGAAACTTTTTCACTGCGCATTGTTCTCCGGATGCAGCGCCGGATTTTCACTTTGCGCCACTGTTTTCTATTGTAACATAAAACCTTGTACGGAGTACTACCAGTTTTCCCATATATTGTTTGTTTTTAAGGCTTTTTGTTGATTCTTTTCTGAAAATCCACCCGTCAGAGGAACTATCTCCTCACAAAGACAAAGTAGAGGATCACGATCACGCCAAGCAGAATTCTGTACCAGCCGAAGACTTTGAAATCATGTCTCCGGATATAACTCATCAGAAAGCGGATGACCAGCACCGAAACAAAAAATGCCACGATCATTCCGACCGCCAGGATCGCGTACTCCATTCCCGAAAAATAGAGGCCGTATTTGACGATCTTGAGCAGACTGGCCCCGAACATGACCGGGATCGCCAGTATAAAAGTAAACTGGGCAGCGACCGTGCGGGACACTCCAGTCATGATTCCTCCCAGGATAGTCGCCCCTGAGCGGGATGTTCCGGGGAAGATGGCCGCGATCAGCTGGAACAGTCCGATGATGAGTGCTTCCTTGTAGGTCAGATCCCTGAGTTTCCGGGTGGTCGGTTTTTTCCCCGCATTCCTGTTCTCGATCAGAATGAATGCGATACCGACCAGAATGAGCATGATCGAGACGACGACCCAGTTGTAAAAATGCGCGTCCAGCCAGTCATCGGCCAGGATCCCCACTACCGCGGCAGGCAGGCAGGCGACGATGGCCTTGCACCAGAGCGAAATGGTGTCTCTGTCTATTTCCAGCTTTCCTGTCGCTTCGCTGCGTCTGACCGGCCAGATGGTCTTCCAGTACAGGATGACGACTGCCATGATCGCTCCCAGCTGGATCACAACCAGAAAGACATCCCAGAACAGGTCTGAGACCCGCAGTGTCACAAATTCCGACAGAAGAATCATGTGCCCCGTACTGCTGACCGGCAGCCATTCAGTAATCCCTTCCACCACTCCGTAGAGGGCAGCTTTTAACAGTTCAATCATTCAATTCTTCTCCTTGATGCAGGTGCCGGCCCCGGTTCATCCGGCAGCGCCGGCATGTTGACTGTCCTGTCTTTTTTTACCGGTTCGGATATTCCGTCTCCACAAAACGCCTGATCGCCGCGAGGGAGCGCTCCACTTTTTCCGTGTCCACGCAATAGGCTACGCGGAAGAAGCCCGGCGCCTTGAATCCGTCTCCGGGGACGAAGACAAGATCATATTTCAGAGCCTTTTTGCAAAAAGCGACCGCGTCCTCTTCAAGCGCTTTGGGCATGATATAGAAGGTTCCGCCGGGGCGGGGGACCGTAAATCCGAGCTCCTTGAATGTGTCATAGAGAAGATTCATATTGGTCTCATAGACAGAGAGATCAGATGTATCCTCAAGGCAGAAGGCCGCCGCCAGCATGGGCAGGGATGAAGGACAGTTGTGGCCGGTTCCGCGGGAAATCTGTCCCATCATGGGAACCATCTTGTCCGCCTGCTCGCAATCCGGTGAGACTGCCACATAACCGATACGCTCGCCCGGTACGGAGAGCGACTTGGAGAAGGAGTAGCAGGTCAGGGTGTGCGGATAAAACTTAGCCGGATAGGGCTGCTTTTTGCCGTCAAATACGATCTCTCGATAGGGCTCATCCGAAATAAGGAAAATCGTGTGTCCCAGCTGTTCCGACTTCTTTGCCATCAAGCCTGCCAGGCGGCTGAGAGTCTCCTCTGTGTAGACCGCTCCGGAGGGATTATTGGGTGTGTTGATCAGGACAGCCGCGGTCTTTTCGTTGAAAAATCCCTCCGCAGCCTCGAAATTAATCTGGAAATCGTCCGCCTTCATGGGAACAACACGGAGCTTAGCCCCTGCGCCTCCGACGTACTGATCGTATTCGGAAAAATAGGGCGCGAATACGATGACTTCCTCGCCCGGCTCGGTCACGCAGCGGATTGCGTGCGCAATGGCTCCCGCAGCTCCGGAAGTGGGGAAAATCAGATTTCCGCTGTAGGACATCCCGAAGCGGGCATTGAGGGAAGCGGCAACCTTTTCCTTTACTCTGGGGTCACCCTGCGTGGGATTATAACCGTGGAGTTTCAGGGGTTCCTCCTCCTGAAGAAGCCGGATCGCGGTATCCCTGTAGCTTTCCGGTGCCGGAACTGAAGGGTTTCCCAGGCTGAAGTCAAATACATTGTCATAGCCGATTTCTTTTCCGCGCGCAGTCGCGTATTCCGACAGCTCACGGATCACGGATTTGTTTCCAAGCATGGCAAGGTATTCCCGATTGATCATAGCAGATACCTCCTGTATTGTTTTCAGATTTCACTGTATTTTTTCAGATTTTCAATCAAAATATGATCGTCACTGTAAACAGTTTCTTAACTCATGGCCGGAAAGAATATAAAGATTCTTTTCTCCGGTCTTTCCCGCCTCCCTGAAACCGAGTTTTTTCAGAAGGCGGATCGATGCGCGGTTGTGCGGGTCCGCGTCCGCGGTCACCCGCGAGAACCCAAGTGCCTCAAATCCATAGCGCAGGATGGCCGCACAGACCTCTTGCGCCGCTCCGGTGCCTCTGCAGGAAGCCGCGACCAGGAAGCCGAAGTCCGCGTCGATCTCCCCGAGTCCAAGGGCTGACGCCTCGGCTTCTCTTTCCGAAGTGACCGCGGAAAAACCGATGCGCCCGATCAGAGTTCCCGGCGCGACCGGAAGGGGACTGAGAGCCTCCGTATTCTGCCCCGGATTCCTCTCCGTATAGTTCTCCGGATTCTGTCCCGGATTCCTCTCCGGATTCCTCTCCGTACCGCTCTGCGGATCCAGCGCCAGGACCGCCCAGTGGCCGAATCCATACAGACCGTAGATCCGTTCTATATAGGCCTCCAGAACTTCTTTCTCCCGGGTCCGGTCGGCGGACGGCGGCTCCAGATACTGTCGAGCCTGTCCGTCATAAAGCGCATAGATCCCGTCCAGATCATCCGCCGTAAATTCCCTCACCAGGCAGCGCGGAGTCCTGAGGATCGTCCATGGAAGGCCGGCCTCTCTCTCATAAATCTTCACATAGCTGTCAATATCCACCAGATCAGGCTCCTGGATGATGTAGGAAGCCCCCGGGAAACGCTCCGACGCATTTTCCCCATGCACATATCCGACAGCATAAAAGCCCCTCTTCCGAAAGGCCAGGAAGTCCTCCTCCGTATCGCATAAAAAAAGAGTATGCTCCGGTGACCGGTCCCTGCGCTCAGCTTCAGCCAGCGGCGCCATGTCCCGCCCCCGGATGATCCCGCTTTCGATCCCCTCAGCCTCCAGGACCCGGACCGCGCGCTCCGCTTCCTCAGCGGCTGCTCCGGTACCGCTGCTTCCTGATTCTGAATTTATTACAAAAAACACTTTATTTAACATAGTTGTTATTATAGCGATTGAAAGATACAGGTGTAAAGAAGAAATACAAGGAAGAGAGAAAACCGGCGGCACGAAAATGCGCACAAACAGGGAAGAGATAAAGAAAACCGTATGCAAAAAAGGGAAACTGGAAAGGAAAAGATACGAAAACCGGAGGGAAAAGAAAGGCCGAAACCGTTGTTAAAAAATTGTTCATATTTTATTAAATGTTTTTTAAACAGCTTCTCATTCTCCGTCCATTTTTTAACAATATACTCTTCTCATAAGCTGAACAGCAGAAAAACTTAAAGCTTATAACTATCGTCGCCAATGCAGCAGGCTTACGAATAACTTTTTCATAACTATGCCAGGCACTCAGGTGCCTGGCATCCTCCCTTTTCTGGGGAGTTTTTTTTTGCCCAAAATGCCGGGCGAAAGATACCTTACAGCAGCCCTGCGATAACAGGGTAGAGGCGGCCACGCCGCCCTCTACCCCACGACCGGCCCGTGTCCGCCGCAAGGCGGAAAATACATTGCACGGGCCATGTCATAAAAAAGGCATTTCCACAGCCGGCTGCGGAAATGCCCTCTCATTCATCATCATATCACTGCTGTCTCAGACCTGTCAGAACAGGAAACGCAGTTCTTTTTCACATCACACCGCACAGACACTCATGCGTCCGCTGATAAGAAATGCTTCAATTTCTTTCATCGCGATCTGCTCGTCCTGTCCTTCGACCGTCACTTCAACAGTTTCACCTGCGGGTGCTTCCAGGGACATCATCCCCATAATGCTCTTGGCATTCACTCTTTTTGAACCATGTTTCAGATAGACACGGCTCTCATATCTGCTAGCAACCTGTACCAGTTCGGCAATCGGGCGGGCCTGCAGTCCCTGTGGACGATTAACCACGATTGATTTTGTCAGCATACACAAACTCCTATCCCACGGATCTTTCACCGTAAAAATCTGGATTTACGCAGCAAGCGCGTTTTCCTTTTCCGGATCCCGCTTAAAGAAAACTCACTGCATTTTCTGAACTTTCTGAGCCAGGGAAGCGATTTTTCTCATCCGGTGATTCATCCCTGACCTCCCGACAGGCGGATCAGCAAGTTCCCCCAGTTCAGAGAGGGACGCTCCCGGATATTCTTCCCTTAACGCTGCCGCTTCACGAATCTGAGCAGGCAGTTCCTGCAGAATCCCCTTGTCGCGGAGCAGGCGGATATCCTCCAGCTGCCGCACGGCAGATTCTACTGTTTTTCCTATGTTTGCTGTTTCGCAGTTCACTCGCCGGTTCACATTATTCCGCACTTCCTTGTAGATACGGGCGTTTTCCATCGCCATAAGGCTGACAGAAGCCCCCATCAACTGCAGAAGCCTGACGATATCCTCCGAGTCCTTCAGATAGACGACAAAGTATTTTTTGCGAAGTGTGAGTCCCGCATGAATACCCTGTTCCCCGAGTACCTCCCGGAGCTGGTCTGCCTGAGGCTGTGAAAAACACCGGAATTCCAGATGATATCTCTTCTTTGGATCATTCATAAATCCCATGCAGAGAAACATCTCGCGCAGATACGCCCTTCCAGCCGTTCCTTTCACAAACTCTGCCGGAATAGTTCCGTCATTAACTCGGACCGTTCCATCTCTTTCGATCATCCCCACCTTTTCCACAAACGCGGTGAACTGCCGCGGAAGAAGCTTCTCCCCGCCCGGCATCATTTCTGTGCCGGCAAGCACAAACCTTGCATCGGGAACCGATGTGCTCTGACCGATCTTTAATTTTTTCCCCTCTTTTTCACGATCTTTTCCGAATACTTCTGTCCCGGCTCGTTCCTCCCCTGCGTCCTTTTTTCTCTCTCCTGCCTTGGCAGAACAGGCAGAAAGCCAGAACGCAAACAAATCAGGACTTATATTAACGGTTTTTTGTATCAATGTAAAGTATTTTCTTAGAGCCAGAGGGTTTCCACCCGACAATATCAGTATAATTTCCCCTCTGTCCGACCGGGAAATCTCCCCTATATTGATCAGAAGAGCTGCCGCCGCCGTCTCTCTTGCCTGTCTCCGCGGCGGTATGATCTTCGAGAGTTCCTTCTTCAAATCGCCGGAAAACGACATGTTTTCTCCTTTCCTGCCTCCTGCCGCGGACACATACTCAAAGGCATATCCTGCCCTGGCAGCAGACATGCGTTCACAGACATATGCAGCCCGCAAACAGCCCTTTCGGAAAATTATCAAAGAAAAAAAGTATTTCCGAAAAAACACTGCTGATTTAATTATTTTTCATCATCACCCTGCGGGATCTTTTTTTCGGCATCCCTGTGATAAATCTTCAGCGCGTAATCGCCCTTATCTTTCAGGTCCTCGTACAGACAGTTGGCAATCGTAACGCTCCTGTGCTGTCCGCCCGTGCAGCCGATGCAGATCACCAGCTGGTTTTTTCCCTCCTCGACATAATGAGGGATCAGGAAGCTGATCATATCCGCCAGTTTTTTTCTGAACTCCGCCGTCTGCGAATAGGACAGGACGAAATCCTGCACCGGTTTGTCATTTCCGGTCAGCTCTTTGAGTCCTTCCACGTAATAAGGATTGGGGAGGAACCTGACATCGAAGACAAGATCCGCGTCCAGGGGAATTCCGTTTTTAAATCCGAAGGACACAATCGAGACCAGGAGGGAATTATATTTCCGGTCATCGACAAATACCTTGACGAGCTCCTCCCTGAGTTCCCTCACCAGAAGGTTGGATGTGTCAAATACATAATCCGCCTTGCTCTTGATCTGGCGGAGGATCTCCCTCTCCTTGCTGATCCCCGTTTCCACACTTCCGTGCGGCTCACAGGGATGGGCGCGCCTGGTCTCTTTATAGCGGCGGATCAGGGTCTCGTCGCTGGCATCCATAAATACGATCTCGTATTTGTACCCCTTCTCCCTGAGGGCAGCCAACACCTCCTCCACATAGACAAAAGGCCAGTCGGCGCGTACATCCAGCCCCAGTACAACCTTGTCCACACCGCTTTGGGGTTTGAAAACCAGTTCCATAAATTTATCGATAAGCCTGACCGGAAGGTTATCTACGCAATAATAGCCCTCATCTTCGAGAATCTTGATCGCGGTCGCCTTACCGCCGCCGCTCATACCGGTCACTACGACAAAACGCATCTGTCTCCCCCTTCCTGTCGCATTTGCGCGGCTCCCTTAGAATTCACCCAGGAAAATCACTTCACGCTCCAGCTTTATTCCGGACTCCTCGAAAACCCTGGCCTGGACGTCCTCGATCAGCCGACGGATCTGCGCGGAAGTAGCTCCGCCTCTGTTGATCACAAATCCGCAGTGTTTCTCTGAGACCTGGGCTCCCCCGACTCTGTAGCCCCTCAGCCCCGCGTCCATGATCAGCTTTCCGGCAAAATATCCCTTGGGGCGCTTGAAGGTACTTCCCGCGCTGGGATATTCGAGAGGCTGTTTCTCGCGGCGCAGTGCGGACAGCTCCAGAATTCTCACGCGGATGCTCTCGGGATCTCCTTCTTCCAGCTCAAACTCAGCCCCCAGAGCGATCCCGGGAACTTTCCTGAGGATACTTGTTCTGTAATCGAACTGCATCTCCTCTCCGCTGAATACACGCAGACTCCCGTCCGGCAGCAGGATACGGACTGAGCGCACGACCTGCTTCATCTCCCCGTCATAGGCGCCGGCATTCATGACAAGGCCGCCGCCGACAGTACCGGGAATCCCCGCCGCGAACTCAAGGCCTTTCAGCCCGTGATCCCTGGCAGCCAGCGCCGCCGCCTTCAGAGTGGCACCGGCTCCCGCTATGATCCTGTTTCCCTCCACACGGATCTCATCCAGTACAGGAGATTCGTCCCGGGACTGCAGACCTTCACGCGGTCCGTCCGCTCCTTCCGATCCGTCAGGTCGGTCTGACCCATCGGGCACATCCTGCCTGTCCTGCCCGACAGCCGTGACGATCACGCCCCTGTAGCCGCCGTCACCGATCAGAAGGTTCGTTCCTTTCCCAAGAATAAAAAATTCCTCTCCTTCTGCCCTCAGCAATTCCAGCAGCTTCGCCATTTCGCGTTCTGTCCGGACAAAAGCCAGCGCGTCTGCCCTCCCGCCGGTATGGAACGAACAGTGCCTGTCCATAGGCTCATTATATTTTATCCGTAAAAATGGAAGGATCTCCTCCATTCTTTCCCGCAATGTTTTTTGAGTCACTTTTTCACCATTTTCTTCCCGCAGCGATTAATGAACCTGTTTTTCCGACTTTTCCCGCAGCAACCGGGAATCCTGTTTTCCGACTTCTCCCGCGGCATCTTCAACCCCGATGTGTATCAGTCTTCCTCATCTTCCCTTTCTTCCCGTCTGCGCATCAGATTTTTCTGAAAACGCTGATAGAGCTCCTGCGCGGCATTATACCCCATCAGTTTCTGTCTGTGATTGGCGGCGGCGGACTCGCAGATGATCGCGACATTTCTGCCCGGCCTGACCGGAACGCTGTGGCATACCACTTTGTTTCCGAGATATTCCGAGAAGGACTCCTCCATACCAAGCCTGTCATACTCCCTGTTTTTATCCCATTCCTCAAGATGGATCTCCAGGTCAATACTCTGGCTTTCCCTCACACTGCAGACGCCGAACAGGGTCTTGACGTCAATGATCCCGATACCCCTGAGCTCAATAAAATGCTTGGTGATCTCGGGCGCCGACCCGATCAGGGTCACTTCACTCACCCTGCGGATCTCGACGACGTCATCCGAGACCAGACGGTGCCCTCTTTTGATCAGTTCCAGGGCGGCCTCCGATTTTCCTATGCCGCTGTCTCCTGTCAGCAGCAGCCCGATTCCATAGACATCCACCAGAACGCCGTGGATAGAAATGCAGGGAGCCAGCTTGACGTTGAGCCATCTGAGCATCTCCGCCATAAACGGGCTGGTGGCCTGACTTGTCAGATACATAGGCATACCCATTGAGTGGGCGAGCTCAAGGATCAGAGCATCCGGCTGCAGGTCCCTTGTAAAAATAACCATGGGTACATCCAGGGAGAAGAGCTTTGTAAATATCGTCCTCTTATCCTCCTCGCTCATCTGGTCAATATAGGAATGTTCGACCAGTCCGATGAGCTGAATTCTTCCCGCCGCAAAATGATCAAAATATCCCGTCAGTTCCAGTGCCGGCCGGTTGACTTCCGACTGCCGGACCCTGCGTCCGGAGACATCGATCTCCGGAGTCAGATTCACCAGATTCATCTTTTCAGCGACTTCCTCGATTTTTACATAGGCCATCCCGGATTCCCCCTCTTCAAGTCCCCTGCCTTTTTAATTCCTGCTTGTTTTCAATATCTGCCTTTTTAAATTCCTGCCTTTTTAAATTCCCTGTATTTTCAGGTTTTTGCATTTTCACTGCCCGGACTGCTTTTACTCTTTTTATAAAAATTGAATTTCTTATCAATCTCTTTCTTTTAAAATGACCGACGTCATCTCGTGTTCGTCTCCCTCGACCGAAATGATCGGTGTCACCGAGGCCCTGGAATAGATTCCCGCCAGACGGCCGCCATACAGATAGACGCCCGTCATATTGCTGAAGGACTTCCAGGCGGGCTCACGGTCGCCGAAGAAAATATTTTCCGTCCTGTAAGGAGTCACAAATTCCTGCAGAATATAGTCCGTGTCCGCCCTGGCGTCGAGCTGGGCGTCCCACTCTTCCTGACTCATCAGACGGCCCGGATAGATTCCGTGGGCGCCGTAGGAATCGCGGGGCTTCAGGATCCACCTCTCCCTGTCCAGACGCACTTCATCCCGGTCGGCCTCCTCCTTTGTCAGGATCGCCGTGTAAGGCACATGTGCGGCTATAAAGGCCCTGTCCTCCTCCGTCAGAAAAGCACCCGTGCGAGGATCATGCAGGATCCTGAAAAGGATCTTGTCATGCACGACCTGAGTGCAGAAATCCCCGATGAGGCAGACCCTGCCGTTGCGCACGGCCTCCAGGAAGGGCTGCACATTTTCCATATTCGCCATAATATCGCTCGTGACTGCGCGGCGATAGACGGCATCGATCACATGCCCGTCCTCTGTCAGCAGCCTTCCGCCCTCATAGCGCAGCGTGCGGATCTCCGCGACATAAGCCGGACATCCCGCCCTCAGGAAAGCCTCTCTGAAGGCCTCAAATTCCGCTGAAGAAGAACCTTTTTCAAGAAAGTCCACGATTGCCACGGACGGAAGCGGACTGCTCCCGGAAGGACTTCCGGGTTCATCATTAACCTCCTGCGCCTCTCTCCATATTTCCAGAAAAGCCTGCACCCAGGAGTCAAACAGCTCGAACATGATCTGCTCATATTTCCGGTCCATCTCTTTGTACAGGAGCGTATTCCGGTAAGTGCGGCAGAGCTCGGCGTTCTCGTTCATGGCGCTGCTGCCGTCGGCATTGAACTCACAGAAACGGAATTCCCCTGTCTCCTCGTTCAAAAAAATATCCAGCCGGCAAACGGGCAGCAATGTCGTGTACGCGGGACGCCTGAGGATCATCTCCTCCAGCTCCTCCGGGAAATCGAACAGGACCCTGTACTCGGGGCTGACCAGATACTCCTCGATCACCCTCACCAGGATGCGCCACGCGTGCTCCAGATCCGCCTTCAGCTTTCCGAAGCCCTCCTCCGAAAAATATTTGGGCAGATATCCGAACTTGATCGGCACTCCCTTATAAGTCGCCGTACCACGGCGCATCTCCTCAACCTGCTCCCTGCCGGAAGCCGCATGGGCGGCAAAATCCCGCTCCACCAGCTGACGGGGCTCTTCTGTCACTGTCATCTTCATATCTGTGGTCAAACCTCCCCGGGTCCTGTACTTCCTCAGGTTCTATATTTCCTCAGTTTTATTCTTCATCGTCCCTGTCCCGTGACTTCAGTCGCGGGACAGGCGCGCAAGACACGCAGGCGAGTCCTGAGTCTCTCAGTTTTTATTCTTCTTCAGAGGAATGAAAATAATCCCAGATCTCCTGCGCCTGACGCTCCGGAATACCCGGCACAGCCGTAAGCTCCTCCTTCGAAGCCGCGATAATATCGTCGATCGATTTGAAATGCCGCATCAGGGCCTTTTTGCGCGCGGGACCGATTCCCGGAATCGCGTCAAGGCGCGACGTCACCTGTGCCTTTCCCCTCAGGGATCTGTGATACTCGATCGCGAAGCGGTGGGCTTCGTCCTGAATCCGGGTGATCAGCTTGAACCCCTCCCCCGAAGTGTCGATCGGCAGTTCCACGTTTTTATAAAAAAGACCGCGCGTCCGGTGATTGTCATCCTTGACCATACCGCACACGGGAATGTCCAGTCCCAGTTCCTCCAGGACCGAGGTCGCGATATTGACCTGTCCCCTTCCGCCGTCCATCATGATCAGATCCGGAAAGCGGGTGAAGCTGCCAAGCTCCGCGTCGAGGTTTTTTTCCTCAATCACCCGCTGCTCTTCCATGCCGTGGCGGAAGCGCCGCGTCAGTACCTCGCGCATGCAGGCATAGTCATTGGGTCCGGCGACCGACTTGATCCTGAACTTGCGGTAGTCGCTCCGCTTGGGCTTTCCGTTTTCATAGACGACCATGGACCCCACATTGGCAAAACCGCTGATATCCGAAATATCATAGGCTTCCATACGGCGGACAGAAGGCAGACCCAGCAGATCGGCAATCTCTTTGGCCGCCCCGATCGTGCGGCCCTCCTCCCTGCGAAGGCGCTCCCGGTCCCTCTGCAGGACGATCAGGGCATTCTGTCCCGCAAGTTCCACCAGCTTCTCTTTCTTTCCTTTTTTCGGGACAAAAAGCGTGACCTTACTGCCCCGGCGGGCACTCAGCCAGTCCTCCAGCAGCTGATGATCCTCCGGCTCCACCGGCAGGAAAATCTCCTTGGGAACAAAAGGAGTCGCCGCGTAAAACTGCTTGATAAACTCAGACAGGATCTCGCTCTCCGGCTTTCCTCCGACATGCACCATGTAATGGTGCTCGCGGCCCATGAGCTTGCCCTCGCGGACAAAAAAGATCTGAATGACCCCGTCCGCGTCCGCGTTCTCCTTCTCCACAGCGATCCCGAGAACATCCCTGTTCTCACCAACACCCTCGGACATCTTCTGCTTCTGCGCGACCTGCTGAACACTGTTCAGAAGGTCCCGCCACCGGATCGCCTCCTCAAAACGCATATCCTCCGAGGCCTGCTCCATTTTTTCCGTGAGATCCCTTATAACCGGCTTGTAATTTCCCGCCAGAAACTCCAGCGCCATATCGATTTTCCTGCGGTAATCCTCCGCCGGCACCTCCCCGGTACAGGGTCCGCAGCAGCGGTTCATATGAAAATTCAGACATGGCCGGTCCTTGCCGAAATCTCTGGGAAGCACCCTGTTGCAGTCCCTCAGCCCGTACATGCGATTGATCAGCTCAATCGTACTGCGCACAGCCTGAGAGCTGGAAAAAGGCCCGAAATAACGGGACTTATCTTTCTTCATCTGACGCGAAAACAGAACCCGCGGATACTCCTCCCCCACCGTGACCTTGATATAGGGATAAGTTTTATCATCCTTGAGCATCGTATTGTACTTGGGCCGATGCTCCTTGATCAGATTGTTCTCCAGGATCAGAGCCTCCAGCTCCGAATCTGTCACGATATACTCAAAACGGTCAATCTGCTTGACCATCCTGTCGATCTGCGGCCCCCGCCCGACAATCTTGCGAAAATAAGAACGGACGCGATTGTGAAGGTTTACCGCCTTTCCCACATAAATAATCGCATCCTGTTCATCGCGCATAATATATACGCCGGGCTGAACCGGCAGCTTTTTCAAATCCTCAGAAAAATCTTTCATACCCCAACCAAAACGTCCCGATGAACCCCAGGTTGCTTTTCTAATTATCGCCAATATGTCCCGGCGGACACAGGCTGCTTTTCGTATTTGTCCCAATATGTCCTGGCGGACCCGGTTGAGATGAGCATCCAGATGTACTTGACGAAGCACATGAGAAGGGCGGGCTAAATGCCCGTCTTTCAGGGACGGGCATTTAACATCCACCTGTCCGAGTAATCCGGCATCGGCCGGATTACGAGTTTGGATGGTGCCCGCACTGAACATGTGCGAGTCCTAGTACATCTATGCGAAGAACACTCGGGTCCAAAGGACATATATTACTTTGCGAAGAACACCCGGGTCCAAAGGACATATTCAGATTCACTCGAAGAAATCCATATCCTCCAGCGAGACTTGTGAGTATCTCCCCTTTCCGGCCTTCTGATTCTTTACAAGTTCTTCGGGAGAGATCTTCTCTTCCTCTTCCGGCTCCCGGCCGTCCTCTTCGGGGAAGTTTTCTTCCGGCTCTTCAGCCTGAACAGGAGCAGCTTCCTCCTGTGCAGGCAGTTCCGCCTGGCCCGAATCTTCTGTCAAGGCCTGGCCCGAATCTTCTGTCAAGGCCTGGACCGGCTCTTCTATCGAGGTCTGGACCGGCTCTTCAGCCTGTGTAACAGGAGCTTTTTCCTGTGCAGGAACAGCTTCCGCCTGCGCAGGCACTTCCGCCTGTGCGGGAGCTGTTTCTGTCTGTTCCGGAGCTGCATCCGTCACGGCCGCTTCGGATCCGTTTCCATCCCCGCCGCCGTTTCTCTTTGCGCGCACCTCGTCGAACATCTTCATGAATTCTTTGCCGGTGATGGTCTCCTGGCGAATCAGGAAGTCGGCAATAGTATCAAGCGCGTCCATATTTTCAGAGAGAATGCGCTTTGCCTCGGCATAACTTCTCTCCAGGATCAGGCGGACTTCCTCGTCCACAGCCGCGGCAGTGACATCGCTGCAGTTGAGGACAGCGCGTCCCTCAAGATACTGGCTCTCAACTGTAGCCAGCCCCATAAGACCGAATCGTTCACTCATTCCGTACTGGGTGACCATATTGCGGGCCAGCGCGGTCGCGCGCTCGATATCGTTGGAGGCACCTGTGGTGACACTTTCAAATTTGAGTTCCTCTGCGGCGCGTCCGCCCAGCAGGCCGATGATAATGGCCTCGAGCTCCGCCTTGCTGTTGAGGTATTTCTCCTCCTCAGGAACCTGCATGACATATCCCAGAGCTCCCATAGTGCGGGGCACAATGGTAATCTTCTGAACGGGCTCGGAATTTTTCTGCACCGCGCTGATCAGGGCATGGCCGACCTCGTGGTAGGACACGATCCGGCGCTCCTCCTTGCTCATGATGCGGTCTTTTTTCTCCTTGCCGACCAGGACCTGCTCGACTGCCTCAAAGAGGTCTTTCTGGCAGACATACTGGCGGTGCGCCTTGACGGCATTGATGGCCGCCTCGTTGATCATATTGGCCAGATCGGAGCCCACCGCGCCGCTGGTAGCGAGCGCGATCTCCTCCAGATCCACGGTCTCGTCCATCTTGACATTTTTGGCGTGGACCTTAAGGATCGCGATGCGGCCTTTGAGGTCGGGACGGTCCACAATGATCCGCCTGTCGAAACGGCCGGGACGCAGCAGGGCCTTATCCAGGATCTCAGGCCGGTTGGTGGCGCCGATGATCAGGATTCCCTTGGACGCCTCAAAGCCATCCATCTCCGACAGGAGCTGGTTCAGAGTCTGCTCGCGCTCCTCGTTTCCGCCGCCGTAACGCGAATCGCGGCTGCGGCCGATGGCATCGATTTCATCGATAAAAATAATGCAGGGCGCGTTTTTATTGGCCTCTTTAAACAGATCGCGCACACGGGAAGCGCCGACGCCGACATAGAGCTCGATGAAATCCGAGCCCGTCAGCGAGAAAAAGGGCACATGGGCCTCGCCCGCCACAGCTTTGGCAAGCAGGGTTTTTCCGGTGCCGGGAGGTCCGACCAGAAGAGCCCCCTTGGGCAGCTTGGCGCCGATCTTGACATAGCGTCCCGGATTATGGAGGAAATCGACGACCTCGACCAGAGACTCCTTGGCCTCGTCCTCACCGGCGACATCCTTGAAGGTGACACCGGTCTCTTTCTGCACATATTCCTTGGCCGTACTCTTGCCGACCCCCATGATGCCGCCCCGGCCGCCCATGCGGCGGAAGAGCACGCTGAGCAGCCCCCACATCAGAAGGATGGGGAGCACATAAGACAAGATAAAGGACATGACCATGCCCGAGCTGTCGGGCACATAGGGATTGTAAGTGACCTTTGCATCCATCAGGCGCTTGGTAAGGGCATCCTCCGACTCCGCCATACCCGTATAGAGCACGGCGTCCGAATCCTTCAGATGGATCTCCAGGCGGTCGGACTTCATGTCGACCTCCGCCACCTTATCCTGCTGGACATATTTGATAAATTCATTGTAGGAAATCTTGCGGGATTCGCTGTTGTCCCGCAGAAAATAGCTGACAGCGGCAAAGGCAATGACGGTCACCAGCAAGAGAATGAAAAGGTTCTGTCTGGGCTGTCCGTTTCCCTTTTCGTCTCCCTGGTCATCTCCCTTGTTTCCGCCGTTTCCTTTCCTGTTTTCGCCGTTTCTCCGTCCGTCGGAATCATCATTCTCTCCGCTTCCGAAAAGATCAAACCGACGGATCAGCCCGGTTTCCGGCCCTTCTGCGTATCTTTTTATCATATATTTGACCTTTTACAATTTCTCCAATTGTTGTTGTTAAAAACAGCCTGATTCTGTTCATACGCCAACTGATCACGGGCAATTATTGAAAACCCGCAGATCAAAGCAGCACACTGTCTCTCGAGCCCACGCTCTCACAGTGCGACGCATATTCGAATCCTGCTCCGGGGCAGCATCATTCTCTATTCCCCTGGGAGCAAAAAGCCGTCTATCTATTATAAAGAAGAAATACTGACAAGGCAATGCCTTTATGTAAAACCGGCCTCTGTCCCGGAATCCAGTCATTTCGCAAAACAAAAGTGAACGAAAAAATCGAAGGAGACAAAGAACCGTCCCCTTCCTCCGGCGTACGGCACAAAAAAGCCTGTACCGGACAGGCGCTTTCGCGCCCGACCGTGTACAGGCTTGTCAATGCCGGTTTCAATTTTTCAATTGATCAGATTTTTACCGGGTGAGCCGGAAGACGCGCCTCCCGGCCCGCAATTGCGGTCTGTCATGTCGGGGGAATCACAGCAGCTTCCCAATAATAGTAGAGTGCCCGGCACAGGTTCATGAGTTCAACGGATGAGCTGCCGCTCTCCAGTTCGCCCTTGCAGTAGCTGAGAGGGCCGAAGGTGACAGATGCCACAGGGGTGTCCGCCGCCTGTCCGTCCTCTGCGTAGAAATCGAGCTTATACATATTTCCGATCTGTGTCGGCGTGATGTGTTCGATTTCTGCGTAATACATCCCGAGAGTATCATCATAGCCAGTCACAGGTCCGCTGCCGGATCCCCCTGCCTGGACGATGGAATAGGACGTGTCTGTCTTCCCGTCTCCGGGCTCATAGTAGATCCTCAGGGACAGGTCTGTCCCCAGAAGCAGAGAGGCCTTCCCGATTTTGAGTCCGTCTGTCTTATTGTTCAGTTTATAGGTGTAGGCATAATCAGCCAGGTCCGGTCCCTGCGTATTCAGGACGGGATCATCTCCGTCTGTGTACAGGCCCTCCGCCGCAAGACTGTCAGTGCGATAGCCCGCATACAGCTGTGTATAGCTGCCGTAATTGAGCATGGCGCGGATCAGTTCTTTCTCGGCGTTGGAATAGCCGCTCTCTCCATTCAGGACAGTATCGGCGTAGGTGCGCACCGAGTACTGCCCGGAGGTGCCGGCGGCGCCGTCCGCTGTCATGAAGAAGGTCACCTGGTCCGTCATCTGCCTGGCAGCGAGTTCCAGGGAAAAGACCAGCCTGCCGCTTTCATCCGTCTCCGCCTCAGAGACATTCTGTGTCACGGTTCTGCCGGCGCAGATAAAGGTGATATAGTCGTCCTGCGCAATATAATCTTCATTGATATTCACGTGAACGCGCATCCCGATTTTGTCCGTCAGATAAAGGCTGACCGCCTCCATGGCCGCGATCTCGTCCACTGTCGGTGTCGGAGGCTCGGGAGGCACGCTGCCCGGGACATAGTCCTGGGAGGAGAGCGTCAGTTCCTCCCCGGTAAAGAGCTCTCTCGTATCCTCATCATAAACATAGCTCACAGAACCTGCAGGGCGGGTGTAGATCCTGCCCCCCTCTTCCCACTGATACTCATCCCAGGAAAGGACATAACCGTCACTGACACTGCCCTGGATTCCTTTCAGAAACAGCCGTCCGTCAGAGCCCACGCTGCCTTCATCCGAGTTGGTGACATCCGCCATATAATTGAGGCCGTCATCCATGTGGATGATGTTCCACTTGTGGGGGCCGGCTCCAGTGCCGCCCGCCATGGTCCCGGTCGGAGAATAGACCTGGATCTTGCTGCTCTGGAAATCCGTCAGTCCGCAGAGGTACTGGAAGGCCTCTGAATATCCTTCGCAGACCACGTTTGTGTCCGGATCCTGGTCAAAGACATAGATCAGAGCCCAGGGACCGCCGTCCTGATAGGTCCCGCTGTTCTGGCG
>JBGUNJ010000143.1:0-8273 GCA_045117315.1 Lachnospiraceae bacterium | reverse complement strand
TCCCGCTCCGTGAAAAACGCAGCGGATACTAAGCTTTTTGCTGCGCCAGGGCTTGCAAAAAGCAAGTACCGGCGTTTTTCAAGGCCCGCCTCTACAGCAATGCACAAAAGGCGCTCCAAGAATCAGGCGGGCCTGAACGGTTCGTGGGCAGATAACTGCCAGATGGGTAATATACCACACTTGGAAAACAATTCACATGCGTCTGTACTTATATCTATACTTATAAAAAAATCAAATAAAAAATCAAATAAAAAAGAAATCAGAATAAAAAGGAATCAACTAAAATCGCACTGTGAAAACAGCAGCCGCACGGCTGACCGGTACCTGACCAGGTCTTTTGCTTTTTTAATCTCCTTCAGATACTTGTCTGCTTCCGTGAAATTTCTGCCCATATAAAACCAGAGCTCTTTCATTTTTCCCAGAAGGGGGCCAGTGCCCGGCAGTGTCGCCTTTAATGCTTCAAAAAGGGCGTCATGGAAGTGTCTGAGTTCCTCTTTCTCAAGGGAGCTGCCGCCGGCCGCCTCCCGCGCCAGAGCAGGATTGGCAATCAGGCCCCTGCCCAGCATAATGGTCCTGCAGTCCGGAAAACGGTTTCTGATTCTCTCAAAGTCTTCGACAGAAAAAATATCTCCGTTATATACGACTGGATGGACGCTGCCTTTCAGGAACATCTCAAATGTCTCCAGGTCCGGGACTCCGCCATACAGATCCTTTTGTGTGCGTGGGTGTACGATCAGTTCGCAGAGAGGGTACCTGTTGTAGATTTCCAAAAGCCATTCCGCCTGATCAGCGCTGTCAAGGCCGATCCTGGTCTTGATCGAAAAGCGGAGCTTATCCTGTCTCTGCTCTCCCGACCAAGGTTCTTCATAACTCTTATTGTGATCCGCCTTTTTTTCCGGGGATTTTCGACCGGGAGCCTGTTCCCTGCCGCAGTTTTCCTCCAGACCCAGGCTCCCGTCCATACCGGCAGAAAGATCCGGCATGTTTTCCTCCAGACCAAAGCGTCCTTCCATGCCGGCAGAATGACAGGGCATGCTTTCCTCCAGACCCGGGCTCCTGTCCATACCGGCAGAAAGATCCGGCATGTTTTCCTCCAGACCCAGGCTCCTGTCCATGCCGGTGCAGATTTCCTCCAGAAACCGGTCCAGCTCGTCGAGGTCTCCCAACTGGCTGGAACCTCTGTGCTTTTTGACAACCGTCGGCATAGGGCAGCCCAGGTTGAGATTGATCTCCCGGTATCCCAGGGCATAGATTTCTTCTGCCGCCCACAAAAAATCCCCCGGACGGTTTGTAAGAATCTGGGGGATCAGGGGCAGGCCGCCATTGTTGGAGGGCGTGACATCCTCCCTCTCCCGGGTCTTGAAATTGTGCGTGTAGTTGGGAGCCAGAAAAGGGGTATAGTATTTATCGATCCCTGTAAAATGCGCGCGATGAGTGTTTCTGTATGCAAAACCGGTGATCCCCTCAAGTGGGGCACTGTAAATTCCAATCATTTAATATGTTTTCCTTTTCCGGCTGCTGCCGGCTTCTTTTTTTCCGGCAGGTCTCCTGCCACATTAAACCAGGCGGAGCCCGCTGCCCTGTTCTCTTTTTCCCTGCTCTGCTGCGCCAGATATTCCCTGACCTCCGGGGCCATCAGGACGCGGAGGACCTCCCTCATCGAGCACCGCTCCGCGGGATCAGCCTCCAGCATCTTCTGCAGCATGATCCGCAATGCAGGGTCCCCGATCTCATCGGAAATCTCCGCGGGCTTTCCGTCCAGGACCGCCTCGTGCAGATAGCTGTATTCGGAAGAGTCATATCCAGGGAATGACCCGGTCAGATACTGATGAAAAAGGATCCCCAGAGAAAAAACATCCAGCCCTGAAGTCAGCGGAACGTCCTTTTCCCCGCACAGGAAGAGACAGGCCTCCGGGGCCAGATAAATCTGGTCTCCGCTGAACTCATCCTCACTCTCCGGCGGATAGTTTTCCAGAAAGCTGCAGTCAAAATCTATGATCTTGGCAGTCAGTGTTCCCATTTTCGTGCGCTTGATCAGCACATTTTCATCCTTCAGGTCCGCGTGCACGACTCCCCGCTCGTGAAGGCCGCAGATACTGTGGGCGACATTGCGGCATAGTCCGATCCTCTGTTCCGGAGGAAGAGCCGCGATGTCCCCGATCTTCAGTCCGGCTGACCTGACCCTCTCCATGGCGACATAATAATGTGATCCCCAGCGGAAAAAGGCCTCGATCCGGACGGCATTTCCATCGGAGGCCTCATTGATCGCCCGGTAACAGGCGCCGCTCTTTTTTTCAAAGTCCCGGCAGGCCATGATTCTGGCCTGCATCTGCCGCTCCCCGATCTCCGGACTCACCGGATAGACCGGATCCAGAAATTCCTTGAGGAAAAAAACTCTCCCGTTTCTTCGCGCGAAAGTCCATCTGGAAAACCCGGCATCTTTATTCTGAAGAGGTTCGATCAGTTCGAACCCGTTAATGATTTCTCCCAAGTCTTCTCACCTCCAGCGGCCCGGTTCACAAATATATATCTTATCCGGTCTCTTGCCTTGTACAACTCATTCACCGGGATTCACAAATAGCGCTCATACACGGTCCGGTACTCCCCTGCCTGTCCTGCCTTGCGCAATTCATTCACCGGGATTCACAAATAGCGCTCATACACGGTCCGGTACTCTTCCCAGAGATGTTCCTGCATTTCAAGGGAGGGATCCTGTTCCATCCAGTCCATATAATCATGCCGAAGTCGTTTTGCCCGCTCCCGCACGCTGTCCTGCATAGACCTGAAATCACCGTATCCAAAGCTCATAAAGGCCAGGGTATAGTCATCCCCCGCCGTCTCGGAAATGCTCTCCTCCAGCTTCTGCCGGAACTGGTCCGGCGTCCGAGCCTGCAGCAGGCAGGACAGTATCATGTCCTCAAAGTCCATCGGCGTCGGAAGGTAGCTGAAACACCCGTCTGTCGCCGCAAAGACCATATAGGGTTCCTCCTCTTCGAAGCGGAGCGTTTTCCCTGTATGCAGCGTAAAGGGCTGATCCGCGGCCACTACGTTGGTCAGGGCCCCGTCCGACCTCAGGTTGGACATGGCATTTTTACCTTCCACGTCATCCCTTGTGAGCTGTGCCAGCCCCCTGCGGTCGATCAGGTAGACGCGGGAATCCCCCGCCCAGAAAACCTGCAGTTCTGTGCCCCGGTTTGTGTTGCTGACGAGAGCCGCGGCCGCCGTAGTGGGAAAGTCTCTGACCATGGTTCCGAAAATCCGTGCCGTCTTCCCCGCAAGTCCGTTGACAAGATCCAGGGACGCACTCATATAGGCGCTGATCTGATCTGCAGTCTCCGGGAAACCGCTGTCCGCAGCTTCCTCACCCTGTATCTGATACTGTCCCCTATAATGATACTGATTTTCCCGGTTCTGTTCCTGATACGGATCCTGATTCTCCCGACACTGATTCGGTTTTTCCTGATACTGCTCCTGATACTGTTCCTGATACTGTTCCTGATACCAGTCGCGAAGCGCCCCGCCGGCAGCCCGTGAAGCCATGTAAGCCCCGGTATGCTCCCGGTAATTCTGATATCTCCTGGATCCCAGTCCCCCGCAGCCATCAAAAACAGCGGCAATCGCGGAATTTTCTTTCTGCGCGGAATAAAAACAGTCCTCTCCGCGGCCTTCTATCATTTCTCCCGCTATGAGAAAGCGGAAATCCAGTTTTTGCGTAAAGCTCTTCATCCACGATTCTCCAATCCTGCCGCTGTTATTATTTCCTGCTGTTTCCTGAGCTGTTTGCTGTGAATATACAGGACTTGTCCCGCAAGTCCTGCACCCACGTTCTTATCCTCTCCCTGATCGCCGGTCCCGGTCTTCAGATATTAAGTGATTCTCTTCTGATTCGTTCGTCCCGGCCGTCAGAGTTTCAGTGACCCTTTTCAGAGCCTTCCGTCCCGGTCTTCAGAGTTTCTGTGATCCTTTTCAGAGCCTTCCGTCCCGAACGTCAGATGTTCTGTGATCCCGGTTTTGTCAGATCGTATTGGAGATGGCGTTCAGAATCTGCTCATAATCAAATCCGGCGATTCCTTTTCCGGCTTCGGATTCGTAATGAATGACGTTGTTCCAGTTGGAGCGGATCGTAGTCCAGGATTCTTTGCTGGGTGTAAAAAGAATCAGGCGCTTGGCCGCCTCGTCCATAATGCCCGGCGCATATTTACTGCCCCACCACTCCGTCAGCTGCTCAAAGTCTTTGGCCATTCCACGGGGATAGTTCTGGGCGGGTTTTCCGTATCCCAGTTCATGAGTCCCGTCGTCCGACCAGAGGGCGATGACGTGGCGCTTTCTGTCGGAGTCCATGTTCCAGTCGGATTTGATGGCGTAGGCAAGGGCTTCAAGACCGTCCTCAGGGGCATCGCCGCCTCCCTTTGCCTCGATACTCCGAATACACAGTTCCAGTTCCTCGGACTGTTCAGGCAGTTCAAAGAAATCGGTCACAAGCATTGCCTCGCGCCCGTCCGCCATATAATCACGGAAAGCGACCACGCGGACTCTCAGCTGCGTTACCTTCTTTTTCTTCTGTTTCATCACATCCATGAAGTCCTGATAAAAATTCAGTGCGTTTTCCTTGACGACATCGAGGAAGGGATCCATGCTCTCAGTCGCATCGATACAGAAGACCACATCCACACTATAGGACAAACCGCGTTTATTAAAAACCATAGTTCTCTCCTCTCTTTTCCGCATCTTATTTTGTTTTATGACATTTCCCTTGATTCAGGATTCGCCCGCATATCCCATGACTGTTATCCAAAGTCACGGATAATGAGCGATGAAAATCAGGGGATCCAATTCTCTCATTGACAAGGCTGCGGCGGACAGCATCAGGGAATCAGGAAGAGCCAGGGACTCTCCGCCGAATAATATCCCGGGACGGCTTCCCCGGCCAGTAGCGGGTCCTCACTGCCAAGTAGAACCGCGGATTTCTCATCCCCGCCGCCAGAGAGAGCCGCAGAATCTGAAGTATCGCCGTCAGTAAGAGCCGCAGAATCTGAGGTATATCCGTCAATAAGCGGCTCAGAATCTGAGGTATATCCGTCAATAAGTGCATCCGAATCCGTGTCCTCAGTCTCCGTCTTTCCTCCGGTTCCGAAGAAAAGATCCTCCCGCACCGTCTGACCGGCACTGTAAGACCTGGTAAAGCCGGAATAGCCCGCTTTTCCTTCTGCCGGGCTGCCATCCTGATAAAATCCCATTCTGACAAGCCTGGACTGATCATCATCTTCTTCAAAATAGTATCTGATCGTGATCAGATCCGTCATCACTGAAGCACCGTCTTCCGCGGAGATCTCACTATCAGCAGCTTCCGCTGTATTGTCCGAAGCCGCCATCTCCGCTGACTCTGCGGATTGTCCGAATCCTGCTGCTTCGGATGTGCTTCCTGATACCGCCGTTTCCGCAGCTTCCTGCAATTCCTCATCCTCTGAAGCACCTTCCGAAGATGCCGGCTCAGCTGTCACCGCGGCTGAATCCGCTGCGGCAGATGTGCCGCCCCTTCCGGAATCTGTTTCTCCGGCTTCTTTACTCGCATAGACCCTGATGGTCTCCTCAACATAATAATCATACTCTTCTGCTTCCTCTTCGGAGGCAGTCCTGTCTATCCTTGAATACTCGTGGATCTCCTCGCGGACCGGTTCCGGATCCGATTCCTGAAGGAAATATCTGACTGTGCTCAGCGCGCCCGGCAGTTCGCTGTCCTGAGACATAAATGTTCTTTCTGTCTTTCTGCAGCGGAAGGCCTCATAGTCCGCCGCCTGCTCTGACGGCTCGAAAACCTCCACAGACACATTCTTTTCCCCTGATTCACCGGATTCCCTGATTTCACATTCCGACGTGCAGATTTTCGTATCTTCGTCACTGCCTTCGATCATGGCATAATATTTCTTTTTCTGCAGTGCGCCCTGATCGTCATATTCATACTTGACTCTTGAATAACCGGAAGAATTGTTTATTTCGCTGCCGTTCTTATCACAATAAATCCTGTTCAATTCTGTCAGGGTTCCGCCGGATTCTTCGATGTCGGTCTTTACATAGGCAATTCCGCCGGCTGCGGCCAGCCGCACATCTCTGAGTTTTTTCCCTTCAAAGATGATCCCTGAATCCTGGCTGCCGTAATACAGAACCGAGTCCCCGATCAAAAGACCGTTCACTTCCGTCAGAGTAGTCCTGATCATGTTGTATCCGCCGCCCTCCGTTCCGGCGGGGCCGGAAGCGTTTTCCGGGGAGCTGCCGCTTTGACCCCCTTCTGTCCCGTCTTCTGCATTCAGGGTATTTTTTTCAGCATTCGGGGTATTGGCTGCGCCCTCCTTGTCCTGAGCGGATAAAATATCTTGCCCGGCCTGTGAGTCCGCATTCTGGCCGTTTCCGTCATCTGCCTGTGCAAGGGACTCCGCCTGCGCGTCCGCGTCTTCCCCCTTCAGGTTTCCTGCCGTCTGGGCATCTGTACCTTGGCCGCCCGGTCCTTTCGCCGTCTGTTCTGCACCTGCCGTCCCGGTCTTTCCGCCGCGGGATGAAAAAGGAACGAATCTTCCGGCCAGAAAACCGACGAGAACTGCAGCCGCCAGAAGTGCCGCTGCCGCCGGCCGGAACCCTCCGAGGGAGGTCCCTCTCCCGGAACCGCCTGACTTTTTGACGGAGCTGTCTGCTTTTTTGATGGAGCTGTCTGCTTTTTCGACGGAACCGCCCGGCTTTTTGGCAGAGCCGTCTGCCGTTTTACCGGAATCGCCTGCTTTTTTGTCAGACTTGCCGGCGGCATGCCCGGCAGCAGCACCCGCAGCGAGGAGGCCGGCTCCTGCCGCTCCAGCTCCGGATCTTTCACTGCCGTCAGCATCCCGGGAACCGTCTTCCTCCAGAATCATCCTGGCAAGCATGCGGTCCGCCTCTGTCACTCCCGGAATCCGCCTGCCGTGCCGGCTGCTGTCTTCAATCTCCTGTCCCGTGCGGTCAGATTTGGCAGCGGAACTGCCCGCCTTTGTTCTCTTTCTGTGCGCGCCCCTTCCGGCTTCCGCTCCCGTCTCTTCACCGCTTCCGTCCTGCAGGGCTTCACTCGAAGCGACCAGCCCCCAGAAGCCGCCGCAAAACTCCGCCGTATCCACTTCCTCCCCGCAATTGGGGCAGACCGCAGGTTCCCCGGACGGCCTCATCAGTTTTTCCAGTGTCTTCTGATCGATTTCTCTTCCACAGTATTTACAAAACATCTTTTACTCCCTGCCGGATTAGGTTTATCTTGCGCCGGAAATCATTCCCCGGCTTCCTCCTCTTCCCGGTTCTTTCCGCAGATCATGCAGATCGGCGATTCCGGTTTATTTTCGCCCTCACAATAGGGGCAGACCCACCTGTTTTTCTCTTTTGTATAGATATAAAGAAAAGTGTGTTCATCGCCCTCATCCATTTGAAAGTCCCGGACAGCCTCTTCGACCTTCCCGTGAATGTAAGCGTTCCTTCTGTCCTCAAGCATTCCGGGCGGAATATGCAGGGCATGAGCCCCCCTGGAGGAACGCGGAATACTCTCTTCGTTCTCCTTCTCAGCAGGCTCTGAGGATTCTGTGCTGCCGGCTTTTTTGCCTCTGTCCCTCCCCTTATGCAGGAAAAAGGCGATCAAAATAAAACCTGCTATGGCGACAGCCAAAATAATTATACTTGTATGCTCCATTCCCTAACTGCCTCTTCCTCCAAAAATCTTCCGACCCGCTTTCTCTTCCCGGCCATGGGTGACCTGCCGGCCAAAAGCAGGCCAGTCATTACCGGTCACAGGCCGGCCCGCATATAAGCGCTGTCATCCCCGGGTCGTCCGGGGGTGCCTCCCCTGATCGGGCCGGTCCGCGTATAAGCGCTGACATCAGCCTGCCGTCCTCCGCAGCAGCCAAAGCATTCATCATTCATTAGGCATTTGGAAACCGCGGACTCAAAAATCAGGATTTTTTTCCACAGAACAACCGGATTGCGGTACAATTTAAACGAAAGCCCGTATCACCTCACCCGATCCCGGTTCCGGAGTGTCATCCACATATTCATGCTCAAATTCATGTCCCGGGCCTTAACTCCCGGTCCGGCCATACGGAGAATGTAACTGCTTTCCTAAAAAATAATAACCCCCGCATCGCACACTTGGCAAGTGCGCCCCGGGATTCCCGACACTCCTATAATATGATGTCGGGGTCAAAAGGTGGTTAAAGATAATCCGTCTCGTCAATATGCACAAACACCTTGGACACGCTCTCGCTCAATCCTCG
>JBGUNJ010000142.1:0-3555 GCA_045117315.1 Lachnospiraceae bacterium | reverse complement strand
CCAACTGGACCATGAACTGGAAAGAGAACTGGAGGCAGTTAAAACAGCTGTGACTGGTTCTGTCAGGCTCGGCATTCCTCTTCAGATGCAGCAAGTTCTGGTAAGGGATCTGATTCCTCCGTTTATGGAGCAGAATCCGTTTATCGATATAAGCATCCGGGACGACGCGTCTCCGGCGCTGGAAAAAGCTGTCATTGGAAATCGGGTGGACTGCGCTCTGGTCTACAATCAGACAGCAGACAAAAAAGGGCTTGTCTATTGTCCCGCGGCATTTTGAAGTTGCCGCCTACTGTAAGAATACGGCGAATTAATTTCGCCATATAAATAAAATACCTACAAGAGTGTGTTGTTAAATACGGCATGCTCTTTTCTTTTTATAAAAATCAAATGGGATGGATCCGGGGGGCACGGGGGGGCGGAGCCCCCCGCCCCCTTTTCCATTTCAGGATTCTTGACGCCCCGCCTTGTACGGTCTATATTTCTGGCTGGCAATAAAAAAAACGGAGAAAGAACAGCCCCTACCACAGTTCGTCCTCTCTCCATTCACCAAACAAACAGCATGTGCGCCCAAAAAGCAGATGCTTTTGTGACAGGCGTCTTATGCCATTCATCAACTCCTATGATAAGAAAGAACGTCCTTGCTTGCAAGCTAATTCGTATAAAAAGTTCTGCTTCCCATCTCTTTCGGAGCCAGCAGGAGGAATTCCGGCCCGAGCAGGAAACCTGCCCCTACTGCGGGAGCCGGGGCTGTTGTGCCCGCTTCGCCAGTTATGAGCGTTATATCCTTGATTTCCTCGACGGCCGCCCTGTCTGTGAGACTGTCCAAATCCCCCGGGTCAGGTGTGGGAGCTGCGGGCGTACCCATGCCCTCCTGACCGATTCGCTGATCCCCTATCGTTCCTACTCCCTCTTTTTTATCCTGCGTGTTATCGGCGAATATCTCCTCCATCTGTGGACTGTTGAAAAGCTCTGCACACGCTTTGGGATCACCCACTCCATGCTTTACCGGTGGATCCGCCTCTTCCAGCAGCACAAAGCTGAATGGCTCGGGACCCTGGTAGACCTGGAGCAGGCACCGCTCACATTTCTCAAACATCTGGCATCCCTGCCAGAGTACTGCGCTTTTTCCAGCGGATTCTGCCAGAGGACCCTGTTGTCATTTCTCCAGTCACACGCAAACCCGGCGAACTGCTGTTACCAGCCTGGCAGGCATCCTTAGCGCCCGCAACCTCCCACACGACATGGGCATGGTGATCTCCCTCACATGGCAGTACCCTCTCTGTAAGGAGGTTTTTGCTATGAGTAATCAGGAAATATCTAACAATGAGATCGCCAGGGCAGCTGAGATCGCGCAGTTCCGCTTTGCCCTCATCGCCCCGGTCATCCAGGATCTTTATCCGGATAAGAGCAGGACGCAGTACTACAAGCGGATCACGGAGAAACCGCTCACCCAGCCGGACGGAAAGGTTGTCGTATACAACCATAAGACCCTGGAAAAATGGGTGTCGCTCTACAACCGCGGCGGCATTGATGCCCTCATGCCCAAAACACGTTCGGACAAAGGTACCACCCGTGTCCTTTCTGATGAGGCTGTTTCCCGGATCTTCCAGCTCAGGAAGGATTTCCCGCGACTCAACGCCACGCAGATCTATCTCCAGCTGATCAGGGACGGCTACGTCCCGGCGACCGTCAGCGTGTGCGCCGTCCAGCGTTTCATCCGCCGCAATGACCTGAAGTCTGCGCGTGACCCGAACATGCGCGACAGGAAGGCTTTTGAGGAAGACGCTTTCGGACGCATGTGGCAGGCGGACACCTGCTACCTCCCCCATATCTCGGAGGACGGGAAGCTCCGCAGGGTCTATGCCATCCTCATCATTGATGACCATTCACGCATGGTCGTCGGCGGGGAGCTCTTCTACAATGACAACGCACCAAACTTCCAGAAAGTCTTCAAGGATGCCGTCTCAACTTACGGAGTTCCGACGAAGCTGTACGTCGATAATGGCTGTTCCTACTCAAACGAACAGCTTTCCCTGATCTGCGGAAGCCTTGGGACTGTCCTGATCCACACGCGTGTCCGGGACGGTGCGAGTAAAGCGAAGATCGAACGCCAGTGGAGGACCCTTAAGGAGACCTGGCTGTACGGACTCGACATCAGTTCTATCCATTCACTGGCACAGTTCAACGGCATGCTCCGGGATTATATCCGCGCCTACAATCTCTCTATGCACTCCGGAATCGGATGCCGGCCCTTTGACCGCTATCAGGCGACAAAGGACGCCATACATCCCGTGAAGTCACGGGAATGGCTGGATGAGTGCTTCCTCAACCGTGTCGTGCGCAAGGTTCGTAAAGATTCAACGGTGTCGATCGACTCTGTGAGCTACGATGTCCCCATGCAGTTCATCTCCCAGAAGGTCGAGATCCGCTATGTCCCCAGCGACATGGACACTGCCTGTATCTTCTATGAAGGGGAGAGGTTCCCGATCCGGCAGACAGACAAGGTCGCGAACTGCCACACGAAGAGGAACAATCCGCTCCCTATTGACTACTCTAAGATCGGAGAATGACCCATGGCTGCGTTTCTGGACTACTACGCACTTTCCTTCAACCCATTTGACAAACAATGTATCAAAGAAAAGGACGGATTCATGTCATCTGACTTTAAACAGATGACCAGCCGGCTTGAATACCTGAAAAATGTCCGCGGGATCGGTGTCTTCACATCCAGGCCGGGCATGGGAAAGACTTTTGCTCTGCGATGCTTTGCAAAGTCACTCGTCCCGAACAAGGACCACATGGAATACATCTGCCTGTCGACTGTCAGCGTTGCCGAATTCTACCGCGAACTGTGCGAGATCCTCGGAGTGAGCCTCCGGGGAGGCAAGCCCGGCCGCTTCAAGGCCATCCAGGAGCAGATCGAATACCTTTACCGGGAAAAGCGGCAGCCGCTCATCCTTGCAGTGGATGAGGCGCAGTTTCTCAATACGGCTATCCTCAACGACATCCGGATGCTCATGAATTACGGCTATGATTCCCTTAACTGTTTTACCCTGATCCTCTGCGGAGAATCCCATCTGAACAGCACTCTGCGAAAGCCTGTCCATGAAGCCCTGCGCCAGCGGATCACTGTCCATTACGACTTCACCGGACTTTCTGATACGGAAGTCCCGGAATATGTGCGGCATAAGATCTCCATTGCCGGCGGCGCGCCTTCGATCATCACAGAAGCCGCGATGGCGTCCGTGAACAGCCTTTCCCAGGGCAATCCGCGTATCATAGACAACATCATGACGGATGCCCTCACGATCGGGGCACAGAAGGACCGCTCTGTGATCGACCCGGAAGTGATACTCTCTGCTGTAAACAACCAGAATCTTGGATGATACATTATGTCAGGCTGCGAAGGACCTTGCGGCCTGACTTCTTTTATGGCTTTGCTGGATAATGACACCTCCCTCCGGAAGCGTGCCGTATGTCCGCTGATAGAGTGCGTTCTCCGGTAAAAAGGTGCAGTCAGGTAGGCGTTCATGCCGTAAATAATTCGCCAGAACT
>JBGUNJ010000141.1:0-21910 GCA_045117315.1 Lachnospiraceae bacterium | reverse complement strand
GAATGGGGCGAACGCCGTTCCACTCGGGTTTTTGCGCTGAAAATCGCGCAAAAACGCCTCGAATTCGAGGGGGTCTGTACTGTAACCGGGCCGCCTCTACCCTGTTAAAGCTGATCACGGCGATTTGCCGTAGACTGCATTATGTGTTACAATACTCGAGTGTTTTTTCTGTATACAATAATTCATTTAAAACTTACAGCATTGAACAAAATACAGTATTGAACGAAATTATATATCAAAGGAGGAGTTACTTATGCGGAAACGAATGCGCAGAGCCGTCGTTGGCGTGCTTCTGGCTGTCTGCATGCTGGTCCTCTCCGGCTGCGGGGGGCAGCGGATGATGATGGGCACAGGCGGAACAGCCGGAACCTACTATGCTTTTGGCGGTGTTCTGGCTCAGTACATGAAAAACTATACCGGCTATAGTGTTACTGCAGTATCAACTGCGGCATCGAAAGCCAACATTCAGAGTATAGGAGACGGTGATTACCAGATGGGATTCACCCAGTCCGACGTTATGACCTATGCGTGGGAGGGAAGCAAGTCCTTCGAGACAGACGGACCCTGCAGAGATTTCCGCGTACTCGGCGCCCTCTATGCCGAGACTGTGCAGCTCATCACCATGAAAGAAGATATCAAGAGTGTCAGTGACCTGAAGGGAAGGAGCGTCTCCATCGGCGCCCCCGGTTCGGGCGTCTATTTCAACGCTGTGGACGTACTTGAAGGGGCTGGCCTGACCGTGGACGATATCAAGCCTCAGTATCAGAGTTTTGACGACAGTAAAGAGGCTCTGAAGGACGGACAGATCGATGCGGCCTTCATCGTGGCCGGTGCTCCCACTTCGGCTATCACCGAGCTGGCGACCACAAACGGAGTCTTCCTGGTTCCCATCGAGGGAGAACTCAGGGATAAGATCATGAAGATCTGCCCTTACTATGCACCGCTGCAGATTCCTGCGGACACATATCCGGGACAGCCGGATCCTATCGAGACGATCACCATCAAGGCAACCATGGTCGTGGATGCCGATCTGGATGATGATGTCGTCTATCAGCTGACTGCCGCGATTTTTGACCACAAAGAAGAGATTACTCTCGAGAACGCGAAGGGCGCGGAGCTCTCTGTCGAGAACGCGACCTCCGGTATCGTGATTCCCTTCCATGCCGGCGCGGCCAGATATTTTGCCGAGCACGGTGTGAAGGTGGAAACGGAGTGACAGGAACGAGGCGATTCGTGTGGCAGCGTTTTGCGGGACAGAGAAGCTGTCCTCCTGTCACATTCGGGTTAGGAGGTGTTGATGAGCAGCAGTAAAGTAAAAGAACGGGAATATGAGCTCGTTCAGGAAGACCTTGAAGAGGTAATGCGAAAATACGACAGAGAATCCAATGTCCGTGTCTGGAGCGGCAAACCTGCTCTGGCGGTCAAGGCTATTCTGATCGGTTTTTCACTTTTTTGTATCTGGGTGACTCTGTTTGCCACATTCCTGGAGGAAATCCGTCTGACTTCCTTCATGGGACTGGTCATTTTGCTGGGATTCCTTACGTATCCCGCCAAAAAGGGCGAGCATAAGGCCAACCATATTCCCTGGTATGATATCGTCGGGATGGTGCTCGGCACGGGCGCTTTCCTCTACTATACATTTAATGCGGAGCAGATCATCCAGCAGGGCACGCGCTTTACGCCCATGCAGATCGTGATCGCCATCATCGGCGTCATCGCTCTGCTCGAAGTGACACGCCGCAGCGTCGGCTGGCCGATTCTGATCGTGGCCGTCTTTTTCATCGTGTACGCGATCGTCTATGGCCTTACTAATCCTTCCCTTGTGGGAAGACTCAGATATCTGGTCCGAAACCTTTTCTACGCCAAGACGGGTATCTTGTCGACGCCAATCAATGTGTGTTCGAAATACATAGTCGTATTTATCATATTCGGTGCCTTCCTTGAGAGGACGGGTATCTCTGAATTCTTTATCAATATGGCAAACTGTGCCGCAGGCCGCTACGCGGGCGGACCCGCCAAGGTGGCGGTCATTTCCTCCGCTCTGTGCGGAATGGTCAGCGGTTCCTCTGTCGGCAACACGGTCACGACCGGTTCCGTCACGATCCCCATGATGAAAGAGACCGGCTACAAGGCTGAGTTTGCCGGCGCGGTCGAGGCGGCTGCCTCCACTGGCGGTCAGATCATGCCGCCCATCATGGGCGCCGCGGCCTTCCTGATGGCGGATATCATCGGCGTGCCTTATTCAGATATCCTGGTGCGCGCGATCCTGCCCGCGGTACTCTACTTCACCGGTATTTTCATAGCTGTCCATCTGGAAGCCAAGAAATACGGACTCACCGGAATCCCGGCGGAAAAACTTCCGGTATTTTCCCACCTGATCCGCAAGATTTATCTGCTGACACCGCTGGTCCTGCTTGTCATCTGGGTATCCAACAACATGATGACCATGCAGAGGGCGGCTGCCTATTCCATTATCGCGGCAATTGTCGTCGGCATCGTGGACGGTATTTTTGACGGCAGCTACCGCGCAGCTATCGCGGACCTGAAGAGAGACGGCTCCAGCAAGCCTGTCTCAGACGCGCTCATCGGCAACAACGATGATTCCGGCAACTGCTTCACTGTGAAAAAATTCTTTGATTCGCTGGAAGCGGGCGGCAAGGGAACCATCACTGTCGGCGCGGCATGCGGCGTCGCAGGTATTATTTCCGGTACGATCACGATGACCGGCCTTGCCAACGAGATGATCAATGCCATCGTCGCAGTGGCAGGCGACAAGCTCTTCATCGCTCTGTTCCTGACAATGCTCTGCTGCATCGTTCTGGGCATGGGCGTTCCCACAACGGCGACCTACTGCATCATGGCTGCGACCTGCGCGCCGATCCTGACCCGTATGGGCGTTCCGATCCTGGCAGCGCACTTCTTCGTGTTCTATTTCGGTATTGTCGCGGATATCACACCGCCTGTCGCTCTGGCGGCCTATGCAGGCAGCGCGATCGCCAAATCAAATCCGATGCGCACGGCCTTCAACGCGACCAAGCTGGCAATCGCGGCTTTCATCATCCCTTACGTCTTCTGCTTCAGCCCCTCTATGCTGCTGATCGAGACGAACGCAGCCAGTGTCGCCGTAATCGCGATCACTTCTCTGATCGGTATTTTCGGCGTCGCAGCGGCCCTGGAAGGATATCTCTTCACAAATATGAGTATCATTGACAGGATCCTGCTCATCGCCGGTGGTCTCATGATGATCGTTCCCGGCACGATGACAGATATCATTGGACTTGCCCTGATTGCGGTGGGTGTCGCCCTTCAGATAATGACGAAAAACAAAAATAAGTAAAACCGGAGGCTGCTCGTTTTCATGTGCCTGATTCCGTTGCTGACGCAGCCTGCGCGATTATCGATCGGGGGTGCATTATGAAAAATAGTGTTTTTAGTAGATGGATTTTTGTGACTATCCTGATGTCAGTCCTTCTTGCTGTCAGCGGCTGCGCCAAGTCGGGACAGACGGAAGAATCCTCATCGGGCGGCACGACAGGCCGCGGGGCGGAGGAAGCTGCCTTTTATGATACCGGTTCTGAGACGGCAGCCATAGCATCATCTATGGATTATCTGATCCTGGTAAATAAGAATCACGCGATTCCCAGAGGCTGGGAGAATGTGGTTGACGAGGTCAGTATAACCAATTCACAGGGGGATGAGATCCTGGTTGAGCGCACGGCATACGCGGCCTACCTGAAACTCCATGACCAGCTCGCCAGAGAGGGGATCATGGTAGATATCAGCTCGGCCTGGAGAAGTGAGGCCGATCAGGAGGCGCTCGCGGATACAGCCGCAGAGGGAAAGACCACTGTTTCTTCAGAAGAATATGTGGCGGAACCGGGGCAGTCAGAGCATCAGACGGGACTGGCGCTGGATCTCTATCTCAATATAGACGGCAAGGATGTCGTTGAGAAAAAAGATCTGGAGAAATATCCGGAAATCTGGGAGGAAATCCATGATCAGCTTCCGGAGTTTGGATTTATCCTTCGCTTTCCCGAGGGGAGCGAAGGGGTCACGGGCCATCCTTATGAACCCTGGCACATCCGCTATGTAGGGGAGAAGGCCGCTGCGGAGATCACACAACAGGAAATCACACTGGAGGAATATCTGGATGAGGATGACCTTTAAGCAAGTGATCCTGATGGAGCATATGGATCAGAGTGCATGACGGCAAAGCGCGGTCACTCTGTTCCCGCAATGCGGGACTCCTGCAGCCGGGCAAAGCACGGCTCCTGTGACTGATTGTATCTGATATTGAATGACATGCAGTAAAAGACTTGCTGTAAATAACTTTCAGTAAATAACTGATAGTGGATTACTGACAGTGAATAGCGAAAAAAACACCTGCCGGCCCGGGGAATCCCGGTGATCCGTCAGGTGTTTTTCTTATGACACGGCCTGTGAAATGTATTTTCCGCCTTGCGGGGGACACGGGCTGGTCGGGGCAGAGCCGGATTTGACCTGGTATGATACGGTGGGCGCGATGAAATACTCTGCCTTTCAGTATACACTGCCAGGCAGAAAACAGATTGTCTGTCAGTTCCACTCGCTGATCAGGGCAGCTCCCAGAATCAGCAGGGCGCCCGGAATCGCTGCCGCGCTGATGGGCTCCCGCAGAAGGAAGGCGGAAAAGAGCAGGGCAGAGACCGGATCCAGATAGCTCATCACAGCGATGGTCTGGGCGCGAAGTCCGTCGGTGCTTCCGAAATAGAGCGTGTAGGCAATACCGGTGTGAACGAGGCCGACGATCAGGACCGGGACAGCCGCGGAAGGGGTCAGCTCAAGGTGCGTAAACTGGCCGGTCGCCAGCAGGTAGGGCAGAAGGCAGATGGATGCGGAGGACAGCTGAAGAATAGTTTTTTCATAAGGATCGACATTCCGGATCATCTTGTTCAGGATGACGACTCCGGCATATAGTACTGCGGCAGAAAGGCCAAAAAGGATTCCCAGAAGGGCGTCACCCTGCGGCAGGCCCTCGCCGGCAGCTCCGGAGACCAGCACCATGCCTATGAAGGCGGCTGCGGCACAGATCAGTTTTTTGACAGTCAGCTTTTCTTTAAAAAAGACAGGGGAGAGCAGTACGACGATCGTGGGCTCCATATAGTAGCACAGAGTTGCTGTCGCGACAGTGGTGTAGTTGTAGGCCTCAAAAAGCAGGATCCAGTTGATCCCGATCATGGCCCCCGAAACAATGAGCAGGGCCATGATCCGCCGCGGCAGACTGTGGCTGATTTTTCTGCCGCCCGCGCGTAGAAAAATCAGCAGGAATAAGGAACCGATGGCTCCTCTGATAAAAGACAGAAGGGAGGAGGAGAGAGGAATGTGCCTGCGGAAAACGCCGATCGTGCCGAAAATCAACATGGAGGAGGCCAGCATCAGCATAGACCGGGGGGAATTGTTTCCTCTGTCTTTTTCAGTGGATGTATGACCAGGATTAGTATTGCTTTCCATAAAAATTCCTTATATTTAGATGTGTGGAGCATTGCGGGAACGCCAAAGCGCAGAGCAATGCACAGCTTTGATCATATGAGTCTGTAAGCCATGCCCGTAAGCACGTGTGTGCCGGCTTCGGGATGACTGGCTTCGGGATTATCAGCTCGGGATGACCGGCTGCAGGCATTACCTGTTTCCGGCAAGCTTCATTGTATCATGCCCGAAGGGGCATGTGAATTGAGAAACGTATAACTGCGTATACGTGTAACGACAAATGGTGTATAATAAATAAACCGTTCTGTACGTTAAAAACGAACGGTATAAGCAGTAAACCAGGATGGGAATCATGGATATGGATACTTTGACAGATGTTAACAGCATCCGGCTGGAGAAATCACTGCGTCCTTCCGTGCAGGTACGTCTGGCGGATGCCGACAGTATTTTTTTCGGCCCGGGAAAAGCCCGCCTGATGGAGACAGTCGAGAGGACCGGTTCTCTTCAGGAGGCGTGCAAGGAGATGGGGCTGTCTTATTCAAAGGGAAGCCATATGATCAAAAATACGGAGAGACAGCTGGGAATCAGACTGGTGGAGCGCTGGGCCGGCGGCAGCGGAGGCGGCGGATCCAGGCTGACCGGGGAGGGAAAAGACCTGCTGAGGAGGTACCAGGACCTGTGCCGGAGAGTACAGGCTGATACAGAACAGGTTTTTCCGGAGTATTTTCCCGGAACAGGGGAGAGCTGATTTGGCGGATTTTTGGCGGCGGCAATACATGTTTGCGGGCATCCGCCCATGGCCACAAGTATACACCGTTGACAGGACTCATACTGTGACGGTAAAAACACTGTGAAAACACTGATTGGAAAATCAGGGAAATCCCTATGCCAAATCCGGCTCTTTATATGGTATTATTAGAATGTCCGTTCTGTTTTTGAAAACAGAACGGAAAGGCGGGGGCGCGAAACCGGACAGGACGTGAATGATTATATGTTTTGCCAGGAGGAATCCCCGGGACAGGGAGTAGAAAAAATGAAGCTGATCAAAACTGTAGATGCAGAGGGAGCTGTCCTCTGTCATGACATCACACAGATTATACGCGGCGTCACCAAGGACGCCGTTTTCCGCAAGGGACATATTGTGACAAAGGAAGATATTCCCGTGCTCCTCTCAGTGGGAAAAGACCAGTTGTATGTCTGGGAAAAACAGGAGGGGATGCTGCACGAGGACGAGGCGGCGGAATACCTGTGCCGGATGTGCATGGGATCGAATATGGACCGGTCGCAGGCAAAAGAGGGAAAGATCGAGCTGACAGCTGCCTGTGACGGTCTGCTGAAGGTGAACAGTGCCGGACTGAAGGCTGTCAACAGCTTCGGTCAGATGATGATCGCCACCCGCCACGGGGGATTCAGGGTGAAAAAAGGCGATAAGCTGGCCGGGACCCGGATCATTCCTCTTGTGATCGAAGAAGAGAAGATGACAGCAGCGGAGAAAGCATGTGCGGAAGCGGCAGGCGGGAAACCCATCCTTGAACTGATCCCCTTCAGGGAAAAAAAGGTCGGAATCGTGACGACGGGCAATGAGGTTTATTACGGGAGAATCGAGGATACTTTTACACCTGTCATCGAGTCAAAATTCGCGGAATTTAATGCCGGGATCATCGACCACGAGATCTGGAATGATGATGATAAAAAGGTGACTGCTTCGATCCTGAAGATGATCGGAGAGGGGGCGGACGTGGTCTGCTGTACCGGAGGTATGAGTGTGGATCCCGACGACAGGACTCCCCTGGCCATTAAAAATACCGGCGCCAGAATCGTCTCCTACGGAGCCCCTGTCCTGCCGGGCGCCATGTTCCTTCTGGCCTACTATGAGGTGAAGGACACAGACAATCCCAGGACGGTCACGATCATGGGCCTGCCCGGCTGCGTGATGTATGCAAAGCGCACGATCTTTGATCTGGTCCTGCCCCATGTCATGGCGGACGACGAGGTCACCGCAGAGGACCTGTCATCCCTGGGAGAGGGAGGACTCTGCCTCAACTGTCCTGTCTGCACATTCCCCAACTGCGGGTTCGGAAAAGGGCGCTGAGGGACTGATAAAAGCGTGTCAGTATTTCAAGACTCGCTCGCGAGTCTTGCGCGATGAAGAATAAAAAGATAAGTACGCCGCCCCTGACGTGAGCAGCACACTTATCATACGAGGAGTGTCCGGTATGGAATTTACACATTTTGACGCAGAGGGAAACGCCCGGATGGTGGATGTCAGCCGGAAGCAGGATACTGTCAGGGAAGCGACTGCGGCAGGGAGTATTTTCATGAGCAGCGACTGCTTTGAAAAGGTAGTTTCGGGCAGTATGGCAAAAGGCGATGTGCTGGGAGTCGCCAGAATTGCCGGGATCATGGGTGCCAAAAAGACATCGGACCTGATCCCGCTCTGTCATATTTTGAACCTGACCGGGCTGTCGGTGGAGTTCGAACTGCACGGTGAAACCAATGAGATCCGCGCGTTCTGTACGGTTAAGACCACAGGAAAGACAGGTGTGGAAATGGAGGCCCTGACAGGTGTGTCGGTGACCCTGCTGACCATCTACGACATGTGCAAGGCGGTTGACAAGGGCATGAAGATCGGTGAGATCAGACTCCTTCGCAAGAGCGGGGGAAAGAGCGGCCTCTATGTCCGCCCGGGAAACGAGCGGGACCCCGCTGAGACCGGCAGAGGCAATGCTGAATCAATAAAAAACAGAGGAAAGTGATGATTGATCAATACAATAGAAACATCGATTATCTGCGTATCTCTGTGACAGACAGATGCAATCTGAGGTGTAAATACTGTATGCCGGAAGGCATCAGTACTTTGCCCATGAAGGACATTCTGACATATGAGGAGATTCGGTCAGTCGTTGAGCAGGCGGCGGAACTGGGATTTCGCCATATCCGGCTCACCGGCGGGGAACCCACAGTGAGGATCGGACTTCCAATCCTGCTGAGGGAAATCAGATCTGTTCAGGGTATCGAAAAAGTGTCGATGACTACGAACGGTATTCTTCTGGAAAAAATGCTTCCCGGGCTGATTGAGAGCGGTCTGGACGCTGTGAACATAAGTCTGGATACGCTGGACCGGGAGAAATACCGGGAGCTTACCGGTACGGACGGGCTTGAGACAGTTCTGAGTTCAATCAGGGCAGCATGTTCGGAAGGATTGAAGGTAAAGCTGAACTCAGTATCCCTTTTTTCAGATGAAGAGAGCATAAGGACCATGGTCAGCCTCGCTGAAGAACTTCCTGTGGATGTCCGCTTTATTGAGATGATGCCTGTCGGATACGGCAAAAAATATCCCGGAATCAGCCACGAGAACCTTCTGCAGATGCTCAGACGCATGTATCCGGGGATGGAAAAGGACACCCGGCAGCACGGTTTCGGACCGGCGGTCTATTATATGATCCCGGGATGCCGGGGCAGCGTGGGCCTGATCAGTGCGATCCACGGAAAATTCTGCGGCACCTGCAACCGGGTGCGCCTGACTTCCCAGGGATATTTAAAGACCTGCCTATGTTACAGCGACGGAGCTGACCTGCGGGAAGTCCTTCGGGGAGATATGCCGGAGGAGGAGAAAAAAACGGCACTCCGGGAGAGGATGCGTGAGGCGGTTTTCCGCAAGCCGGACGCCCACTGCTTTGAGAAGCCTGAGGCCATGACCGAGTATGCGGGGATGAACGCAATCGGTGGATGATGATACAGACCCGAAAAGGAGCAGATAATGAAAAACATATCGGAAGATCAGGTGAAAGCACCTGAGGAAAAAAAGCATACGCCTGAGCAGGCCGCAGATCAGCGGCCTTTTACCGCGGCGGTGATCACGCTCAGCGATAAGGGGGCGAAAGGACAGCGCGTGGATGAGAGCGGTCCTGCGGCAGTTCAGATGCTTGAAGAAGCGGGATATGAGGTCAGGGAAGCTTTTGTACTGCCCGACGAACCTGAGCTTCTGGAGAAAGAACTCATCCGTCTGGCGGATGAGCTTAAGGTCGATCTGGTCCTGACCAGCGGCGGCACGGGATTCTCCCTGCGAGACCGCACTCCGGAGGCAACCATGGCAGTCGCGGACAGGAACGCGCCGGGAATCGCTGAATATATCCGCATGTGCTCCGCCCGGATCACAGACCGCGCCATGCTCAGCCGGGGGGTATCGGTGATCCGCAAGGGAACTCTGATCATCAACCTTCCGGGAAGCCCGAAAGCGGTGAGAGAAAGTCTCGGCTTTATCCTTCACGGGCTGGACCACGGTCTGCGCATTCTGCGCGGCAGCGCTTCGGAGTGTGCGGCGAAGTGATGATTACAGGCAGGTGACCGAAGGGTCGAGCAGCCCGAAACATGGCGGTGACCGCAGGTTCGGAGTACCCTGAAACAGACCGATGACCGAAGGGTCGAGCAGCCCGAAACATGGCGGTGACCGCAGGTTCGGAGTACCCCGAAACAGACCGATGACCGAAGGGTCGAGCAGCCCGAAACATGGCGGTGACCGCAGGTTTGGAGCACTCTGAAAAAGAGCGATGATTTCAGGAAAGGAACGTCCTGAGTGTATGAATAAGGGACGTTCCTTCTTTGGGAGAGCGATATGTTTTTAAAAACCGAACGATGACGGAAGTACCTGTAAGGGACTGTTTTAGAATCCAAATCAGTATTGATTTGAAATAGGATCCTATATAAACCCGGAGTATTTCCCGCCTCCTCAGGCAAGGGGCGGGAAGTGAGCTCCGACACTTCAGCAGAGCAAAGGAGGAATAATGAAAAAGAAAGTTCTTGCGGTCATTCTGGCGGCAGCACTGGCAGCAGTTTTTACAACAGGATGCGGGAATTCATCAGGCAGTGCCGGGACGGAAAAGACCGAGGAAGCGGCCAAAGAGACAGAAGCGGTCACAGAAGAAGCTGAGACAGTAGTCGAAGGGACAGAGAATGCTCTTACAGCGGAGGCTCCCGTGGAGCAGCCCGCAGCCACAGCTACGACTGGAGAGACTGCGGCGGCAGCAGAGCAGGCGGCGGAAGAACCCCCTGTTGAGCTGCAGGTTTTTATCGCCGCATCCCTGAACACATCTATGCAGGAAGTTGCAGCTAAGTATAATGAGACTCATCCCAATGTATCCATCGTATTCAACGCGGACTCTTCAGGAAAGCTCCTCACTCAGATTCAGGAAGGGTATGCCTGCGACGTGTTTTTCTCAGCTGCCCAGAAACAGATGAACCAGCTGGAGGAGGATGGACTGGTCGTGGAGGGGACACGAGCGGATGTCGTCAATAACCAGGTGGTCGTGATCAAACGCAAAGATGTCCAGAGCGCTGTCACCGGCCTTGCGGACATCGGCAATGCTTCCAGCATCGCGCTTGCGGACGGCTCAGTGCCGGTCGGCAGATATACCCGCACCGCTTTGATGAATCTGGGAATTCTTCCACAGGCTGAGGACGCTTCAGTATACACGACTGCCGAGGTATCCGATGCACTGGGCGGTGTAGAGATTTCCGAGCAGGGCAATGTATCTCAGGTCCTTACAGCAGTGGTTGAGGGCTCCTGCGAAGTCGGCACGACTTATCTGTCCGATACATATGGATATGAGGATGAACTCGACATTCTTGAGAAGGTGGGATATGATTTGACAGGTAACGTCATTTATCCTGTCTGTCAGGTTGCCAATGATGAGGCTTCCCCCGAAGAGGCGGCAGCGGCAGCGGATTTCGTCTCCTTCATCACTTCGGACGACGCAAAGGACATTTTTGACAAATATCTTTTCGACACCAATCTGGAACCTGCAGAGCAGAAGTAAAAAAGTGCAGAGAAAGTTTACGCAGAGAAAGCTCTTTTCAGGGCAGGAACTCCCGGCATCAGGGAGAGCAGGGATATACGCCGTAAGGAGGACCGTATGCAGGAAATTATTGCCATACTTGAAAAGCTGGACTGGAGTCCGCTTTTCATTTCCCTGAAGACGGGAATCGTCGCGACATTCATTTCCTTTTTTCTGGGAATATTCGCTGCCAGGAAGGTAGTGAAAGCATCCAACAGAGTCAAGGCAATAGTGGACGGACTGCTGACATTACCCATGGTGCTTCCGCCTACAGTCGCGGGTTTTTTCCTGCTTCTTCTCTTCAGCAGAAGGAGACCTCTGGGAATACTGCTGTATGAAGAGTTCGGGATCAAAGTCGTTCAATCCTGGCTGGGCTGCATAGTGGCGGCAACGGTGATCGCTTTTCCGCTGATGTACCGGAACGCGAGGGCCGCATTTGAACAGATCGACGTGAACCTGGTCTACGCCGGACGGACGCTGGGCATGTCGGACATCAGGATCTTCTGGACTGTTGTCATGCCGACTGCGGGACCCGGGATCGCGGCTGGTACGATCCTGACCTTTGCCAGAGCCCTGGGTGAATACGGCGCGACCAGTATGCTGGCGGGAAACATACCCGGCAAGACGGCGACTGTTTCCCAGCGGATCGCCATGGTCATTCAGGACGGCGACTACCTGACTGCCGGCGTCTGGACAGCCATCGTGGTCTTGATCGCCTTTATCATTATTTTCCTCATGAACATCATCTCCGGGAAGGCGATGAAGTCGGTAAAACGCTGGTAGATGCCAATATCTGTGTCCACTGTGTCTGTAATTTCAGTTCAGGCCCTTTCGAGGGCGTGACAGTAACTTGCGAAAATCCCATTCCAAATCGCTTTAGTAATGCCATCTGTATCTTCTTTGGCCAAAAGGTGCTTTTATGCTGCTTAAACTGGATTTTGAAAAAAGACTGGATGGATTTCATCTCCGGGTCAATTACGAGGGACAAGCTCCGAGGATCGGGATCCTGGGGGCTTCCGGCTGCGGAAAGAGCATGACACTCCGCAGCATAGCCGGCATCGAAAAACCGGACCGCGGGGTGATCAGCGTCGGAGAAAAAGTGCTGTTCGATTCTGAAAAAAAGGTGAATCTCAGGCCGCAGGAGCGCAGGGTGGGATACCTTTTTCAGAATTATGCCCTGTTTCCGACAATGACTGTCGAGCAGAACATTATGGCAGGTGTGGCCGGGACGAAACAGGAGAAACAGGCCCGCGCCCGGGAGATGATGCGGGCGTTTCAGATTGAAGGGCTGGAAAAGCGCCGTCCGGGGGAACTTTCCGGCGGCCAGCAGCAGCGTGTCGCGCTGGCCCGCATAATGGCTTACCGCCCCAGGGTCCTTCTGCTGGACGAGCCCTTTTCCGCCATGGATCATTACCTGAAGGAGCGGCTGCGCCTGGAGATGGCACAGGTGCTGCGGGATTATGAGGGGGTATCTGTCCTGGTCACTCATGACCGCGATGAGGCATACCAGCTCTGCGACTACCTGCTCCTTATGAGCGACGGGCGCATTATAGCGTCCGGCGAGACAAGGGATGTGTTTGAACATCCTCAGACAGTAGAAGCGGCACGACTGACAGGCTGTAAAAACATTTCGCGAATCCGGCGTCTTGGCAGCCACAGGATCTGTGCCTTAGACTGGGGAAATCTTGAACTGACGACAGAAGGCGAGGTCACTCCTGAAATCACGCATGCAGGAATAAGGGCTCACGATTTCACTCCTGTCTACCCTGGGGAATCTGAGATCGCTGCAATGACGGATACTGCCGGGAAAGAGCCTCAAGCTGCCTGGGAACATGGCCCGGGAAGTATTGCCAGCGGGAAGAATATAATTCCCATGCGGAATCCGACTCTGACAGAACTGCCATTTGAATGGTATGTCGTTCTGGAACAGAAGATCTGGTGGAAAGTCCCGAAAGACATGCACAGTCATGATTTTTCGGACAGGATTCTGGGGGCTCTGACGGTAAATCCCTCCTCGGTCATGCTGCTCAGAGAATCATAACTGCAGATTCTTTACTGATTCTTACACGAAAGCCTGAATAAACAGCGGGCATTGCGGGAGCGTCAAAGCGCGAAGCAATGCCCGCTGTTTTCATACATGTCAGTGAACGCGGGACCAGGCCCGCAAGTCAGGACAAGAACCGGATTGTCTGTTTAGGAAATAATGAAAAACAGTACAGAAACAGTACAAAATCAATTGAAAAAAATCGTGACAAAATGGCGGATAACAGGAAAAACGGGAAGGAAAAACAAAGAAAGAGCAAGAAATTAACAGAAAATCAGCAGAAAATTGCAAAAAATCAGTCAGATACTGTTCAGAAAAGGTGGAAATTATGATAAAATATCCATTGCTTTCACTCTGCTGTCTGATTATTTGATATGCGGAGGGCAGAAGACCATCCCTGCAGACATCAGGGAAGAGGACGGGGCCTGCAAATCATAGAAAGCAGCATCATACAGCGGTGGATACCGTATCGGAGGTCAGAGCGCACTGCCGGATTACCGGCAAGTCTGGAGATCGGAACATCGCAATATCTGCTCCTTGCTTTGCGAATAATGGTGAACGGATTTTCAAGGGTATACTATTTTACCGTTTTCACACAGGGGGAGAAGAGATGAGAACCATTTTTGGAAGAGCAAAAAGAAAGACGGCGTGGAGGACTTTATCATTGATCCTGACGCTGTCTTTAATTTTGGGAATGATATCTGTTTCCGCATTTGCAGCTCAGGTACCGGGTGAGGCTGACCAGCCTGCAGACACGGGAACAGAGACGGGAGCAGAAACGGATATTTTCGTCCCCGGAGACAATGCCGCAGGCTTCATTTCGGCGGAAGAGGAGGCCTTTTCGGAAGAAGGGGTGCTTTCTGACACTCAGACCTTTTGCGCCATTACCCTGGATGCGGGGCCGGAAGGGTATTTTATCGATGAAAACGGGGATTACAATCAGACGATTGTCTTTTCCGCGGCTGAAGGTCAGATCGTTTCCGATCTTTTGAATCCCCTTCCCGTTCCTGTGACAGACAGCGATGCTCTTTTCCTGGGGTGGAGCCTTCTGGAGGACAGAAGTGAACTGATTCCGGAAGAGGGATTTGCTGCGCAGAATGATATCACGGTTTATGCTGTATGGGATTCCGGCCAGGCTGAGACCAGTGAAATTCCGGAAGACCAGGAAAGTGCCGGAGAAACCGGTGAGCAGGCTCCGGAAGACCAGGACCAGGTGCCTGTAGACGAAGATGTCTGGACAGTCCCTGAAGGAACTCAGGAAAATGCAGGAGAGATCGGCGAGCAGATTCCGGAGGATCAGGAGCAGATACCCGGGGATGAAGATGCATGGACGGCTCCTGAAGAAGACCAGTCCGGAGAAATCGAGGGACAGGTTCCGGAGGATCAGGAGAATCAGATACCCGGCCAGGAAGACCTACAGACAGGTGACCAGGGTATTGAAACGGATGAAGATCTTCAGAATCAGACAGAAGCGGACACCCCTGATGATACAGAGCCCGGAACGGAAGATGGCACACAAGTGCCGGAAGAAGGCTCCGATACGGATGCCGATCAAAGTGTGGATACCGTTCAGGGTCTGAATGCTGACCAGGTCAGTGAAGGCGTAACATCCGAAGAAGGCGGACAGGAAGAAACCAGCGAGGACGCTTACGGATCAGGCAGCTCAGAGGAATATACTGTCACATTCGACGCGAACGGAGGTACATTTGATGAGAGCGGAAGTACCCTGAAAGAGAAAATCCGCCAGGGCAGGAGAATATGGTTTGATGATATTGATGAGCCGGAAAGGAGTAACTGTCGTTTTCTCGGGTGGACCACTGTGAGAAATGACAAGGACACCCTTCTGGATGAATATATCCGGGTAGAAAAGAATACGACGCTGTATGCCCTCTGGCAAGTGTACAGGACGGTCAGATTCGATGCCAACGGAGGATATTACAGAGAGAACAGGAGCCGCACCTCTGTGTGGAGTGAGGTTATTCGAAACGGAAAGACCATTGATCTTGATGATTATGAGCCCGACTACGACGGGGACGCGGAATTCAAGGGCTGGAGCCTGCAGAGGAACGGGACTCCCCTCACTTCACACAGATATACTGTGAAGAGCAATGTGACTCTCTATGCCCTGTGGGTGCGTGACCTGGAGGACGGAGAGGTCAGGCTTTCCAAAACAAGCTATGTTTATACCGGAAAGAATATATGCCCCGGTGTCACTGTGACCTACGATGACAAAAAACTGACAAAGGGGACAGATTATACAGTCGCTTACAGCCGCAATATCAATGTCGGAACAGCCTATGTGACGATCACAGGAAAGGGAAAATACGAGGGCAGGGTCCGCAAGAGCTTCAAGATCACCAGGGCTGCCCAGAATCTGACATTGAAGGCAGGCGCGTCAAGGCTGGCCGTCGCAAGGACCACCGTGGTCACGGCGGGCGGAGCCAGGGAAACAAAAAAATACACATTTAAATCGTCAGATACAAAAATTGCCACAGTCACTTCGGCCGGAAAAGTAACAGCGAAAAAAGTCGGCACTGTCAAGATCAGGGTTTCCACTCCCCAGACAGCGAATTACAAAGCGGGGTCCCGGTATATCACAATTAAGGTCGTACCCGGGGTGACAAACAGGCTGACAGCCGTCAACCAGAAGACCGGGGTTAGGCTGACATGGACTAGAGTCACCGGAGCAACCGGATATATCATTTACAGGGACGGGAAATTAATCAAGACGATCACCAAAGGAACCACTGTTACTTATCTGGATAAAGGTGCGAACAAGAACGGCAGAAGATACACATACAAACTGGTGGCAAAGGCTTCAACAGGAAACAGTACTCTTTCCAGAACCGTCAAGATCACCCGGTCAGGAGCATCTGCCAGTTCGTCGACAAGCTCTTCGGCGGGGACATCCACAGGTTCTTCGGGAACGTCTTCAGGTTCGTCAGCAGCTCCTTCCTCATCCTCTGGCTCGACCGGCTTCAGAGTCTGTTTTGAAACAAAATATGTGGCGAGCACACTGAACAAATGCTCCAAAAATCAGCTCGCTGTCATTGACACGGACGGAGTGAGTACGAGCGTGATCAAAGCGGCCGTTTCCAGAGGGGTCAAAGTCTACGGCTATCTCAACGCCGGCGCGCTGGAATCGGAGAGATCCTACTTTTCGACCTACAAGCACCTCATACTTGCCGAGTATGACGGCTGGGACGGCGAATACTGGGTCAATGTCACGGCCGCTTCCTGGAAGAGCCATCTGATCTCGGAGGCGAAAAAGATCAAGGCGACCGGGGCTACAGGAATCTATTTTGACAACACGGATATTCTCTATATGGTGGAGAGCGGCTTTAAACATGACGGAACAAAAATGATCCGCACGGCGCCGTCTGCCGGAAACGTCTACAAAGCACTTGCCGATGCGGTAAAAGCCATTCAGAGCGAAGTCGGAATCCGGGTAATGCCCAACGGAGGGGACACTTTCGTAAGACGTTTTGTGGCTGAGAATCCCAAAGTTCTGAAAGAAGTCATCGCGGAGAGCGTTCTCTACGACGGCAACAGCAGGATGTCGTCATCCGACTGCAAGTACCTGACTAATTACCTCAACTGGTGCATGAATCAGGGAATATATGTCAGGGGAATTGAATATATCAACACCACGGCCGGTGCCAGGGAAGTTTTAGACTATTATGCACAGCAGGGCTGGCCCGAAGTTTATATCAGTAAACACAAAAACCTGATGGGTGATTGATTACAGAGAGCGTCCCGACGAAACAGCGATGTACAAAAGGCGCATTGTTTTCAGCAGGGTCTGGACTGTAACCACAAAATAAAAGCAGGACAGGAGAAATTCTCCTGTCTTGTTTTATGACATGGCCACGCGAAGCCACGGACCATGAAGCCGTCCCCGGGTAATATGAACGGATAGAAAAAATACCGGAAAAAAGAAAAGAGATAGAAAAGCAAAAAATAAGACTGAACAATAAAAAGAAGGTAGAATAGTAAAGAGAAGGCAGAATAGTAAAGAGAAGGTAGAATAGTAAAAAGAAGGCAGAATAGTAAAGAGAATACTGAACAGCAAAAAGACAGAAAAGCAAAAAAAGACTGAACAGCAAAAAAAGACTGAACAGCAAATAAGACTGGAGAGCAAAAAAGAATTGAGCAGCAAGAAAAGAATGAACAGGCATAAAAGATCAAACAGAAATATTGCTGTAATCAGAATCGCTTCCCTGCTGATTGTTTTGTTAATGGTCACAGGATTTACTTTGAACTCGGTGTTACCGGCACCTGCTTCGGTTCCGGATAACGGGCAGGAGGAAACTGCCCGGGACGGCAGCCGGGTAATTCCGCAGGAAGGTATACGGACAGAGGGAAATATGACTCGGCATGCGGACTGGGACAGCGTGGAGAACGGCAGAACCGGAGCAGAGGCGGGAATAGAGACCCCGTCAGAAGGAGCGACTTCCGGAGCAGCGGAATATGCCGCGGAGACGGAGATCCCCGTGGGAACAGAGACCCCGACAGAAGGAGCGACTTCCGGAGCAGCGGAATATGCCGCGGAGACGGAACTATCTGATAGCGGAGAAAAAGGAGAAGAGACCGTCAGCGAGTCTGCCGCCAATGCTGCCGCCACCGCGACAGAGGCAGATGCAGGGATAAAAACTGCATCGGCGGAAGAAGGGAAGGAGATCACAGGCAATGCGCTTTCGATTCAGGCGGTCAAAAAATTTTCCAGGGTGGCCGTTTATCTTTCCAGGAGCAAATATGTCTATACCGGAAAACCGTGCAAGCCTTCCGTCACTGTGAGAGACGGAAGAATAAAACTGCGACAGGGCGCGGATTATGTTGTGAGATACGGCCGCAATGTGAATGCCGGAAGAGCGATTGTAAAACTGGTCGGCAGAGGAAAATATTCAGGGAGCGTGATAAAATACTTCCGCATCAATAAAGCATCTCAGAAGATGACGGTCAGAGCTCCCGCCAAACTTGCTGTCGGCAGAAAAACAAGGCTGAAACCAGGAGGCGCGAGAGAAACAAAGAAATATTATTTCAAATCATTGGATTCAGGACTCGCGGAAGCCGCTTCAAACGGGAGAGTGACGGCCAGGAAGGTCGGGACAGTCAGGATCACGATTTCCACCGGCGCCACCCGGAATTATAAGGCAGGAAAAAAGACGATCAGCATCCGGATCGTGCCCGGAGCTCCAAGGAGCTTTCGTATAAAAAATCAGACAAGAGGATTCAGGCTGACCTGGACGAAAGTGGCCGGCGCGACAGGCTACATTCTTTATCGCAACGGGAAAAAGATCAGAACAATAAACGGAGGGAGCACGACATCCTATACGGACACTGCGGCGAACTGCAACGGCAGAAAGTATTTGTACAAGATCATCGCGAAAGCTTCGACAGGCACCAGTACCCTCCCGAAAACTGTCATGGGATACCGGGGGATTTCCTATACCGCCTCTTCGGAGAAAAAGGTCCGTTACTGTTTCGAACAGCCATACGTACTCCGGACACTGAAAAACAGCAAAAGGAATGACCTGGCTGTCATAGATATGGATGGAGTGAGTCAAAGTAAGATTAAGGAAGCCGCAAAGAGGGGTGTACAGATCTATGGCTATCTGAACGCCGGCGCCCTGGAACGTACCAGATCGTATTTTTCCCAATTCAAACATCTGCGGATAGAGGAATATGATGGCTGGGACGGTGAGTATTGGGTAGACGTGACCGGGAAAGGCTGGTACTCACATCTGATCCATGAAGCCAGGAAGATGAAGAAGGCCGGAGCTGTAGGTGTCTATCTTGACAATACAGATATCTATTACATGGTGAAGGCAGTATTTGACGAGGATGATCCCGATCTGCTCTGCAGCCCGCCGTCTGCACGCAGGGTCTATAACGTCCTCAAAAAAGCAGTCAAAACAATAGAAGACGAGGTGGGACTGGTCGTGATGCCCAACGGAGGAGACAACTTCGTGAAGAAGTTCGTCAATGACTGCCCCGGGGTTATAAAAGTGGTCAACCAGGAGGGCGTGCTGTATATGAACAATAAAAAGCAGTCTTCCGGGGAGACAAAATACAGGACTGACTATCTCAACTGGTGCAAAAAGAAAGGAATCTTTGTCAGAGGAATTGAGTATACTGATTCCACGGCTGCGGCAGCCAGCGTGAGAAAATACTACCGGCAGCACGGCTGGCTGGGAGCATATATCAGTAAGCACAAAACCCTTCGGGGAGACTGATGAAGTTTCAGCGCCCTGCCGCCTCCGGATGCCGCTTCCGCATGTATATGCGGAAATAAATGATGAAGGCGGCTGTGCTGACGACCCATGTGACGGGAAATCCCAGAAGGACCATGTAGACTGTGTGATGCAGAGGTACTATGAACAGACCCCAGACAGACCGCAGGACACAGACACCGAAAAAGGTGATCAGGGTCGGAATGATGGAATCGCCCATGCCGCGGAGAGCGCTGAATAGTATTTCGATAGGAATATAGAAAAAATAAAACGGCATCAGAAAGTGCATCATGTCCGTCCCGATCGCGACGACATCAGGGTCTGTGCAGAAGAGATTCTGGAGAGGGAAGGCGAAGGCATAAAGAACCGCTATGACAGCTCCCAGCACGATAAACATCATGATCGTGCTTTCCCGTATACTCTGCATGACCCGGTCCCAGCGGCCTGCTCCTATGTTCTGGCCGACAAAAGTGGTGATGGAAATGCCGAAGGAACCGACTACCATCCAGAAAATCGCGTCTATTTTTCCGTAAGCGGCATAGGCGGCGACTGTATCGGTCCCGAAACCGTTGACCACGGACATCAGGATGACGTTGGCGAAAGTGTACATGACCTCAGCGAAGCCAAGGGGCAGTCCCATCTGCAGAATGAGCCGCGCCAGAGAGTCCGGAGTGCGGAGACGCTGGGAGAGCCGCTTTTTCCGTCTTCCGGATGAGGAATTTTTCCCGGAAATATCCTTGGAGACACCCGAAGATGTTTTCCGGGAGACATCCGAAGAAATGTCAGGGGAAAGAACCGATAATTTTTTCCGCAGGAAAGCCAGTGCCAGCAGGGCACTGAGAAGGTGGCAGACCGCGGTCGCGATTCCTGCTCCGACTGCTCCCAGGCCCAGGACCGCCACAAGCAGCAGGTCGAGCCCTATGTTGGTGAGGCAGGTGAAAATCAGGACGGCCAGAGGCTGGCGGGAATCCCCCATGGCGCGGAGCGCGGCCGCCTCCATGTTGTAGAGCGCGTTGGGAATCAAACCCGGGGCGACGATCCTCAGATAGGACACAGACAGGTCCAGAATGTCCGCCGGTGTGTGCATGGCGGTCAGGATGGCCCGGGCTCCCCCGAAACAGATGACGGTCCCGGCAATCCCCAGAACCGAAGAGATCAGCAGGGACAGACGGATCGTCTCCTGAAGGTCTTTCGTATTTTTGGCACCAAAAAACCGGGCTGCCGGAACAGACGCACCCCCGGCGAACCCCACATAAAACATGATAAAAATGATCAGGACAGATCCCGATGAACCACCCACTGCGGAGAGGGCTTCTTTTCCGGCTGTCCGGCCGACGATCAGGGCATCGGCCGTGTTGTAGAGCTGCTGGAAAAAAGAACTCAGCAGCAGCGGAAAAAAGAAAAAGAGTATCTGCTGCCAGATGACTCCTTCCGTGATGGGATTTGCGGCAGCCGTACTATACTCCGCCTTTGCCACGGGGGGTGCGGCAGCCATACTATGCTCCGCCTTTGCTGCGGGATTTGAAGCAGTCAGATCCTGATCTGCCTTTGTCGTTTCAGTGTTTTTTGATGTCATAGTATTTTTGGAGAATAAGTCTATTCTTCACAGGTTTTGTGCGCGCCCACGCAGGTGCGCACAGCGCACGGTGATGAAAAAATTGCTGCCATGGCACTGTTTGTGCTGTGACAGCAATTTTTCTGATGTTTTTTGATACCCGGGATCGGGAAGGTGCCGGATGGTTTCGGACCTGTCCCGGATCCCTCAGGGAATACAATGAGAATTATCGGGTCGCTGCAGAGATTATTCGTAATCTGCTACGTTCTCTTTATCGATCCAGATGTTGGTTGTGATGATGGTGTTGCTCTCGAGGGTCTCGCCGTCGATCAGCTTGCAGGCTGCTTCGATGCCGTTGGCTGCCATAGCGCCGCCGTCCTGAGAGACTGTGCCGGTGATTCTGCCGTCCTTGATGGCCTCGAAGCCGTCGGGGGTGCCGTCAACACCGGTGATGATGATGCCGCTGTCTGCGCCTGCAGCGTTGCCTGCGCCGACTGCCATGCCGTCGTTCTCGCAGATGATCGCGTTGAGGTCATAAGCGGAGAGCCAGCTCTCGACAGTGCCCTGTGCAGCTGCTGTATCCCACTGGCAGTCAGCGGGCTCGACAACCTGAACCATGTCGGGATAGTTCTTCAGGATATTCTTGTAGCCTTCCAGTCTCTGCAGACCGCCGGAGTCGCCGGAGGGGCCAGTCAGGATCGCGATGTTGCCCTTGCCGCCCAGAAGGTCAGCGACGTGCTGCATCTCGGTCTCGCCGGCTGTTACGTTGTCACCGCAG
>JBGUNJ010000140.1:0-15433 GCA_045117315.1 Lachnospiraceae bacterium | reverse complement strand
GGTCAAGCGCTTCATCCACGACCACAACATTCAGTTCTACACCATCGACGGTGTCAAGATCGGTATCGAGACCGGCATGGGCCCGACAAGGATCAACACCATCCTGCAGTCCGCATTCTTCAAACTCGCCAACATCATCCCTGAGGAAGATGCCATCAAGTTCATGAAGGAAGCTGCTCAGAAGACTTACGGCCGCAAGGGTCAGGACGTTGTCGAGAAGAACTGGAAGGCTATCGATGCCGGCGCTCAGAACGTCGTCAAGGTAGATGTTCCCGACAGCTGGGGCCAGGCAGAGGGCGAAGAGTATGACATCTCCGTTGCTTCCGGCGATCGTCAGGACGTCGTTGATTTCGTCAACAACATCCAGTCCAAGGTCAACGGTCAGGAAGGTAACAAGATTCCTGTATCTGTTGTTTCCACATACTATGAAGGATCTACTCCTTCCGGCGCAGCTGCATATGAGAAGCGCGGTATCGCAGTCAACGTTCCCGTATGGGCAAGCGACAACTGCATCCAGTGTACGTTCTGCTCTTATGTATGCCCTCACGCTGCAATCCGTCCTATGGCTCTGACCGAGGAAGAGGCTGCCAAGCTTCCCGCCGGCACTGTAACCCTCGACCTTATGGGCATGCCCGGATACAAGTTCGCGATCGTTGTTTCCTCTCTCGACTGCACAGGCTGCGGAAGCTGCGCAAATGTCTGCCCTGGCAAGAAGGGCGAGAAGGCTCTGAACATGACCCGTCTGGAAGAGGGCATGGCACAGCCCAACGAGCAGGAAGCTTTCAACGTCGCTGTCAAGTTCCCGGTCAAGAAGGACGTCGTTGCGAAGTTCAAAGAGACCACTGTCAAGGGTTCCCAGTTCAAGCAGCCCCTGCTTGAGTTCTCCGGCGCCTGCGCAGGCTGCGGTGAGACTCCTTATGCGAAGCTCATCACACAGCTGTTCGGTGACAGAATGTACATTGCAAACGCAACAGGCTGCTCCTCCATCTGGGGCAACTCCTCTCCTTCCACTCCTTACACCGTGGATGAGAACGGAAATGGTCCTGCATGGTCCAACTCCCTGTTCGAAGATGCCGCTGAGTTCGGTTATGGTATGCTCCTTGCAAACCAGGCTCTCCGCGACAACCTGAAATCCAAGGTCGAAGCTATTGCCGAGACCGCAGGCGATGCTGTCAAGGCAGCTGCTGCCAAGTGGATCGAGACCTTCTCCATCGGCGCTGAGAACGGCGCTGCAACAGACGCTCTGGTCGCTGCTCTCGAGGCAGACGGCTCCGACGCTGCCAAGGAAATCGTAGAGCAGAAGCAGTTCCTGGCCAAGAAGTCCCAGTGGGTCTTCGGTGGTGACGGCTGGGCATTCGATATCGGCTACGGCGGTGTCGACCACATCCTCGCTTCCGGCAAGGACATCAACGTATTCTGCTTCAACACTGAGGTTTACTCCAACACCGGCGGTCAGTCCTCCAAGGCTACTCCTGTCGGCGCAGTCGCTCAGTTCGCTGCAGGCGGTAAGGAAGTCAAACAGAAAGACCTGGCTGCAATGGCAATGAGCTATGGCTATGTCTATGTCGCACAGATCTCCATGGGCGCTGACAGAAATCAGTGCATCAAGGCGATCGCTGAGGCTGAGGCATATCCCGGACCTTCCCTCATCATCGCATACGCACCTTGCATCAACCATGGTATCAAGAAGGGCATGGCTAAGGTTCAGGATGAAGAGAAACTGGCTGTTACAACCGGTTACTGGAACCTGTTCCGCTTCAACCCTGCAGGCGGCGCTAAGAAGTTCAGCCTTGACAGCAAGGCCGGCACCGGCGATTATCAGGAGTTCCTGAACGGCGAAGTCCGTTACATGTCCCTGAAGAAAGCCAACCCTGCAAACGCTGCCAAGATGTATGCTGAGAACGAAGCTAACGCAAAGGCTCACTATGAGTACCTGAGCAAGCTCGGCGCTCTGTACAACGAGGCTTAATCAGCCCTCAGACGCTTACCTGACACAACGTCTTGATCCGGTCAGGCCGTACGGCAAGTCCGCCTCCTGATCCGGGAGGTCCTTACCGCCGGAGATTTTTGCCGGATGACAACGACAGTATTTTACAGGTCTTTCCGAGGCAGGTTTATTGTGCAGCAACTTTGAATCCATTCGGACGGATTGTGAAAAAACTATCTTGACGTAAAATCAAATTGGCGCTATCATATGTCTACAAGCCACAGATCTGCATTTCAATGCAGTCTGTGGCTTGTATTAGGATAAGGGCGTTTAGTCTTTTCTAACTCAAACTAATTTTTCTACTTTAGTTATTTTTGAAAGGAGACAATACCATGGCACGTGTTATTAATGATTCCTGCATCAGCTGCGGCACCTGTGCTGCTTCCTGCCCCGTTGAAGCTATCGCTCAGGGCGATTCTCAGTACGAGATCGACGCCGATGCTTGCATCGACTGCGGCGCTTGCGAGAGCACATGTCCTGTCGGCGCGATCAGCGAGGGTTGATCGATCTGATTTTTGATCGGCATTCTTACGTTTAATCGCGTAATTTTATAATACCCGTCTCCGACTGAGGGATATAACCCCGCATACGGGCGGGTAATTAAAAGCAACAAAAGAAATACCGCCGATGGCAGATCTGCCTTCGGCGGTATTTTTTACTGCCCGCAGTTTTTTAATTGCCTGCAGTTTTTAATTGACCGTATTGTGGGAGTCCGGAAACATTTTTTTAGCTGAACATGCTCTCCAGATCTTCCTGGCAGAGAGGCTTCATGCCGTTTTCAATCAATACCTTGATCGCTGCTTCGTTATCCGCGACCCGGAATATCATACACGCACAGTTCTCTTTTTTGGCGAGGAAAGCATATGAATACTCAAGGTTGATGTCGTTGCCTCCCAGCAGGTTGAGTACATTGACCAGGGCTCCGGGCTTATCTTCAAATACGACCGCAAGGACCCGGGTCACAGAGCACACATACCCTTCCTGTTTCAGGATCAGGATGGCCTTCTCAGGGTCGTTCACAATGATTCTGACAATACCGAAATCCTCAGTCTCTGCCAGAGAAAGCGCCCGCAGATCGATTCCGCTGTTCTGCAGAATCGTAGTAAAAGACGCAAGTGACCCCGGTTTGTTTTCAAGAAAAGCCGAAATCTGTTTTACTGTCATAATCCCTTCCTCCTTTCAAAATCACTTATCCTTTTCCGATGTGCCGCTGTTATAAAGATTTCTCATATCGATCACTCGCTTTGCCTTTCCTTCGCTCCTGACGATGGACTTGGGCGCGACCAGTTTCACGACGCAATAAATGCCCAGCATGGCCTTGAGGTCATTGACAAGCAGTTTCTCACGCTTGGTGATGTCCTTGAGTGAGTCGGAGAACATCTCGGGGGTCATCTCGACCTGAACCTCGATGCGGTCACTGTGTTTCTCTCTCGTCACAAGTATCTGATAATTAGCCGGATAACCGTTCTTCATCAGGACAGTTTCAATCTGGCTCGGGAATACATTGACGCCCTTGACAATCAGCATATCATCGCTGCGGCCCATAGGCTTGGCCATTCTGATGTGGGTCCTGCCGCACTTGCAGGGTTCCGGATTGAGCACACAGATATCTTTGGTACGGTAGCGGAGCAGGGGGAAAGCCTCTTTTGTAATGCTTGTAAAGACCAGCTCACCCTTCTCTCCGTAGGGCAGGACTTCTCCGGTCTCCGGATTGATGATCTCAGCGATGAAGTGATCCTCGTTGATGTGCATACCGTCATTCTGAGAGCACTCAAAGGCGACACCTGGGCCGGAGATTTCCGTCAGCCCGTAGATATCGAAGGCTTTGAGTCCGAGCTTATCCTCGATGTCCCTGCGCATCTCTTCTGTCCAGGCCTCAGCGCCGAAAATGCCGGATTTCAGGTTGATCTTGTCACGCAGTCCCCGTTCGTTTACGCACTCGGCCAGGTAGGCGGCATATGAAGGAGTACAGCAGATGATCGTGGCTCCCAGATCCGTCATAAACTGGATCTGCCGGTCCGTATTTCCCGAGGACATGGGGAGTGTCAGAGATCCCACTTTGTGTGAGCCGCCATGGAGGCCGGCACCGCCCGTAAACAGGCCGTATCCGTAGCAGACCTGTACGACATCATCCCTGGTTCCTCCGGCGGCTGTAATGGCGCGGGCGCAGCACTCTTCCCAAAGATCTATGTCATTCTGCGTATAAAATGCCACAACTCTTTTTCCCGTCGTTCCGCTGGTGGAATGAATGCGGACACAGTCCGACAAAGGAGTGGCGAGCAGACCGTAGGGATACTCTTCCCTCAGGTCATCCTTGCTCAGAAAAGGAAGTTTGTGAAGGTCCCTGATGCCCTGAATGTCGTCCGGTTTTACGCCCGCGGCGTCCATTTTGTTCTTATAATACGGCACGTTTTCATACACTCGTTTAACAGTTGCCGCCAGACGCTCGTCCTGCCACTTTGTGATCTGCTCTCGAGACGCACATTCGACCCCGGGATTAAAATAGTGTTCCATGTTCAGTAATTCCCTCCTTAGTTCGCCTTCCTTCATATGTATTGATCAGGACAGCAAAGCATATCATTTTATTATTCTTTTAGTCTTCCCCGGCATGCCGGAGCACGTTTTTCAATCTGTTGTTCTTTCAGGCTCTTGTCCCTTCAGACTGTCGCTTTATTTGGCCAGATTTGCAAATTTGGTCAGCTGAGGCTGCCAGCTGAGCTCCACCGTTCCGATCGGTCCGTTCCTCTGTTTGGCTATAATGATCTCGGCAATTCCCTTTTTCTCGGAATCCTCATTGTAATAGTCATCGCGGTAGATAAACATGACAAGGTCCGCATCCTGCTCAATAGCTCCGGACTCTCGCAGGTCCGAGAGCATTGGCCGGTGATTGGGCCTGGACTCCACCGCGCGCGAAAGCTGGGAAAGGGCCACGACAGGCACGTTCAGTTCCCTTGCAAGAGCCTTGAGGGAGCGCGAAATATCCGAGATTTCCTGCTGGCGCGAATCGTTTCTGCCGCCGGCCCCGCTCATCAGCTGAAGATAGTCGATGATAACGATATCCAGCCCGAATTCGATCTTGTACTTGCGGCATTTGGAGCGCATCTCGGCAACTGTGATCGCAGGGGTGTCATCGATGATCAGGCGGCTCTCCCCGATCTTCTGCGCGCTGTCTATGACCTCAGCCCACTCCGTCTCGGTCAGATCTCCTGTCCGTATCTTCTGTGCTTCGACATGCGACTGCATGGCAAACATTCTGTTGACAAGCTGCTCCCGGGACATTTCGAGAGAAAATACCGCGACACAGCGGTCTTCACGCAGTGTCAGGTACTCGGCAATATTGAGGACCAGCGCTGTTTTTCCCATGGAGGGACGCGCCGCGATCAGGATAAAATCCGCCGGCTGCAGTCCTGCGGTCCTGCTGTCCAGATCTGTGAAGCCGGTGGAAAGGCCGGTGACATTTCCCTTGATCCTGGAAGCCTGGTCGATCCTGTCCATAGCATTGAGGACGATCTGCCTGATGGGAACAAAATTGGAGGCGGTGCGCCTCTGGGAAATCTCAAAAATCCTTCTCTCTGCCTTGTCAAGCAGGGCCTCCATCTCCTCCTGCTCCGCGTAACAGCTGCCGGCTATTTCCTCATTAGCCCGGATCATGCTCCTCAGCAATGATTTTTCAGCCACAATGTTCGCGTAGGATTTGATATTCGCGGAGGAAGGAACCATCGCGATCAGTTCACGGATCAGCTCATCCGAATACAGTTCGGGAGGCAGATTCTTTTCACGCAGTTTTGCCTGCAGGGTGACGGGGTCGATCGCGACCCCCTTCCTGCTCATTTCCAGCATAGTCCGGTACAGAATACCGTTCTGTCTGGCATAAAAATCTTCTTCTTTCACGATCTCCGAAGCGATTTCAACCGCGTCCGGATCTATCAGCATGGAACCCAGAACAGAGCGCTCCGCTTCCAGGCTGTGCGGCATGACTCTGCCGACCAGGTCTTCCTGTGCCATATTATATCAGGCCTCCATATGATCTATGATCAGGCCTCTACGACCTTCAGCATGAATTTGCCGGTCACCTGAGGGTGCAGACGGATCGGAATCTCAAAGCTGCCAAAGGATTTGATCGGCTCCTGAAGCTGGATCTTTTTCTTGTCCAGATCAAGATTGTGCTGCTTTTTGGCCTCCTGGGAGATTTCTTTGGCACTGACAGAACCGAAGACACGGCCGTTTTCACCTGCCTTCATCTTGACTACCACGGTGACCTTGCCGAGTGCTTCTGCCAGCTTCTGCGCGTCCGCAAGCTTTGCGGCCGCCTCTTTCTCCTGGCGCAGCTTCTTGAGCTTGAGGTCGTTTTTGTTCTTTTCGTTTGCTTCGACGCCCAGTTTTTTGGGAATGACAAAGTTTCTGGCATATCCGTCACTGACATTGACTACATCGCCCTCTTTACCGAGAGATTTGACATCCTGTAAAAGTATAACCTTCATGTATTCCTCCTTCTGTTTTTGACTGTATCGTCAGATTTCAATCTCGCCGTCTTCGATCATCTGGTCTATGACTTCCTTGACCCTGGCGATCGCCTCTTCAATCGTTGTATCAGACAGCTGGCAGCCGGCCATATTGATATGTCCGCCGCCGCCCATATGTTCCATGACCAGCTGGACATTGACTTCGTCTATGGAACGTGCACTGACAAACAGGAGATTGTTGTATTGCGTTATGACAAAGCTGGCTTTGACCCTGTCTATATTTAAAAGTTCGTTGGCCGCCTGCGCGCCGACTATTGTAGGACTGCGCAGTCCTTCTCCGCCGCAGACCGAGATGGCAAAGACATCTCTGTAGATTTCCGCCTGGGAGACCGCGTCCGCGCGGGCTTTGTAGTCCACTGCCTCTTCACGGAAAAGCTTTCTGACCCTGACAACATCAGCCCCGCTCCTTCTCAGGAATGCTGCCGCCTCAAAAGTGCGCACACCGGCATTTTTGACAAAGTTGTCGGTGTCCACAACGATTCCGCCGTAGATGGCGTCCGCCTCTTCAGGGCGGAGGCGGATGTTCTCTCCTGTGTACTGCACGATCTCCGCCACCATCTCGCAGGCTGAGGACGCATAGCCTTCCACATAGGACAGGGTGGCGCCCTCGATCACGTCTTTTCCTGCGCGGTGATGGTCCAGAACCACTGTCGACTTACAGCGGACCAGAAGTTCCGGACACTCTGTCCTGGCAGGGGTATTGACGTCGACGACCACGACGCAGGAATTTTCCGATACCAGTTCGATCGCCTCGGTGCTGGTCACGATAAAGTCCTTTTCATATTCCGGATTACCATCAAACAGTCTCAAAACCTGAAGAAGGGAGACTGTGCGCTCATTGATAACAATATAGGCCTTTTTTCCCAGTGTTCTGGCGATTCTGTAAATACCGACGGCAGCGCCGAAGCTGTCGGGATCTCCCATTTTGTGTCCCATGATGAACACATCGTCCCTGGCACGGATAATCTCTTTGAGTGCCTGCGCCTTGACCCTGGCCTTGACACGTGTGTTTTTTTCCACCTGCCTGGTCTTACCGCCGTAATATACGATGTTGTCGGGGTATTTGACGACAGCCTGATCCCCGCCGCGGCCAAGGGCCAGGTCCACCGCGTTGCGCGCGAATTCAAAGTTCTGCGTGTAGGCCAGGCCGTCCAGTCCGAATCCCAGACTGAGGGTAACAGCCATCTCATTTCCCACGTTGACCTTTTTGACATCTTCAAGGATATCAAAATGTGAATCCAGAAGATTCTGCAGCGCTTTTTTGCGCAGGATCACAAGGTACTTATCCTTCTCAATCTTGCTGCAGATACCGTCGATGGCGCTGATATACTGGGTCACCTTACGGTCGATCAAAGCGATCAGAAGCACCTTGCGGACCTCTTCGACCGTATCGATGACTTCTTCGTAGTTGTCGATATAAAACAGACCCACTACGATACTCTGATCATCTATTTCCTGGATCGCGAGCTTGGTGGCTGTATTGTCCAGCAGGCAGAGCACGATGACGTCGCCTTCGACACTGTCTCCAAACATGGCCGCGCTGCCTGCCAGATGGCTGGCCCTGATCCGGCGCATCTGCGCTATGTAGCTGTTTCCCACAAGTTCTGTCTGGACCTTGGCCGACTTCTCATCCTTGGGGAAATTGTCTCTGGTGAGAGAGGGCAGTATCGTGGAAATCGGTCTTCTGTAGCTGATATCCCTGTGGATCGCCTCTTCAAAAGCATGGTTCATCCAGAGCAGGTGGCCGCCCTCATCGAGAATGGCATAGGGAATATCCGTCTCTCTGAGAAGCAGGTCCTCAAGCCCCAGGAATTCCTGTGCGTACTGCGCTATTTCCCGTCTGTAGACTTCGCGGCTGTTGATAAAAACCACTGCCATGACAACTGAGTAGATCAGGCATGCAAGCGTAAGGGCCGCAAAGGATTTCGCGTCCAGAAACAGAATCAGAATGTCCGTCACCCAGAGAATGACCCCCAGAATCAGGGTGATCCTGAAATATCCGAAAACGCGACCCCGTTTTCTTCTTATCAATGACTGCACAGATGACTGCACGGATGACTGCACAGATGGCTTCTCTTCAGTCTGCTCAGACAGCTTCTCCTCAGACTGCACAGATGGCTTCTCTTCAGTCTGCACGGATGTCTTCTCTTCAGACTGCACGGATGTCTTCTCTTCAGACTGCACTTCCTGCGCATCAGAGCCCGACAGCTCCGTCACGTTCACTTTATCCATTCATAAATCTCCATAGCCGGTGACATAACAGCGGAATCCGCGGATCGCGCTCACCCCATCCGGCCGGCACATTGGTCCAGCCAGTCCGCCGCCTGCTGCATTCCTTCCTCGGAAAAGGGGAAGGCCTTCTCTGTCTTCAATCCGTCCTCTGTGGCCGCATATCCATAGGGCCCCGGCCAGACCGTCGCCAGCAGGGAAGCCTCTCCCCGCTTTTCCGGCGGGGTGTAGTGGACATTCTGAAGCGGCTGGCGGGCGATGCGGAATCTCATTTTTCCCCAGCTGCCGAAATAAGCCTCACCGTATTCATAGTGGACGAAAGGAAATAAATCCTCTCTGGCAATCCTTCTTTCATCACTCATTGCGTTCATGTCTCCCCTCACGTGATCCGCGAATGCACCTGTAAAGCTGCGGACGCATACGCTGCGGCGGCTGTGCGGCGCATCTGCTGCATCCGCACACACAACATACACCAAGGCGCTGCTTTTCCGCGGAAGCATCTGTTACGACGCGGCCGCCGGCGTTTTTCCGGTGTAAAGATGATAATAACGCTGCCCGAGGGCGAGCAGTTCATCGTGTGTACCCTGTTCGACGATCCTGCCCTGCTCAAGGACTATGATCAGATCGCTGTTGCGGATCGTGGACAGGCGGTGGGCGATCACAAAGGTCGTTCTGCCCTTCATCAGCTGATCCATGCCCGCCTGGACGATTTTTTCAGTGCGGGTATCGATCGAGCTGGTCGCCTCGTCCAGAATGAGGGCGGGCGGATCCGCGATCGCCGCGCGGGCTATGGCCAGCAGCTGTCTCTGTCCCTGTGACAGGTTGGCCCCGTCCCCGGTCAGCATAGTGTCATATCCCTGGGGAAGCCTGCGGATAAATCCGTCCGCGTTGGCAAGCTTCGCGGCATTTACGACTTCCTCGTCCGTGGCATCCAGTTTGCCGAAGCGGATGTTCTCTTTTACTGTCCCCGTGAACAGATGGGTGTCCTGAAGGACGATTCCCAGAGAGCGGCGCAGGTCTCCCTTTTTAATTTTATTGACATTGATGTTGTCATACCGGATCTTTCCGTCCTGAATATCATAAAACCGGTTGATCAGATTGGTAATGGTCGTCTTTCCGGCTCCGGTCGATCCCACAAGGGCAATCTTCATGCCGGGTCTGGCGTGGATCCAGACATCGTGGAGGACGATCTTGTCGTCGCGGTAGCCGAAATCGACCCCGTTGAAGGTGATATCACCCTCCTGTTTCTGATAAGTGGTGGAATCCGTCGCTTTGTGGTAGTGTTTCCAGGCCCACTGACCGGTGTGTTCCTCTGTCTCCACGATTTCTCCGTCCTCGTTCTGTCTGCAGTTCACCAGCATCACGTAACCGTCATCCGTCTCCGGTTTTTCATCCATCAGGCGGAAGATCCTATCCGCGCCGGCAAGCGCCATGATGATGCTGTTAAACTGCATACTCACCTGGTTGATCGGCATGGAAAAACCGCGGTTCAAAGTCAGGAAACTGGCCAGGGCGCCGACCGTAAATCCCGCATAGGCGTTGGCCGCCAGAATGCCGCCCACGATCGCGCAGATCACATAATTGGCATTGCCCAGCTGTCCGTTGACAGGACCGATGATATTGGCGTAGCTGTTGGCCCTGGACGCGCTTTTATACAGTTCCTCGTTGAGTTCGTCAAACTGCCTGATCGCCTCTTCTTCGTGAGAAAAGACTTTGACCACCTTCTCACCTGTCATGGTCTCTTCGATGAAGCCGTTGAGCCTGCCCAGATTCCTCTGCTGGGCGACGAAGTTTCTGCCCGACAAAGATGTCACCCTGCCGGAACAGAGCAGCATCACACCTACCATGGCTATTGAGACGCATGTCAGGGGCGGGCTGAGGACCAGCATCATGGACAGAATGCTGATGACCGTGATCAGGCTGTTGAGAAGCTGCGGCATACTCTGGCTGATCATCTGGCGCAGCGTATCGATATCATTTGTATAGACAGACATAATGTCGCCGTGAGCATGCGTATCAAAATATTTGATCGGCAGGCTTTCCATGTGTTCAAACAGCTCTGTGCGCAGGCGTCTCATCGTCCCCTGGGTGACAAAAGCCATGGTGCGGGCCTGCAGATACGCGGACCCGATACCCACAGCGTAAAAACACGCGACGCGGGCCATGGCTCTGAGCAGGGGCGAAAAATCAGGCGATGCCTGCCCGGCCTTGACCTGTTCCACCATGGGAAGGATATAGGCGTCGATCAGAGTGCGGGTGAACATGGTCCCCTGTACATTGGCAAAAACGGACACGACAATACAGACCGCCACTGTCAGCAGCTGCAGCCCGTAATAACGAAATACATATGAAAAAATCCTTCGTATCAGTTTTCCGGGATTTTCCACTTTGGGACGGGGCCTTCCCCTCATTCCCCGGGGACCGCCGCCAATCTCTTTGACTTTTTCCGCCATCTGAGTTCCCTTTCCTTTATGTCTCAGCGCTCTGCGCCGGGACATTACCCGCTTTGTCGAAATCGGCGTCCGCACCAGCCCCGGTCTGGGATTCATAGACCTCCCTGTAGATCCGGTTGCTGCGGAGCAGGTCCGCATGCCTGCCGAAGCCGTTGACTCTGCCGTCGTCCATGACAATGATCCTGTCACAGTCCTGCACGCTGGCAATGCGCTGGGCAATGATCAGACGGGTAGTGCCGGGTATTTCTTCCGCGAAAGCGCGCCGGATCTTGGCGTCAGTCGCTGTGTCCACAGCGCTGGTGCTGTCGTCCAGTATCAGGATCCTGGGCTTTCTGAGAATAGCCCTGGCTATGCACAGGCGCTGTTTCTGCCCGCCCGAGACATTGGTACCGCCCTGCTCGATATAGGTATTATACCCCTCGGGCATTTTCTCAATAAATTCGTCCGCGCAGGCAAGCTGACATGCGCGCCTGCACTCTTCATCCGTCGCTTCCGCATCCCCCCAGCGCAGGTTTTCATAGATCGTCCCGGAAAACAGGACATTTTTCTGAAGGACCACTGCGACCTGCTTTCGGAGGACGTCCAGGTCATACTCCCTGACATCGTGCCCGCCGACAAGAACGCGACCCTCCGTGACGTCGTATAAGCGGCTGATCAGGTTGACAAGGCTCGATTTGGAGCTGCCGGTGCCGCCGATAATTCCGATGCTCTCGCCGGACCGGATGTCCAGATCAATATCCTGGAGCACAGGGTCCGAAGAGCCCGGAGAATAGGAAAAATATACATTTTCGAACCGGATGCTTCCGTCCGGGACCTCCATGACCGGATCCTCCGGGTTTGTCAGACTGCTCTTCTCTTCAATCACTTCCGTGATACGCCTGGCGCTGGCTTCTGACATGGAGATCATGATCACTACCATGGACAGCATCATCAGGCTCATCAGGATATTCATGCAATAGGTCAGGAGGCTCATCAGGTTTCCGGTAGACAGAGTGCTTCCCACGATCATATTGGCTCCGAACCAGCTGATCAGCAGAATACAGGAATAGACAACCCCCATCATGACAGGAGAAATGAGTGCCAGACGCAGTTCCGCCCGTATAAACATTTCATATATATTCCCTGCCGCCTTGCGGAAACGGCCGATCTCGTAGTCCTCCCTCACATAGGCCTTGACGACACGGATGGCGGATACGTTTTCCTGGACACTTTCATTCAAAAGGTCGTAGCGCTCAAAAACCTGCTTGAAATACCGGGTGGTCGTCCTCATCATCACTCCCATGAACAAAGCCAGGACGGCGACGGCGACCAGATAAATGCTGGACAGGCGGGCACTGATCATAAAGGACATGAACAGGGCCACAACCATTGTGGCCGGAGCTCTCATGGCCATCCTGAGGACCATCATATAGGCATTCTGGATGTTGGTGACATCTGTTGTAAGCCTTGTAACAAGGCTGGATGTGGAGAACTTGTCTATATTGGAGAAGGAAAATGTCTGAATATTATCAAACATGGCTTTGCGGAGATTCCTGGCCAGTCCCGCGCCCGCCCGGGCGGCGAAAACACCCCCAAGAAGGCCTGCCGCCAGACCGCACAAAGCGACTGCGATCATCCTGGCCCCGGTCTCCAGAATATAGGAAGTGTTCCCTGCCATAACTCCATAATCGACGATCCTTCCCATAAGGACAGGGATGATCATCTCGCAGATCACTTCTCCAAGCATACAGACAGGAGTAAGTATGGATATCAGGCGGAACTCCTTCACCTGGGAAATTATTGGTTTAAACATAGTCTGTTTACTCCCTCCGGCGCGCTGCAAAAAGCACGTCGGAATCTATATGACAGCCTTCCCTGAAGCGGCAAAATAATTACGCTCCCTGTCGAAGGCGTGTACTGTAAATTGCGAAAACCGCATTCCAATGCGCTTACGCGTACTGTTTTCACCCTGCAGCCCGGACTTCAGCCGGGTCTGTACAGCAGCACAAAATTATCTCTTTATGATATAAAATAATCCCCTTTATTGTCAATGGCATGACCCTGCAGTCACGAACAAACAGCGCAGCTGTTTGCTGTAAACAGCTGCGCTGTACGATGAGCGGCGGAAACCCGTCCCGCAAAACAGTCCTTCAAGCCGCAGATCAATATGTCCGGATCATCACTCTTTCCGACCATGCCGGAGTGAGAAATCTTCTATCGACATGATTTTTACTCTTTATTTTCGTCTGTATAGAGAGTCCCGATCGAGAGGCCGCGCACGGGTCCGTAGTCCTTCACCGGATTGCCGCGCAGATCCAGATAATTAAGCGCTGTGAGGGCTTTCAGTACCGTGATGTCCTTGATCTCATTGTTCTGCAGCTCCAGCTCCTTAAGAAGAGAGAGCCCCTTGAGAGGCCTGATGTCTTCAATCAGGTTGTCGGAGAGATAGAGGCTTTCGAGGGCAGTCAGTCCTGCCAGCGGAGCGAGATTTTTCACCCTGTTGCTGCCCAGCATCAGAAGCGACAGATCCTTCATACCTGTCAGCGGGCTGATATTTCCGATCTCATTTCCCCAGAGATTGAGCTGGCGCATTTTTGTCAGCCCCTCCAGCGGCTTCAGGTCGGAAATGCTGTCACTGTACAGAGTGAGGACTTCCAGATTTTCCAGCCCGGAGAGCGCTTCTATTCCCTGAAGCGGATTGTTCCCCAGATGCAGGATGCCCAGAGACTTCAGATTAGCCAGGGCCGAAATATCTGAAATCTTGTTTCCATCCAGATAGAGCTGTGTCAGGCCTGTAAGAGTCTCCAGGGTCTTTATATTGCTGATCTGGTTATTGCGCAGATACAGACGCTGCAGAGTCGTCAGATTCCTCAGAGGCTGTATATCTGAGATCTGATTGTCATCGAGGCAGAGCCCCTCCAGCTGAGTCATGTCCGAAAAAGCTTCCAGACTGCTGATTCCGTTGCCGGTCAGATCCACACTCTTCAGAGCAGGGAACTGTTTGAGCACAGAGAAGTCTTTCACCCCGGCATTAGTAAGGTCCAGATAGGTGACTTTTTCCAGATCCTGCCGCGTGATCTCACCCTCCGGAATCTCCGCAGCCAGGCGGACCGCCTGCTCTACTGCCTCATTCTCCCACTTCAGCGCGGGTTCCTTCTGCTCCTCAGGCTTTTTCGGCTCCGTCTCCGGGGCTGCCTGTTCCGGCCTGTCAGCGGGTTCCTTGTCACCGCTTTCCTCCTTCTTCTCCTCTTCTTTCGTAAAGGGAAGAGTTCCGCCCAGAGACGGATCCGGGAGGCGTTTGACAATACGCGGGATCAGGATGCACAGAAGGATGATCGGAATGAGTGCCAGCAACAGTACAGGAATGATGCTGCCTTTCTTTTTCTTTTTCCCGCCGTTCCTGTCTCTTCTGCTGCGCTTTGCCGGTTCTTCGGCCGCCGGGACAGGATCCAGGCTCCCCTGAGCCCTCTTTCTCTTCTTCTCCCCGGCATCCTTTTCCACACTGCCGCCGGAGCCGCTTTCCTCCCGCCTTCTGCTGCCTTTCCGGCTGCTCTTATCTGTCTTCTTTCTGCTGCTTCTTTCCCCGGTTCCTGTTCTCCCGGTGTTTTCTTCCAGACCCGGATCCGGTCTTGTGCTGCTGTCCCTCCGGGGGGAATCACTCTCCCGCATGTCTTCCTGATCATAAGGATCTGTGTAGAAACTGTCCCTGCCGGGATCCTCTTCAAATGCGGATTCCTCATAGGGATCCTGTTCTTCTATTCCGGACGCCTCGTCAAAAAAACCTGCTCCCCGGCGTTTTGCCTCCTGTTCACTCCACAGGCCCTGTTCGTCCGGATACTCAGAGCGTGATGATGTCCTCATCCCTCTTCTGTTTCCGGACCCTCTGCGCTTTTTTCCTCCCAGGACAGGTACACTGTTGTCCCGGCCGCAATGGGGACAGACCGGTATCCCGTCCGTCAGTTCAGTCCCGCAATATGCACAGCGCTGGATCATATCCCCCATAGCACACCTCCGTCTGCAGCAGTATCTGTCGCTGCGCCTTCTGCCCCGCAGTGAATGAGAAACAAATTACACGATAGAGTCTATTTTGTCATTTACTATATTATAAGTGTTCGGGATAAATAAGGCAAACACAATAGGGCAGAGGCGGCTTGTGTAAAGCATGGCTGGTTACATTACAGACCCCCTCGAATTCGAGGCGTTTTTGCGCGATTTTCAGCGCAAAAACCCGAGTGGAACGGCGTTCGCCCCATTTGCGAAGC
>JBGUNJ010000139.1:0-24496 GCA_045117315.1 Lachnospiraceae bacterium | reverse complement strand
TGGCTCACAGACTCACATGTAAGAAGCTACGCGTGCTGTCGCGTCTTCGACGCTCTCAGCCCGCTCCAAACATTCGGAATCCCGCCCATGGCCACGAGTGCGATTTCCGAACCGGTGTTTCACTGGCTCAGGATATATTTTTTCAGGTCCTCATATATTTTCTCCGGTTCGGGCGGACATCCCGGAATCGAATATTCGAAGTCCTTTGTACAGCGTCCGATTCCCAGGCGTCCGGTCTTTCCCTGCATGCCCTGCCCGATCGCGATGCGGTCCTGCAGTTTGTCCAGAAGGCCCTCTTCCTTGAGCTGATTGAGGGCGTGCACCAGGTTTCCGTAGCAGGCGCTGCAGGATTCCACCTCCTCGACAGCGTAGGAGACCTCCAGAATGCGGTCCCGGCGGGGCAGTTCGTCCTCTTCGCTCCCGCCGTTCAGCCTGATGATCTCGGCTTTTGAAAGGTCTGTTGTGCCTGCCCCCAGTTTCTCCGCCATGCGGATATAGGGCACCTCATCCACATGGTACTGCATCAGGTGGCAGACATAGCTGTCCACGAGCACAGGATCCACAGCCGCCATCACACAGTTTCTGACCACCGGATTGCCGCCCTCCTCAAAATCAAGGTCTCCGCAAATATGATCGACCACGATAAAATCCTGGCGGATCCCGGTCTGCAGATGGGCGATCGGTTTATGCAGTCCCATACGGTGAAAGCGGCTCTTCTCTTTATTCGGAAGCAGCCCCTTCAAGTTCTTCAGGGCGCAGGTCACTTTTGTCTGGCAATGGCCTTTCATGACAGGAACATTGATCAGGAAATCAATCTCGTCCACCACATTGGTAATGTTCAGTTTCATTCCCGCGCAGTCCGCCTCGTGCCACTTTTGCTTCTGGGTGTCAACCAGCGGCACACCGTATTCTCTGGAAAGCCTGTTATAACCGCAGTACTCAAACGCCTCTGACGTGCGGTCACCCACCCAGGAGCCTTCCACAACCATCAGATTGTGAAAATCTCTCTCCTGCAGATATTCGATGATCCCCGCTATGACCTGGGGATGTGTCGTGGCGCCGAATTCCGCAGGTGATGCCACTACGAGATTGGGTTTGATCCCGATCCTCTTTCCATGGTCTCCGATTCTTGAGGCAAGATCAGCCGCCGCCAGAATCTTTTTGGTCATCTCTTTATAATCTGTCCCATAAATCTTCCAGATCCTGTGGGCATCTTTTTTCTGATCATCAAATCTCGTATTCGACATATTCTCTTAAGACCTCCGTTCAGCCCCTCCTTCACACGATTCCGGGACATCGATTCGTCTGCTGCCCGCTTTGTGCCCATGGCCTGCTGTTCATAAAGATGTATGATTAAAGCCACGTGCCAGTCCGCTCTGGCGAGCTCCCGCATCATTTTAATTATAACATCGGCAGACCGCAAACCTCTTCTATTGTAACAGCCGGACGCCGATCTGAATATATTAAAATACAGGCAGCACCGATGTTCCGTTCGCGGCGTTCCGTTCGCGGTTCTCCCGCTGCCTTGCCGCTCCCGGTCCGTTTAAATCTGTTTAAATCGCTGTTTAAAATCTGTTTAAATACGTCTTAAATATGGCATCAAAAGCGTGAACCGTTTATAATGGAAACAACGTGGTCTTTCGCGGATTTGAGTACTGCCGGGCCCGCTCCCGGATACCCGCAATCATTCTGCAGCTGGCCGCAGACTATGCCTGAAAAGGCATTAATTCAAAAAATCGTATAGTGCGTATAGAGATTTGTACAGCTGTTGTCCGGACCTGCCGGTCCGCCGATGAGCTGTCAAAAGCAAAGGATACTGAGATGGCCAGATCGAAAAAACGTAAATCCCGGAGAAGTTCCAATACCAGGAATACCGCCGCATCGAAGAACAATCAGGCGAGCCAGTCGAGCCGCAATGCGGCCGGGCAGTCCGGTGCTGTCAGACAGGATTTTTCTCCCGCTGACGGCACAGCTACGGCAGTTCCCGCAGATGCTCTGACTCCCGCCTCCTCCAATGGCACATCGGCTTCGGGCAGCAGCCATGTCACGGCCGGTAGCAGCCCTTCTGTCTCGCGCGTGCAGGGAGACAATACTTTAGGACGCGGTTCAAAAGACAGCGGTTTTTACGGTCTGTCCTCTTCCGAAGCATCAGCAATGGATGACTTCGACGATATTCCTCTCGATCCGTCTTCTCTGGATCTGTGGTTTTTGCAGGACGCGCCCGCTTTTGCACCTTTCTCCGAAGCCGGGCAGGATGACCCTCTTTTCGACGGGGATCTGTTCGACATCATTGCGGAGGAATCCCGGGGGAAAGCTCAGGATAATTCCCAGGAAAAAACTCCGGGTGATTCTCAGGATAATTCCCAGGGAAAAGCTCCGGATAATTATCAGAATGAGTCTCATGGAAAGGCTCCGGATTATTCTCAGGATAATTCCCAGAAAAAAGCTCCGGGTGATTCTCTGGATGAGTCTAAGGGAAAGGCTCTTGGAAACTCCCTGAATAACTCTCGAAAAGGCTCCCGAAACAAGTCCCGGAATAACTCACGACAAGGTTCCCGATCTGACACCCCTGATAATTTCACCTCTGCCGAAGGCAGGGAGATCCCCGGCACTGCAGGTTCCCGCACCGCAGTTGACCAGGCTGCTGATGATGTGTCTGCAAAGTCCTCCCAACGGAAATCCGCCGTCGCTGGCGCTATGTCTTCCGCCCCTGCCGCAAACACTCCCGGCGTTCCCGGCGGGGATCAGGCAGCTTCAGGGACAGTCAATCTCTTACATACAGGCATTGCCGGAGAACCCCCGTCTTCTGATTATAATACAGCCGAAGTCTTTCGGACTTCTTCCGCCCGGGACATCAACAGTACCCGCCAGGCTCAGCAGGCTTCCGGCCAGGGTGCCGGCAACTCCTACCGCCCTAAGCAGGCTTTAACACGGGCCGCGGGTTTTCCCCGTTGGAAACCAAACAACACACCTGCCGGCGACAGCTCTTTCGGCGGAAAGGATCAGCCCGCCTTTGTCCGACAGATGTCGGCATATTCCGCTATAACCAGGACAATAATCACTGTTATAGGAATTCTTTTCTGCCTGATGGTTGTAATGTATTTCCGCGCGCGGAATGCCGGGGCTGTACCAAATCCCGGCATAATTCTGCCAATCCTGCAAAGTCACCAGGAAAGTGTGGAACTGAATAATACCTCAGATGAAAACGCCAATGCTGAACCGGCTGTAGATATCAACGCGAGTCCGGACAGCGTCCCCGAAGATTCCGCCGCCCAGGAAAGCCAGGAACCGGTCAATACTGAGCAGGCAGAAGAGACCGCTCCTGCCGTCTCTGACTATCCCGTCGACCAGGGGGCTGTACAGCAGGACAACGGCGTTAATGCAGAAAATACAGACAATGTAGATAATATGCAGGATGGCTATATTGAAGAAGGCCAGACTTATAATGACGGGACTGAAGGCCAGAATTATGAGGATGGAAATACCTATAATGAGGGAGAAGCCGCAGAAGAGAATGGCGGCGATCAATTAGGTGACTACTATCAGGAAGGCACTGGCTATTACGATGATGACGGCCGTTACTATGAGGATGTCGAGAGCCAGGATGAAAACGAAGATGAATACGAGGATGAGGATGAAGAAGATTGGTGATTGTGAATAAACAGTGAGCAAGCTGCCGCTAAGACAGATGTGCCTGCATATCCAGTCTTGCGGACATTTGCGAGCGCCCACACATTCGCATCCACAAATATGTAAGAAGAAAGGCAATGTCCGCAAACGCCGGAGCTTACCGGCATTTGCGGACTTTTTTTGATTTTTTGATTTCTTTGATTTTTTATTTGCGGCCATGACCTCATGTTCGCAAACATGGATGATTAAAGGCCGGCGGTCGTCTTGCCCGGTGTGATGATCTCGGAGGACCCCGCCCAGATTCCGTCAATGCGTTCTCTGTTCAGATACTCCCCGGTAACGATCAGGACTTCCCTGGCGAAAACAGTCGGCTCAATCTCCATCGCGTTTTCAGTCGCATTGATCTGCATGAGCGTGTTTTCATCCGTACGGACAAAGCCCTTGACACGCATCACCTTCCCGCATTCGGGATCCTCGAAGGTTTCTCTCACCCTGGCGCGCAGTTCCTCCTCCGTCATTTTGGTCCCGTAATAAAACAGGGAACCGTATCCGCTCTCCTTAATGACCGGCATCTTGACATGATTTGCGGGAACCATTCCGCAGAGTCCGATTTCCTCCATATCCTCCGCAGTCAGGTCATCCCAGCAGACTGCGATAATATCCTCCTCGCTGAACCTGCGGCTGCTCTTGAAGCGCTCCAGCGCCCCATTGACCCGGTCCAGTATTTTCCGGGCCGTCTGACGCCTCTCCTCTTCCGTCATTCCATGCTCCAGGTGGCTCAAAAGTATTCTTCCCGCGTTATCTGTCTGCGAGACCAGAAGGTACTCTGACTCTTCCGACAGTTCTCCCAGATTGGCATCCACGATTGCGATCAGACAGCCGGGAGAATACCAGTCACATATCGGTTCCTCCGCCAGAGCGTCAAAAAACTCATCGGTATCATAAATACCGGAGGGCTCTACGATCACGATGTCATAGCCGGTCATGGCCATAGAAATCAGCTTGGTCTGGAATCTGCGGCGGTGGGAAACGATCCCGTCCCCGCCTGTTACCATCTCTACATCGCAGTTGTTTCCCATCAGATCCTGTAAAAGCATCAGGTCAATGTTGATCGCGCCATAGTCGCTTTCCAGTATACCGACATTGGCTCCCTGATCTATCAGAAACTGTGCATATTTTTTGATAAAAGTCGTTTTTCCGGCTCCCAGAAAGCCGGTGATCAGATCTATCTGAGGCATTCCTATCTCCTGTCTCTCTTTTTATTGCGCATTCTGCAGCCCCTTAACAATACCACTATTTTCAACAATGGACAAATACTGTTTGGGGTCTGCCCATATCTGCCTATATCAGATAAAAAAGGGTCAGATAAAAAAGGCAGATAATACTGTAAATACTGCGTGCATTTGAAGTTGTGGGATGATATATTCATTTAATCATACACGTTTGCGGGCACTCGCCCATGGCCAAAAGTATAAGAGGAAGTCTATGAGAACGATTGAAGAAGTCAGGAAATTTTTTGAAGCGGATGTCTACGCCACAGGCACTACTGGCATCCGGATCGAGGATGCCAGGCCCGGATATGCCAGGGTGACGCTGGATCTGGACGCCAGACATATGAACGCAGCCGGCCGGGTCATGGGTGCCGTCTATTACACTATGGCGGATTTTGCCTTCGCCGTTGCCAATAACTACGAAACGGAGAGCGGAATCACGGTCACTCTCTCCAGCCAGATCAACTTCCTGGGATCCGCAAAAGGAAAAAAACTGATTGCCGAGGCAAAAGTCCTTAAAGACGGGCGCAGCACCACTTTTTATCAGATCGATGTCTCTGATGAACTGGGTACACAGATTGCCGCCGTCTCTTCCAACGGCTTTCACATCAGCAGGTGATGTGCCCGCGGACGGCCAGACTAATGCCGGCCGGTGTCTTTACGCGCCGCTTTGATTCTTATGACAGGTCACTGATGGTTTCTGATAAAAAGAAAAAGACCGGGCGTCCCCTGTCCAGACATGCAGCATACCTGCAGCATATCATTTTCAGAGTCCGCCGGTCCCGGAATTACAGCTTATGGCCGGTCTTTTTTACACAAATTCAGTGGATGATAATCGGCACCGCGATGACAATGTATCTGGCATTATTGAACTCGTAGGCACATGTGGACAGAACGATGATGCTGTTGAGCCTGTCCAGATCATATTTCACCTTGGGCTCAAAAGTGGATTTATCCTCGACTTTGTGCAGATATTCCCGCATCTGCTGAACATTGTCAAAAAGGCCGTAGACCTCGTCATCCTCCTTGGCCACATACCCCATGAGAAGATCAAGGCGATAATTCCGCTGCGGGGTGAGATACCACATGGTAGGGTGTTTGTCATAGTATTTCTGATCAGTATACTCGTGGAGCATGGCAAACATGGAGCCGTCATTCATATGATGGCCATAGAGGATCGTCGCGGGATCAATCTGTCCGGGCGAGTTTCTGTAGTCCTCGAAAATACATCCGGCAAAGTTATATTCCTTGCTGATCAGACGGTGGAGATAATAGTCGTTGTCCTTCGCATGCATGACAGGGTAATTGACCACAGTTTTGGGGCAGTAGATCCATCCCGCCACATCGCTGTTTTTCGCCAGCAGCTTGTCGAAATCAACATGAATGGGAGCAGTCTCGACCTTTTCCTTAGTCACCGGGTCTTCGCTCACCGTATCGTTTTCTGTCACCACTTCCCTGGATGTCTTACTGTATTCCGATCTTCCCTTCCCATACTCAGAAACGATTTTAAAAAGGTTGTATCCGCTGTAGAGCAGAACACAGGTAAAAAACACCAGCAGTATATTGATTATGATTTTTTTCATTCGTCACCTCAGCAGACCAGGCAGGTCTTCCGGCCCGGATTCCTGACCGTGAGCAGATGCTCATGTAAGCAGACGTACAAATTAGTACCAATAATCCCACATTCACAGACAAGTATTATGAAAGCCTGCGGATGCTGTATAAAGCAGCCGAAAAAGGAGGCAGTGAAAACACAAAAGAACTTCCTTCGATCATCCTGACTGACTCTTCTTCCTGCTTCTTATTTCCGCTCCAGCATTCCCAGTCTGTATGGAGGATCAGATCCCACTTCTCGTCTTTTTCCGCCTTGAGAACGAGCATCCTCTCCCGTGATGAGAAGTTAAAGACTGCCGCCACATCGCCTTCTTTCTTCGCAGCGGAATCATCCGGACAGGTTTCTCTGTTTTCCCCGGCAGGAGCCTGGGCGAATCTTCGAATGGCGAAAACATCATGTCCCTGATCATTCATGGCAAGCCAGGCAAATCCGTCCGGCTGATAATCCCGGGAGAAAAGGGCCTCATACTGGCTGTAGATTCCGTTCAGGCTTATCATAAAGCGGTGGAAGGAATCATGCAAAGGATACTTCAGCAGGAAGTTGTCCGGCTCCTTTGTCTCATCCCACTCACGGAACATGGCGATCTCATTGCCCATGAAATTGAGCTTTTTGCCGGGATGGACATACATATAGAGGTACAGCGTGCGGAGCTGCGGGAATTTTTCCTCATATTCCCCGAAAATCTTGTCAATGATGGTCCGCTTTCCGTGTACAACCTCATCATGTGACAGAGGCAGCAGATGACGCTCGTTATAGTAGTAATACATGGAAAACGTCAGAAGCTCCGGACGCATGGATCTCTCATCTGAAGTTTTCTTGAAATAGTCCAGCGTGTCATTCATCCAGCCCAGATCCCACTTGTAGTCAAAACCCAGACCGCCGTCTTCGACCGCTTTTGTGCAGCCGGGATAGGACGTGCTGTCCTCCGCGATCAGCATGGCAGAGGGGTGCCGGCTGTGGATTCCGGCATTCATTTTTTTCAAAAACTCAACCGCAGTTTCATTGACGCCGCGCAGTTCATTTCCCATCCAGTAGATGACCCGGCTGATCGCGTCCATACGCAGACCGTCAAAGTGATATTCTGACAGCCAGTAATCCGCGGCGGACTGCATAAAGCAGGCTATTTCGCGGCGGGCAAAGATAAAGTTGCAGCTGCCCCACTCACTGTCGGAGACATCGCTGGCAGGATATTCAAAGAGCTCGGTTCCGTCATACTTGCGGAGCGCATATCCGTCCAGGGCAAAATGGGCGGGCACAAAATCCAGGATCGCGCCGATTCCGGCATTATGAAGGCGGTCGATCAGTTCCTGCAGCTCATTGGCAGTGCCATAGCGCGAGGTCGGACTGAAAAATCCAGTGCTCTGGTATCCCCAGCTCCCGTCGAAAGGGTGCTCCGACAGAGGCAGGAATTCCACATGCGTGTATCCGTTTGACTTCACGTATTCGATCAGCTCATCCGCGATCCCGGTATAAGTATACCAGCCGTTTGGATCTTCTTCGTTTCTCCTGAAAGACCCCAGATGGAGTTCAAAGATATTGAGCGGTCTGTCGAAACAACGCGTGCGTTCCTCCATCCATTTTTGGTCCGTGAAGGTATAGGCGCTCAAATCCCTGATGACAGAAGCGAATCCGGGGCGCAGTTCCATACCGAATCCATACGGATCACAGTGTTCCACCCGTCCGTTTCTGCCATAGATCACATATTTATACATCTGGCCGGGCTTTGCGTCCTCCTGAAAAATCTCATAAAACTGAGAACGCACCGGCTGTTTCATTTCTTCTTCTTTCCAGTTGTTGAACTCACCGATGATGCAGACCTTATCCGCACTGGGAGCGTATGTGCGGAAAACAACCCCGCCATTCTCAGGATGAGCCCCCATATATTTATATGCATCGAATATATTTCCGTCAAAAAATTTCTGAAAGTCCATCTTTCTCCTCTGGTAAATTCAATCCGGTCTCAATGAATAATGCTCATCATTTTCAAAATAGTACCCGGATTATGGGCATCAGCGTTCTTCCTCAGATTCCTTCTTCTGCATCCTCTGCTGCAGCCAGTGCAAAAGCTTCTGCCTGCGGTCTTTTGTGTCTGTCTTTTCTTTGTCTGTCTTTTCTTTGTCTGCATTCCCGCCTTCAGACTCTTTTGGTTTATCTGCCTCTTCTGCAGCTGCTTCTGTAGTCGCTTCAGATGATGCTTCTGTCGTTGCCTCTGATGACGCTTCCATAGTCGCTTCTGTAGCGGCTTCCGTGGTCGCCTCCGATGACGCTTCTGCAGCCGCTTCCGTCGCTGCTTCCGTGGTTGCCTCTGATGAAGCTTCTGTAGTCGCTTCTGTCGCTGCTTCCGTGGTCGCTTTCGTTGCGGCTTCAGCAGTTACCCCGGATGCATCCTCCCTGGCAGATTCCGAAGTTGCTTCCGTCGCCGCTTCCGTGGTCGCTTCTGCTGCGGCTTCCGTGTTTGCCTCTGATGACGCTTCCGCAGCTGCCTCTGTTGACACTTCCGTCGCGCCCTCTGTAGCCGCCTCAGATGCTTTCTCTGTCGCAGCCTCTGCCGCGGCTTTCTCTGCCGCTGCCTTTTCAGCCTCTTTTTGAGCCTTCTCGACTTTCTCTCTTGTGTCCCAGAGCTGATCAAGAACTTCCTGGGAGTTATTCTCAGTCACTTTGAAAACAACGCTGGCAATCTGCTTTTTGTTCTGATTGCCTTCGATCAGATCCTTTCCGGCAACAGCTGTCAGATCCGCCTGTTCATAAAAATCCGTAAATGTGGAGCCGCTGATCAGTTTATTGATAATGGCAGTACAGGTGTCTTCATGGGCATCTGTTCCAATCACCAGTATATCTCTTCCAACCAGGCGGTGCCTGAGCTGTACTCCGTCCGCCGCGGCCCGGGCAGTTTCCTCGGAGCTGCAAAGGATCAGTTCAACTTCTTTCCTGTATTCGTTCAGGATGTCCTGCACAGTTACAGAAATCTCCCCGGCATCCTGAGTATCCACTTCCCTGATGATCCTGAGTTCCGAACCGAGATCATCGATCGTCTCCTCAAGCTTTTCCATGGTGTCCACATCTTCGCAGACAAGGATAGCTCCTACGCTGCCGTCCCCGTTAAAGTCCAGCCCTCTGTCAGTGCCGCTATAATCATGCAGGATCGTCATCTGGCAGTCCGATTTCTGGTCATCAGTTGCCCCGATCCACACCAGGGGCATGTTTCCGGCCTCCCAGCGCTTCAGTTCTTCCCTGTCCGGAGTGCAGTTTACAAAAACACCGCTTGCGCCCGCTCCTGTAATACTGTCCGCCAGCGACGGGATTCTGTCATCTGACACCGGAGCAACGATCACAAGTGAACACCCCTGCGCAAGACACTCGTTTACCTGCTCAGCCTGTGTGCTTCTGCTCCCGGTCTGTTTTTGTATAATCATATTTTCAGGTTGAAAGCCCTGGAGTTCCAGAGATTTCCCCAGTTCATAAAGAAGACGCTCATTATCCCCGTTTTCTGTCTTTGCGAAACAGATTCCGACTCTCGCGTTCTCAGTGGTAATCCTGGGTATCTCGACAGCCGCAGTGGTTTCGGCGGTCTGCGCTGCTTCTGTTGTGTCTTCAGAAGCGGATTCCACAGCAGCGGGAGCGGGCTTGCTGCCTCCGCACCCCATCATCGACAGTAAAAGTATGAGTACAGCCGCAAATGAAATCAACCTACATCCAATACAATGACGCATAGATATTCTCCTTTAGTGACTACCGGGCACATCCACGATGAACCGCTCAAATCTATGATCAGTGTGTTCCATGGGCATTCCCTGCTGATTTGTGCCTTTGTCAGAAATAAAAAATTATTCATGACTCGCTCAGATGCGGGCAGAACCAGCAGCATTACACTGTTCCAATCATTTCATTTTAACATTAACCAATAGAAAAAGATATATGAAAATGACGCCGGTCAGAAAAACGGTTATAAAAACGTCAGAAAAGCGGTCAAATAATGATTAAATAAGTGTCAAATAACGTTATCAGAAACAAGATCAAAAACGCTGTCAGACACACGGAAAATTAAACAGTAAATCGCAGGGCAGGTAAGGATGTCACCGCAGGAAATATTCCGGTGTTTCTCTGATGTGCCTGAAAACGCACGATACCGCCGCAGCTGTGGAAAAGCCATAGCTGCGGCGGTATTTTAAGTAACATCCTTGAGTATTAATGTGCTTCATATCAGATCAGAGAGGTCCGGCATGCTGTTAATACATGCAATTCAGACTGCATTCATGATCTTCAGAAATATCCTTCAATGTTTTCGACTCCGCGAAAGCACCTCAGGCTGCCGCAGCAAAGGGCGGCTTGTCAGTAAACAGCTGAATACTGTTTACATTCGGCAATTATGTGGCTGAAAATCCTCCGAAAAGAACAGAAATCAGTCGAGAGGATAGCAGACCTTGCCGGGGTTGATGATGAGGTTGGGATCGAAGACCTTCTTGATGCCGAACATCAGGTTGATGGAGGTTTCGCCCAGGCACTCACGCAGATATTTCATCTTGCCGCTGCCGATGCCGTGCTCGCCGGAGACCAGTCCGCCGATATCTGTAGCGCGCTTGTAGAGCTCGTTGAAATATTTGTCGACACGTCTCTTGAACTCTTCCTCTTCCAGGTCATTGCTGCACTGGTAGATGTGAAGGTTTCCGTCACCTGCGTGACCGAAGCTCTTGATCACAAGGCCGCACTCCTCGCCAAACTCTTTGGCGTATGTGAGGAACTCAGCGATTTTGTTGATCGGAACAACGACATCGCACTCATCCAGAAGCTTGGTCTCGGACTCGATTGCCTCAAGGAAGCCGGAGCGGGCAGCCCATGCGTCTTTGATCTTGCCGGGTGTGTCTGCGACCAGGACGTCAAATGCGCCTGCTTCGAGAACCAGCTCACAAGCCTGTTCTACTTTGTCCATGACTTCTTCTTCGCTTCTGCCGTCGAAAGTGACAAGCAGATAAGCGCCGATTTCCTGTCCCTCGAGCTCCTTCGGGAATGTCTCTCTGCCGATAAAGCGCTCACTGGAAAGGACGATCTCTCTCTCCATGAACTCCAGGGCCTGAGGATCCAGCTGAGCCATCTTGATCTTGGGAACAGTAGAGATAGCGGTCTCCAGATCAAGGAAAGGAATGATCAGGGAAACAACGCATTTAGGTGCGGGGATAATCTTCAGGGTGAGCTCTGTGATAACACCGAGTGTTCCCTCTGCGCCGATCATCAGGTTGATCAGGCTGTATCCTGTGGATGTCTTGCTGACCTGTGCGCCGAAATCTACGACTTCGCCGTTTGCAAGAACAACCTTCATTGCGCGGACATAGTCACGTGTTGCGCCGTATTTGACTGCGCGCATGCCGCCGGCATTGGTGGAGACGTTGCCGCCGAGGCAGGCGAACTTCTCACCGGGATCCGGGGGATACAGCAGTCCCTGTCTGGTACAGTCTTCTGCAAGGTCATTGAGAAGGACGCCGGGCTGGACACGGACGACCATGTTCTCGAGGTCATAGCCGAGAATCTGGTTCATCTTCTGAGTGTCAAGCATAACGCCGCCGAGAACGGAGACGCTGGCGCCGACAAGGCCTGTTCCTGCGCCACGGGGAGTGACGGGAATCAGATTGTCGTTGCAGACCTTCATGACTGCGGAAACCTCTTCTGTGGTCAGAGGCTGAACAAGTACATCGGGCATTTTCTTGCCGTAGATCGGCATTTCGTCTCTCATGTAATCGGGGTTGATATCTTCGCCCGTAAATACATGGCCCGGTGCAGCTGCCTTAAGCAGCTCGATAATTTCGGGAGTCACCTGATTGTAATGAGCCATTCCAATTCTCCTTTTCAATCAAAATAAGTACTATATTCAGTTGCTTCTTGTGACATTTTCCCAGGTATAAATAGCATTCCTGTTTGATAACTGTCCCATGGCTGTCCTTATGATCCCGGTCCCATCCACGGGAATAGCGGAATGGAAAACAGGGAAACTGCCCGAACAGCCGGGGTCAGTCAGCTTACTATAGAGGTATTTCCTCAGGTCGCATACGGCAGCGCCTGAGGATTGGCGCCGAAGGCAATAGCTACTCCTATGACAACTACGACGATGATGCAGAAAACTGCGCACGGGATAATGTTGGCCCTGATGATACGGCCCTCATTTCCGTTTGTACCGGTTGTCGCACAGGCGGATACTACGTTGTTGACGCAGATCATGTTGCCGATTGCGCCGCCGTTATTCTGCAGTGCAACGATCAGGACGTAAGGGAGACCTACGATACCTGCGGTAGTAAACTGCAGGGAACTGAACAGTGTGTTCGAAACGGTGTTGGAACCGGACATATAGGAACCCAGAACGCCGATGAAAGGAGCAATGACCAGATAGCCGCGGCCGGCCACATCAGCGAGTCCCTTTGCCATTGCATACAGCATGGAGTATGTGACGCCCTCTGCCACACCTGCGGGGATCTTATCCGCGGGCATAGAGGTGAAGCGGAAGATATTAACCATTGCCACACCGAAGAGCAGTGCGATTGCAGCGCCGCTGACCTGCTTGAGAGCGCCCTGCCATGCCATCTTGACACGCTCGCCGCTCATGCCGTGCAGGCCGATTGTGATCAGAGCTACAATGATGAATACAATACCGGGGCTCCAGCAGATTGCCCAGTTCCAGTTGGCACCGAGGATGATGCCGCTCTGGCCTGTACCGACAGTGATGGTTTTGAGCTTGTCAGCCCAGCCGGAATTGCCTGCGTTTACCTCAAATCTCTGTGCTACACGTGTGATCACGAGGATCAGGGCGATCAGAACATAAGGAGTCCATGCCTTGACAAGGCTCATGTCACTCTGCTTGGGCTCGGGAACCTTGGTGGTGGAGAGCCAGGTGCTGTCCCAGGTATCCTTCGAGTCGAATGTCCATACCTCTTGGGGAACCAGGAAGCCCTTCTTGGTTGTGAACATGATGACGAACAGTGTTATGATGGCTGCCAGCAGGGAGACCAGCTCCGGACCGATGAATGCAGCGATCAGCAGATAGAATACGTCAAAGACCAGTGTTACAAAGATGATATACGGAACAACAGGGAAGACATCGCTGAACTTCTTGTCCTTGCCGTAGAATTTGCAGACAAAGCCGACGCCGATGATCATGATGATAGCAGCACCGATTGCCAGAGGAAGGGCAGACCAGAAAGTCAGTGCCATCTTCCATGCATCAGCATTGCCGCCGAGTCCGGTAACGGCATCCTTGACAGTCGCAAATGCGGTGTTGGTAGGTGTACCGACAGCGCCGAAACATACAGGTACCGAGTTGTAGATCAGCGCTACCATTGCCGCGCAGAGAGGCGGGAAACCTACGGAAATCAGGAGGGGACCTGCCAGAGCGGCGGGTGTACCGAAACCTGCAGCACCTTCAATGAATGCACCGAAGATGAAGCCGATGATAATAGCCTGCAGTCTTGCGTCCGGAGTTATACTTTTGAACATGCCGTTGATAGCGGCCATGGCGCCTGACTGTGAAAGAGTATTCATGATCAGAATAGCGCCGAAGATGATGACAAGAACCTCAAAAGCACTGAGGAAACCTGTCAGTGTCTGTCCCACAGCACTTGTACCGTCTGTGCTGAATACCGGCATTCCCCATATGGCAACACCAATAATACAGGCAAGTACCCATGCAAGGGGCAGGGCCCTCTTAGCGGGCCAGTTGAAACCGACCATCAGGACGATCGTCACGAGAATCGGTATGAACGAGATTATTGCATACATATCAACACCTCCCCAACTTAGAACCGTACTTTCTCCCCCGTACGGTATACAGTAGTCACGCTATTATTATAATCCATAAATTGCACAAATACAATTCCATGCAAATTTTTGTTTTGATGACATTGCACAAAATCAAGACCACTTTTACGTGATTCCGCCCATAATGATTCACAATATCCGGCTTTTGATTTGTTATTTTTTTGGCAGGTAATCCTGTGCTTTTCCACTGGTCCGAAAGCACATCCGTCACGGGCAGCGGCAACAGGAAAAGAGGCGGAAAATACATTTGTACGGGCCGTGTCATAAGAAAAAGAACACCCGTGCGCCTGACTGCAGGCACAGGTGTTCTTTTTATCAAAGATCCCGTTCTCAATTGCTCAGTTGCTCTTGATGGCAGGTTTATCGTTTTGGGCCGCCGGCCCTTTTTTTCCAAATCCGGCTGTCGTCCGGATGATCAGGGGGTCAAAGATCATGTACATGGCAGGCATGAGAAGGAGTACCGAGGCCATGCTGATGAGCGCTCCCCTGGAAAGCAGGGTGCAGATGGAGGCGATCATATCCACGCGCGAATACCATGAGACGCCGAAGGTGGCCACGAAAAAGCTGAAGCCGCTGGTCAGGATCGAGAGGATGCTGGCCCTGTGGGCGATCGTAACCGCCTCATGTTTGGTCTTTCCCGCCTTTCGCTCCGTGATGTATCTATTAGTCATAAGGATCGCGTAGTCAACCGTGGCTCCCAGCTGTATGGTCCCGATGACAATACTTGCCACGAAGGCCAGGCTGATCCCCTGGAAATAAGGGACTGCCATATTGACATTGATGGCGAACTCGATGACCAGGACCAGCAGGAAGGGAAGGGAGATCGACTTGAAGACGATCAGTATGATCAGGAAAATCGCCGCCATAGAGAGGAAATTGACGCGGCGGATATCGACGTCCGTCGTATCCTGCAGATCCTTCATCATGGGAGCTTCACCGATCACAAGAGCTCCCGGGTCTCTCGATTTCACAATCTTGTTGATCTGAGCAATCTGAGCATTGACTTCCGGCGTCGCCTCCGTGTATTTGGAGACGACCATGCCCATTTCATGCCGGTCGCTCTGCATCATTTTTTTCACGTCTTTGGGGATCATCTCCGTCGGCAGAAGAGGTCCCACCATGCCGGGCAGGCTCATGGTGAACTTGACGCCGTCCAGTTTTTCCACCTCCTCAAAGATTTCCCTCTTCGTCCGCATATCCAGATCCCTGTCCATCAGGATGACGTGCGTGGTGTTCATTTTAAAGGTGTCATGGAGCTTTTTATTGGCAATATTACTGGGTATATCATCAGGAAGGGACTGGGCGATATTGTAATAGACACCTACGTTTTTGCTGCCGTACATAGCAGGCGCGACCAGGATCAGCAGGATCAGGACCCAGATCCCGTGGTGTCTGATGATAAAATCGCTCAGCCCGTTCAGGCTGGGGATAATGCGGCGGTGTCTGGTTTTTTCAATCAGGCCGTCGAACACCAGGATCATGGAAGGCAGGACCGTGACACAGCAGATCACTCCGATCAGGACACCCTTGGACATGACGATGCCAATGTCCCTGCCCAGGGCAAAAGTCATGACACAGAGAGCCAGAAAGCCCGCCACCGTGGTGACCGAGCTGCCCACCACCGAGACGAAAGTCTGATGAATGGCGATTCCCATGGCCTTATCCCGGTCATCCGGATAATGCTTTTTGTTCTCCTCATAGCTCTCCAGCAGGAAAATGGAATAGTCCATCGTGACAGCCAGCTGAAGCACCGCTGTCAGGGCCTGTGTGACATAGGAGATGGATCCCAGGAAGATATTGCTGCCCAGATTGTAGAGAATGGAAAGTCCGATCCCCAGCAGGAAAAAGAAGGGCACCGCAAAATATTCCATCGTAAGCTGCAGAACGATGAAACTCAGGATCGCGGCGATCACGACATAGACCGGCAGTTCCGCCATGCACAGATCCTTGATGTCGGTTACGATTCCGGTCATTCCGCCGATGAAACAGCGCTCATCGGCAATCTTCCTCATCTGTGTCAGAGCTCCCATCGACTCGTCCGAAGAAGTCGTGTTATCGTAAAAAACGACCAACAGCTGCGCGTCGCCGTTTATAAACTTGTCTCTGATCTTATCCGGCAGGATCTCTGTTGGCACAGTGATGTCCATCACTTCGCCGTACCAGAGAACATCCTTGACATGATCCACTTCCTTAAAGGCATCCGCAAGCTTCTGGACCTCTTTCATGGGCATGCCTTCGATGACGCACATGGAAAAGGCGCCGGTTCCGAATTCATCCACCATGATGTTTTGTCCTTTCACCGTCTCCAGTGTATCCGGGAGATAGCTCAGAAGATCATAGTTGACGCGGGTGGCGACGAACCCGAACAGGGACGGAGGCACCATAATAGCGCTGATGATCAATATCAGAATCCTGCTCTTTGCAACCCATTCACCCAGTTTCAATTTCTTTTCCTTCCTCTTCCTGAATCTTGCGCGCATCCCCCGCAGCCGTTATTCTGAAGTGATCCCAAGTCACAGATATTGCGGAAACAGGGCGGCCGCGCCGTCCTCTATCCCCCGACCGGCCCGTGTCATAAAAGACAAGTCCGAAATGCGCACAAACGTACTATAGCAAAACCTCATTCAGGAAGGAATAAACAATCCCGCAGGTTTGTATACTGTCGATCCGTTGTTACAGTCCTGTCGGGGGCGTGTACATGAAACGCCGCGCGTACCGGCCGCAGGGTGGAAAATACCTTGCAGACGCCGCGTCATAGTGTCATAAAACGAAAAGGCCCCGGGAAACATAAGCTGTTTCCCGGGACTGACAGAGATCACGCCGGATCTTCCGGTCCGTTTCCCAACAGAATCTCAACAGATCTCAATGAAAGTTTCAATAAAGATCCTCAATAAAGATCTTCAATGTAAGATCCTCAATAAAATCCTCAATAAAGGTCCTCAATAAAGATCCTCAATAAAGGTCCTCAATAAAGGTCCTCAAAATAAATCCTCAATAAAGAACCATTCTCACGGCGCCGTACATTCCCGCGTCATTGCCAAGTTCCGCAAGTTTGAACTCCGTGCCTCTGCAGGCGTGGAAAGCAACGGGCACATAATATTTCTGAATCGTGTCGAGCAGAATCTGACCCGCCTTTGACACGCCTCCGCCGATCACGATCACATCGGGATCCACCACACATGTGATGTGGGCCAGAGCAGTTCCCAGCATTTTTCCAAGCTTCTCAACCAGTTCGACAGCTGTCTCATCTCCCGCTTTTGCGAGATCAAAGATATCTTTGCTGGTCACTTCCGCAAGGCTGCGGAGCTTTGAGGGCTTAGTGTTTTCCGCAAGACTGATCTTTGCCATGCGCACGATTCCGGTAGCGGATGCATACTGCTCCAGGCAGCCTTTTTTGCCGCAGCCGCAACTCTCTGACTCCATCTCATTCATCAGAATGTGGCCGATCTCTCCGCCCGCGCCGTGCGCGCCCGCCAGAATCCTGCCTCCGACGATGATTCCTCCTCCGACGCCCGTGCCAAGCGTGACCATGACGACATTGCTGAATCCTTTTCCGCCTCCGAGCCACTGCTCGCCCAGTGCCGCCACATTGGCATCGTTACCCACGGAAACACGGATTCCGCCCATAAGACCGGAAAGTGTCTCTTTGACATTGAAGACGCCCCAGCCCAGGTTGACACAGCCGTTGACTACACCGTCATCAAGAACAGGTCCCGGTACTCCTACGCCGATTCCTTCCACTTCATCCATCGGGACGCTGTGTTTTGCCAGCATCTCTTTGATCGAATCCGCAATGTCAGGGAGAATCTGTGCTCCCTTGTTTTCCTTTCGGGTAGGAATCTCCCACTTTTCCACGAAAGTGCCGTCATTATTAAAAAAGCCGCATTTGACAGTCGTTCCGCCGATATCGATTCCAAAAGCATACGGTTTCATAAGTACTGGATCTCCTTTCCTTGTTCTGACCGAAGACAATCAGCAAAGCAGGTCACGCTTCTCTGTCGGCTCACACAAAATATGCCGGTCATCCCGGGTCTTTTTTGATTCGTTTCCTTTCCGCCTGCTGCTCCATATACTCTCTTTAAGCTGCGGCATCCTGCACATGGTACAGGGTACACTGCACAGACCGGTCCACAGCTGTAAAGACCGGCAGGGCGGGGCACAGTCATCCTCTGTCAACTGCCGCCGATACATACAGATACCTATATTGTATTTGAAACATTACATGATTTCAACGAAAAGAAAGCAGTAACCCGCCACATTCGGAGCAAAAAGATCCTGTTCTCAGAGGACATTCCCGCGGTTCTTAGATAACAGCAGGGCGGAAAAATACATTGCACAGGCCGTGCAATAAAGAAAAGAACCCCTCTCTGCCGCCCGCGGCGATAGAAAGGGGTTCTGCATAGATTCCGTCAAAAACAACGGTTTTTTACGAATGATCAATTATGAATCAGACATTGGCTTTTGCCATGTCGGCGAGTGCCGCGAAGCCTGCAGCATCGTTGACCGCGAGCTCGGCGAGCATCTTGCGGTTGATGTCGATTCCGGCAACCTTAAGGCCGTGCATCATCTGGCTGTAGGAGATTCCGTTGATCCTTGCAGCTGCATTGATACGGGTGATCCACAGTCTGCGCATATCTCTCTTGCGCTGTTTGCGGCCTGCGAATGCGGACGCCATTGCACGCATAACGGACTGCTTGGCAATCCTGTACTGTTTGGAACGCGCTCCTCTGTAACCCTTGGCCAGCTTTAATACTCTTTTATGTTTTTTCTTCGCGTTGATCGCGCCTTTAATCCTTGCCATTACTATACCTCACATTCTTCTATAAACTCCGGAAGTGTATTACTGACTGAAATCCCGGAGTTCTCTAATCAGGTTAAAAGCCTTCTTCTTAAATGCCTTCTGCGGGCAGTCTGAACATATGCCCTGTCTCTTTTACACACTTGCGGCTATGATCTGCCGTACACAAATATGTATGAATCCGAAATAACGGATCAAAGATAAGGCATGACCTTTCTCATGTTCTTTACGTTTGTCTCATCCAGGATTGCGGCCTGACGAAGGTCTCTCTTCCTCTTAGTGGACTTCTTGGTAAGAATATGACGCTTGTAAGCTTTGAATCTCTTGATCTTGCCTGTGCCGGTAGCTTTGAAACGCTTTGCAGCGGCTCTCTTAGTCTTCATTTTAGGCATAGTTTTTTCCTCCTTGTTTTTTCACACGCACGCTGTTCTTTCCGGTTCAGCCCGGAGGAGCAGCCCGGAGATTCCTCTCTCCCGTCGCCACGTGTTCCTGTCATGTGTTTGCCTTCCCGGCCGTTTTAAATATGCGGCAGGGCAAAGACGCTGTCCGAAAGCATGTACAGGTCCCCTTCCTCTGTTTATGAGTATATATGAGTCACGGAGATTCAGACTGCAGTCGTCAGAGTCATTTTATCTTAACTGTTCTTCCAAAACGGAGAATCGCATGCTGCTATCCGCTGCAGATCAGCCGCCGGTTAGTACGGCGCGGTCTTCTGCAGACGCCCATGCTGTACCGGCATGTCCTTTGACAGGACATCCGCATGGGCCTGCGCGGTTCAGCGCTTTTCAGCTAAAAACATTGTCATGGATCTGCCTTCAACCCTCGGTGCCTTCTCTACGACGGCACAGTCGACGAGCGCGTTCGCAAAATCCGTAAGAATATGGGCGCTCGCGTTCATATGGGCCATCTCACGTCCGCGGAAGCGGAGCGTGATCTTCACGCGGTTTCCCTTGGTGAGGAACTTGCGGGCAGCGTTTACCTTGGTTGTGAGGTCGTTGGTATCAATATTGGGAGAAAGCCTGATCTCCTTGATCTCTACCGTGTGCTGCTTGCGCTTGGCGTCTTTTTCCTTGCGGGTCTTTTCGTATTTGTATTTACCGTAATCAATGATCTTGCATACGGGGGGCTTCGCGTTCGGTGAAATCTTTACCAGATCAAGATTTGCTTCCTCGGCAAGTCTGAGTGCGTCCCTGGAGGACATAATGCCCAGCTGCTCTCCGTCAGCGGAAATCACACGAACTTCTCTGTCGCGAATCCTCTCATTAATGAATAAATCGTCCCTGTCCCTATTATTTACTTTCATAGCCTCCACGCGCCCTGGCGCAATAAAAAACAGTGGCGCAAAGCTCCACTGTTCTGATCATATCTGTCTTCCCGCTCCGGAATCCACCGCGCTGCAGCAGGCCCGGCCATCATCCGGCCGATCAGACTTTCAAATGTCATCTGCTGATATCCACAAGAAAGTCATCTGTAAAAAGGAACCTGCGCGGAATCGATCCGGATCGGTTGGCATATGAACTCCAGAAGCTTACGCCGCTGGGTGAGAGTGTTGCTCTGCTTGATTGTATGCAATGCCTGTCGGCACAAATGCTATATTAACATCGACAAAAAATGTTGTCAACAGGTTTTGAGGACTTTTTTGTTACTGTTCACAGTCCACTGTTCACAGTCCCTTCGGAACTGTGAATAGTAACGACTGTTTCTCTCATGAGTCCTCCCGTCCGCTATAATCCTGGTTTCCGTCCTGTTTTCCGGCCTCTTTCCCGGCCTCGCGGGCAATGGCTTCTTCCATGCGCTTCCGCTCCTCAGGATTGGAGTCAAGGATATTGAGGCTGGCCATACTCTTTTTGTGGCGCAGATATCCGACACACCAGATCATGACCCAGGCAAACAAGGGCACGAAAACAGTCATTCCTAAGCAGAACCTGAGCATCCTCGCGCTGTTCTCATTTCCTGCCACGGCCAGGACAAAAGTCACAAGATACAGTCCCACAAGGAGCACGACCGCAATGACCGCGGCAGCCCTACGGAGATTTCCGCCGGAGTCATTGCTTCCCTTTTCTGTTCCCTCCGCTGTCTTCCGGACAGTATATTCCGCAGGGGCAGTGCTGTCAGCAGGACGATTTCTGCTGCTGTCTTTGGCATTTTCCATCTTTTTCTCTGCTCACTTTCCCGCTCAGCGGAGTTTTCCCGCTCAGCGGTAGATAATCTCGTGTCTTTCCGGGCCGTTGGATACCATGGTGATGGGGTATCCGATTTCTTTCTCAATAAATTCGATGTAATTGCGGCAGTTTTCAGGGAGGTCCTCATACCTGGAAATCCCCCTGATATTGCACTTCCATCCGGGCAGCTTCACGTAGACGGGCTTTGCCTTTTTCAGAAGGCCTGTCACAGGGAATTCCCTGGTCTGCACACCGTCGATCTCATAAGCGACACAGACCGGAATCTCATCGAGGTAGCCCAGGACGTCCAGCACAGTGAAGGCCACGTCGGTGCAGCCCTGCAGACGGCAGCCGTAGCGGGATGCCACACAGTCGTACCAGCCCATACGGCGGGGTCTGCCGGTCGTAGCGCCGTACTCGCCGCCGTCGCCGCCGCGCCTGCGAAGCTCGTCCGCCTCATCCCCGAAGATCTCGGAGACAAATTCGCCGGCGCCCACAGCCGAGGAATAGGCCTTGTTCACAACGACTATTTTCTCAATGGCATAGGGAGGGATTCCCGCGCCGATCGCTCCGAAAGCAGCCAGCGTCGAGGAAGATGTCACCATGGGATAGATGCCGTGGTCGGGATCCTTGAGGGTTCCCAGCTGGCCTTCCAGCAGAATGGTCTTGTCTTCCCGGATCGCCTTTTCCAGATATTCACTGACATTGCCGACATAGGGGGCGATCATGTCTCTGTAGCTGTGGATCGTCTCGAGGAGGCCTTCCTTGTCGATCGGATCCTTGTGATAGAGGTGGGTCAGAAGGATGTCTTTCTGGACGCAGATCCTCTCGATTTTTTCCATCAGGGTCTCATCGTCCATAAAGAGCTCGTTGACCTGCCATCCTATCTTCGCGTATTTATCGGAGTAAAAAGGAGCGATCCCGGACTTGGTGGAACCGAAGGATTTTCCTGCCAGCCTCTCCTCCTCGCACTCATCAAAAAGAATGTGGTAAGGCATGACGACCTGGCAGCGGTCGGAAACCATGAGGTTGGGAGCCGGGACTCCGCGATCCTCACTATTTTTCAGTTCGCCCATCAGAATGGGAATATTGAGCGCAACACCGTTGCCGATGATGTTCATGACATTCTGATGAAAAGCACCCGAGGGAAGTGTGTGCAGGGCAAACTTGCCGTATTCATTCACGATCGTGTGTCCCGCATTCGCTCCGCCCTGGAAGCGGACGACGATATCCGCTCCGTCGGACATTGTATCCGTGATCTTTCCCTTGCCTTCATCTCCCCAGTTTGCGCCTACAACAGCTTTTACCATTTTTTCCTCCATGTTGTAAACAAAGCGCCTTCAGCAATATTTTAATCTGCGCTGTATTGTTCCGTGACTGTGACCATGACCTCGCGTTCACAAACATGTATGTTTAAAGCTGCGCTCTTACGAGCTCTCGCATCGCTTTAAACATGTATGTGCATCAGACATTGATCTCCGCTTCCAGACCCAGAAGGGAGCGGTTGGCGTCCAGGATGGGGCGGATCACTTCGGCGAGATAGCGCTCGACCTGGTGAGGGGCGCATCCGACGTAGCGCGAAGGATCCATGGTCTTCTCCAGATCCTCGAGTGACATGCCGAAAGCGGGATCCGCGGCGATGAGCTCCAGAAGATTGTTGTCCAGACCTTCCTCCTTGACGCGGCGTCCCGCCTGCATGGAAAGTGTGCGGATCTTCTCGTGCAGTTCCTGGCGGTCCCCGCCTGCCTTGACGGCGTCCATCATGATGTTTTCAGTCGCCATGAAGGGAAGTTCGGAGCGCAGCCTCTTTTCTATGACCTTAGGATATACCTTCAGCCCATCCGTGACATTCAGGCACAGATCCAGAATGCCGTCCACAGCCAGGAAGCCCTCGGGGACAGAGATGCGCTTGTTGGCGGAGTCATCCAGAGTACGTTCAAACCACTGCGTTCCAGCGGTGACAGCGGGATTGATCACATCCGCCATGACATAGCGGGCCAGGGAGCAGATTCTCTCGCTCCGCATGGGATTGCGCTTATAGGCCATAGCCGAGGAACCGATCTGTGTCTTTTCGAAGGGCTCCTCCACTTCCTTCAGGTGCTGGAGAAGGCGGATATCCGTGGCCATTTTCATGGCAGCGGAGGCGATGATCCCCAGAGCGTTCAGCACGATCGTATCCAGAAGCCGGGGATAGGTCTGGCCGGAGACCGAAAAGCAGCGGTCAAAGCCCATTTTTTCCGCAAGCATGGGATCGAGGCGGTCCACCTTGTCCAGGTCGCCGTCGAAAAGCTCCAGGAAAGAGGCCTGTGTGCCGGTCGTGCCCTTGCTGCCCAGAAGTCTGAGGCTGCCTGCCGCATGCTCGACCTCGCCCAGGGCCAGTTCAAACTCCTGCATCCACAGAGTCGCGCGCTTGCCGACGGTCGTGGGCTGAGCAGGCTGGAAATGGGTGAATCCCAGGGTCGGAAGGTCCTTGTATTCATCGGCAAAACCGGCCAGCTTGGCAAGGACGTTGATCAGCTTTCCCCTCACGAGTTTCAGGGCTTCGCGCATGATGATAATATCTGTGTTGTCGCCGACGTAGCAGCTGGTGGCTCCCAGGTGAATGATCCCCTTTGCCTTGGGGCACTGCAGGCCATAGGCATAGACGTGGCTCATGACATCGTGCCTGACGATCTTTTCGCGGGCCTTTGCCTCTTCATAATTGATGTCCTCAGCATGCGCCTTCAGTTCAGCGATCTGTTCATCTGTAATATCAAGCCCCAGTTCCTGCTCTATCTCAGCCAGAGCGATCCAGAGCTTTCTCCAGGTGCGGAATTTCATGTCCTGAGAAAAAATATACTGCATTTCCCTGCTCGCGTACCGCTCGGAAAGCGGGCTCGAATATCTGTCTGTCGCCATCTTGTCCAGTCCTTTCTGACCCTCTGATCAAATCTTCTTATGCGCGTTTTTCCTTTTTTCGTTATTTTTTGATATTTTCTTTTTCGTTATTCCGTTTTTTCTTTTCCACTCCCGGCATGTCTGACGTGTTTCGGGGTCCCGGGCTGTCCGCGAATACTCGAGCGGACCCGGCATTTGCGGCCGCTTTCCCCGCTGCCTTAATCACACTTGTGACCATGGGCAAGTGCCCGCAAACATGTATGATTAAACTACGCGCTGCTCCGCTCTTGCGAGCTCTCGCATCGCTCCACACATTCGCACCCCGCCCCGCGGCGGCCGCTCTGGC
>JBGUNJ010000138.1:0-44595 GCA_045117315.1 Lachnospiraceae bacterium | reverse complement strand
GTCCCATCTCCTGCATCTTCCTTTTTTGGAAGCGCATGCGGAAGTGTCGGAATTGGCAGACGAGCAAGACTAAGGATCTTGTGCTGGCTACAGCGTGTGGGTTCAAGTCCCATCTTCCGCACGGAAAAAGGGGATCGGAAGATTCCCTTTTTTTCTATAAACAAAATTTTTCCGGGATTGTTTTCCCGTCTGAACAGCCAGACGCGATGAAGATGAGACCGGCGGAATATGGAACGGTAGCTCAGCCGGGATGAGCGTTCGCCTCACACGCGAGAGGTCATGGGTTCGAACCCCATCCGTTCCACTGGTGGAAAAGACTGTATCGATTTTTTGATACAGTCTTTTTGTGTCAATATCTGTCCTTCAATATCTTTCTGACATTTTCTGACAATATTTTTTTCTGCCAGACCAGGCGACAGCGGCAGCAGCCGGCGCCGGAGGACGGCGGCAATGGCTGTGAACGCCCTGAAACGACGGTCTGTGCCACGGAGATCTGTTTCTGTATCAAATCTACCAGGCCCGAAGGCATTGATCCGCTGGATTCTGCCAGTTTTTTACACCGAATTTATAAAAAGTTCATTCTTTTTTGCAATTTAAAAAAAGGAATGGGGATTTTTTTGCAGAATATAATTATTGCTACGGTTTTTTACCTGGGCGAAGATACCTGCGAGCGTGACTTGAATCAGCCCGGAATCGGGCGACAGGGGGGTGCTTATGACGATCCGGGAAGAACTTGAGATGAGGGAGAAGGAGATCCTGGCGCCCTGGGCTTGTTTTTCCAGAGAGAGCAGGGGGAGGGAAAAACCTGAAGTACCCTGCGATATACGTCCTTCCTTTCAGCGGGACCGCGACAGAATCCTGCACAGCAAGTCTTTCAGAAGACTCAAGGATAAGACGCAGGTATTTCTGGCACCTGCCGGAGACCACTACAGGACTCGGCTGACGCACACACTGGAGGTATCCCAGAATGCCCGGACGATCGCCAAGGCTCTGTGCCTGAACGAGGATCTGGTGGAGGCGATCGCGCTGGGACATGATCTGGGACACACCCCGTTCGGTCATGCGGGCGAACGCGCGCTCAACCGGATCTGCCCGCTGGGATTCAGGCACAACGAGCAGAGCCTGCGGCTGGTGGATGTCCTGGAGCGAGGAGGCCGGGGACTCAACCTGTGCTGGGAAGTCAGGGACGGGATACTAAATCATCAGACCGCAGGCACTCCGTCTACGCTGGAGGGACAGATCGTAAGGATTTCGGACAAGATCGCCTATTTCCACCATGACATGGATGACGCGATGAGGGCAGGGATCCTCACGGAGGAGGAAGTGCCTGCGGAGATCACAAATGTAGCCGGAAAGACAACCGGTGAGAGGCTGGATTTTTTTATCCATGATATGATCCGCAACAGTCAGAACAAAACTGTTATCACCATGTCGGAACCTGCGGCACAGGCCATGAAGGACATGAGGGCTTTTATGTTCAGGCGCGTCTACTCCAATCCGGTGGCAAAGGCGGAAGAGAAGAGAGCCGAGCAGCTGGTGGAAGTTCTCTATGAGTATTTCTGTACACATGTGAAAGAACTGCCGGATTTCTACGAGCATATGATTGTAGATGAGACGACAAAGATGAGGGCGGTCTGTGACTATATCAGCGCCATGTCCGATCATTTCGCCATAGCCAAATATGAGGAACTCTTCGTGCCCAAGGCCTGGTCCGTCCTTTAAACTGATACAGCCCGCCGCACAGGTCCTGCGGCTGCTTACAATAATGAAACAGAAAAACATAAAGGAGCGGCACAGGACAGGAAAGAGCAGGAAGAGCGCACGGATTAAAAGAGTTGTAAAAGCGGCGTGAGGCCGGAAAGAAAATACGGCGTAAGGCCGGAAAGAAAAGAAAATACGGCATAAGGCCGGAAAGAAAAGAAAATACGGCGTAAGGCCGGAAAGAAAAGTAAAAGCGGCGTAAGGCCGGAAAGAAAAGAAAATACGGCATAAGGCCGGAAATCCCGGATTTTACGGGAATTGGAAAGACTCGGAACAAGGCAATAACCAGGAGGGAAAGAATCCCGGATGTATTATCCTCAGGAGGTTGTGGACGAGGTCCTCGCGAATACGGATATCGCGGACGTAGTCTCCGCACACGTGCATCTGAAAAAAAGAGGCAGGGACTATGTCGGCCTGTGTCCCTTTCATAATGAAAAGACCCCTTCTTTCACTGTGTCCCCCGGCAAAAATATGTTTTACTGCTTCGGGTGCGGGGCGGGCGGAAACGCTGTCACCTTCCTGATGAAGTACAATAACAGCACTTTCACGGAAGCACTGCAGGAACTGGCGGACCGGGCAAATATCGCACTGCCCGCGCCGGAAATGAGTGAAGAGACCCAAAAGCGCGAGAAGCACAGGCAGGATCTGCTTGCGATCAACAAGGAAACGGCGACCTATTATTACAGGCTGCTCCGCTCCCGCAGGGGAGAGCGCGGCATGCGGTACTTTACCGGACGTCACCTGTCTCCGGAGATCATGAACAGATTCGGGCTGGGATTCGCGGACGGATCCGGAAATGATCTGACTGCCTATCTGAGGAAAAAAGGCTTTTCGGATGAACTGATACTGGAGTCGGATGTGGCTCTCTTCAATGAGAAGCAGGGACTGCACGACAGGTTCTGGAACCGGGTCATGTTTCCCATTCAGGACACCAGGGGCAGAGTGATCGGTTTCGGCGGAAGAGTTCTCGGCGACAGCAAGCCCAAATACATTAATTCTTCGGACACGAAGATCTTCGACAAGGGGAGAAATCTGTACGCCCTGAATCTGGCGCGCCGCAGCAAAAAGGATTACCTGATTCTCTGTGAGGGATACATGGACGTCATCGCCATGCACCAGGCGGGCTTTATCGAGGCGGTCGCTTCTCTGGGGACGGCTTTTACGGCCGGACAGGCCGCTTTGCTCCATCGCTATACGGGCAGGGTGCTGCTGGCCTACGACAGCGACGGCGCCGGGGTGCGCGCAGCTCTTAGGAACATAGGGATCTTGAGGAACGGCGGCCTTGAGAGCGCTGTCATCGACCTCAGTCCCCATAAAGATCCCGATGAATTTATCAAAGCGGAGGGAAAAGAGGCCTTTCAGGCCAGGATCGACAGCGCGGAGAACAGCTTTTTTTACGAACTCAGGATCCTATCCCGTTCGTATACCATGGATGATCCTTCGTCCAGGACCGCTTTTCACCGCGAGATCGCTAAGAAACTCTGCACATTCACTGATGAGATCGAACGGGACAACTACATTGCCGCCGCCGCGGACAAATATTTCATCAAGGCGGACAGCCTGAGGAGGCTTGTCGCCAGCTATGGAGAGACGACCGGCTACGGCACGAAGGACACAGGCTCTGCATCGTCTTACAGAGGCAGAGGAAGGCAGGGAACGGCTGCTTTCAAACCCGCCTATCTTAAGGACCCACGCACTGGAAGTACCGGTGGAGGGAAATCTTCGGGGGACACCCGGCCGCGGGGGAGAGACGGCGGATCCGGTCCTGCGGAGCGCGGAGCCGGCCCCGGCAGTGACGGACAAAAGAAAAAAGATATACCTGCCGGAAACCAGACGCGGCAGGTACCTGCCCGCGGCGGTCCTGCAGTGCCCGCCGGGACAGCTTCCCGGCCTTCAGCCGCTTCCCGGGCGGAGAATGCGCTTCTGACCAAACAGAGCTTACTGCTGACCCTGATCATCGATGAGCCTTCGGTATTTCCGCTTGTGAAAAAATACCTGAAGCCATCGGACTTTACAGGTGAACTCTTCAGGACGACGGCAGCCGCTCTATGGGAGCAGATGGAACACGGAGGGAATCCGGCCGGCGCGGCACTGGTGATCGCCGCGTTCGAGACGCCCGAGGAACAGGAGATGGCGGCCTCTGTACTGAGCACCCGCGCGGAGGGTGTCAACAGCGGAGACGGACCCGAGCCGGGAGGCCTGGGCAGAACCCTTAGGGAACTGGTAATAGCTGTCAAGGAAGCATCAATAGACAGAATGTCCCGCCCGGACGGGGAGGAGCAGGTCTCTCTGGGGGAACTGCTCGAAGCCAAAAAACAGCTTCAAATGATACGCAGCGCCAGATTCAATATCTGACCTGAACATATTTCATATCAGATCTACCAATTTTAAACCGGAGGAAAACCATACATGAGCATACAGCAATTCGATGAAAAGAGCAGAGAGGAATTCAAAAAGAAACTCGATGAGCTGATCGAACGCGGAAAGAACAAAAAGAATGTTCTGGAGTATCAGGAGATTATCGATACTTTTCAGGATCTGAAGCTGGACGAGGAGCAGTATGATCTGATCATGCAGATCCTCGAGAAGAGTGATATTGATATTATCCGTACTCAGGAAGAGGAGGAAGTCCCTGAGGAGGAACTGGCGGATATCGAAGAGGAAAACGCGGAAGAGCCTGATCTGGCCAATCTCGATCTGACTGTGTCCGACAGTGTCAATATCGAAGACCCCGTGCGCATGTATCTGAAGGAAATCGGAAAAGTGCCGCTTCTCACCGCTGAGGACGAGGTTGAACTCGCCAAGCGCATGGAGCAGGGCGACGAGGAGGCCAAGAAACGTCTGGCAGAAGCCAACCTCCGTCTGGTCGTCAGTATCGCCAAGCGCTATGTGGGAAGAGGAATGCTGTTTCTGGATCTGATCCAGGAAGGCAACCTGGGTCTGATCAAGGCAGTCGAGAAATTCGACTACAACAAGGGATTCAAGTTTTCCACCTACGCGACGTGGTGGATCCGCCAGGCGATCACAAGAGCCATTGCCGACCAGGCCCGCACGATCCGCATCCCCGTCCACATGGTTGAGACGATCAACAAGCTGGTCCGGGTGAGCAGACAGCTCCTGCAGGAACTCGGCCGCGAACCTACTCCTGAGGAGATCGCTGAAAAGATGGACATTCCCGTAGAGAGAGTGCGTGAGATCATCAAGATCTCCCAGGAGCCGGTATCTCTGGAAACACCTATCGGCGAGGAGGAGGACAGCCACCTGGGCGACTTCATCCAGGACGACAATGTCCCGGTACCCGCGGAGCAGGCAGCCTTCACCCTGCTCAAGGAACAGCTGCACGAGGTGCTGGGCACCCTGACTGAACGCGAGCAGAAAGTCCTCCGCCTGCGCTTCGGCCTGGATGACGGAAGGGCCAGGACTCTGGAAGAAGTCGGCAAGGAGTTCAACGTCACCCGTGAGAGAATCCGCCAGATCGAAGCCAAGGCACTTCGCAAGCTGCGCCATCCTTCCAGGAGCCGCAAGCTCAAGGATTATCTCGACTGACCCGACACTCAGGCAGTCTCAGGAACCGTCCCCGACAGACGCGGAGCACTACAGTCTCAGGGACTGTCCCCTGGCTGACGCGGAGCATGAAAACCTGCCTCCGCGGGCACAGAAAGCCCGCGGAGGATAATAAAATATATGAAACAGAACATTTAATCATGGACATTAATCATGGAGGTCATGTCACACAGGTATGAGAGATAAAAGCCTTCAGATTGTCGGCCTGTCGAAGCGTCTGGAAAGCATTGTCGAACTGGCAGGAAGCGGAGACACGCTGTGCGATGTGGGCTGCGATCATGCCCATGTCCCCATCCGTCTTTTGCAGAACGGACAATACCGGCGGGCGATCGGCATGGATGTCATAGAAGGACCGCTGGGAAAGGCGAGGGGAAATCTGGAACTGTATGGTATGACCGGGGACGTGGAACTGAGGCTTTCCGACGGACTGAACGCCTTTCACGCGGGAGAGGCGGACACTCTGGTGGTCACCGGGATGGGCGGAACTCTGATGAGGGAGATCCTCTTGAGAGAACCGGATAAGACCCGCTCATTCAGTGCCCTGGTGCTGGGACCTCAGTCAGACCCGGACAGGGTCCGGGCAGCAGTCAGAGAGCTGGGTTTTTCACTCGAAGACGAACGCCTTATTTTTGAAGACGGAAAATACTATCCTGTGCTGCGCGCCGCAGTGGATGCGCAGAACAGAAAGCAAGTTCAGCAGAGGAGAGAGCCGGGGCTTTCGGGCCTCAGATCCCCCGAGCCTGCGCTTTTTCCCCCTGAGATTCCGGAGGAACTCTGCCGGGAGGCGGAGGATCTGTTCGGCCCCCTTCTGCTCAAAAGAAGGGATCCGGTCCTTCGCGAATTTCTGGTCCGCCGGATCGCGGTTCTGAAAAAAATAAGGGACTCTGTCTCCCGTGCTGCCGAGGGACAGAAGGCGCCGGAAAAAGAGCATCCGGAAAAAGAGCATCCGGAAAAGAAGTATCCGGAACAAGAGATTCCGGAACAGCAGAATTTGGAACAGCAGAATTTGGAACAGAAGCATTTGCAAAAAAAGCGTGAGATCGAACACAGCCTGCAAGTGTATCAGGCTGCCCTGAAGGTCTTTTTGCAGACGGAGGTCATAACCTGAAAATGACGTTAGAGGATATAATTATCAGACTCGAGGAGCTTTGTCCCCCGCAGTTTGCGGTCTCATGGGACAACTCAGGGCTGCAGGTCGGCCGGTATGACCAGGACGTGAAAACAGTGTGCCTGGCGGTGGACGCGACCTCTCCGGTCATCAGTTTTGCCTCTCTGCACGGGGCGGACCTTCTGGTCACACACCACCCCCTCCTTTTTTCCGGCATTAAGAGTATTCATGACCGGGACTTTATCGGAAAAAGGGTCATGGAGCTGATCAGAAACGATATTTCCTGCTATGCCATGCACACCAATTTTGATGTGATGGGTATGGCAGACGCTGCGGCTGATCTGCTCCGGCTGACCGACAGGGAGGTGCTCGAAGTCACGTTTGAAGACGAGGTCTCCAAGGAAGGCATCGGCAGGATCGGAAGGCTTCCGGAACATATGAGTCTGGATGAATTCGCGGCTCTTGTCAGAGACGTCTTTGGACTGGAACAGGTACGGGTCTACGGTGATCCCAATGACACGATCATCACATGTGCTGTACTGCCCGGCTCCGGGAAAGAGGAGATCGGCCTTGCCGCATCCATGGGGGCGGATGTCATGGTGACGGGAGATGTCAACCATCACGCCGGCCTGGACGCAATGGAGAAGGGCATCGCAGTGATCGATGCCGGGCATTACGGAGTTGAAAAAATATTTGTGCCCTATATGGAGGACTATCTGCGGAGGAATCTTCCCGGACTTGAGATTCTGAGAGCACCGGAGAGAGAACCCTGCCATACGGTCTGAGCAAAACGAAAAATGCCGTATACAGGCAGAGCGTTTTCCTTCATCGCGGAGTCATTACCGAGATGACACGATGAAGCAGATTTCTTTTTTGCGCGCCTGTCCCGCAAGTCGAAGCAGCGGGGACCGCGCGATGAAGCAGATTTCTTTTTTGCGCGCCTGTCCCGCAAGTCGAAGCGGCAGGGACCGCGCGATGAAGCAAGTTTCCTTTTTTACGCGTATATCCTCCGGTCAAAGCCGGGGAGACAGCGCAATAAAGCAGGTTCTTTTTTGCGCACCTGTCCCCCGATTGCAGCCAGAGGTCCTGCGCGATGATATATCGAACATAGTATTTTCAGAAAACAGGAGGAAAAGGGATGCCGACAGTCATGATCAATGGGGCTATCCGCCAATATGACAAGGGAACGACCTACGAATCCATCGTTAAAGAATATCAGCCAAAGTATAATTACTCGATAGCCCTCATCTATTTTAACGGCAAGATGTGCGAGCTATCCAAACGAATAGAGAAGGACGGAGCCCTGTCTTTTATCACGACATCAGATCCTGCCGGACATAACGCTTATGTCCGCACGGCCCAGATGATGCTCGTGAAAGCGGTATCGGAGATTCTTGGGGACAAGAGCAGGGAAGCCCGCATAAAAATCGAGTTTTCTCTGGGGAACGCCTGCTTCTGCAGTATCCTGGGAGGAATGAGAGCGACTCCGGAACTGGCGGAAAAAATCGAAGCCAAAATGCGCTCATTTGTAGAAAAAAATATTCCGATTATCAAAAAGACTTATCCGATCGACGACGCGATCGAGCTGTTCAGACGCCAGGGTATGAAGGACAAGGAGAAGCTCTTCCATTACCGCAGAAGCTCTACCGTGAATGTGTACCGGATGGAAGGATACTCGGACTATTTTTACGGCTATATGCTGCCCGCGACAGGATATGTAAGGAATTTTAAGGTCCAGGCCTATAAGGGCGGACTGCTGCTGATCCTTCCCACAATGGATGAACCGGACAGGGTAAGGGATTTTTCCGAACAGCCCAGCCTCTTTGACCAGCTCATGCTTGCCACCAAGTGGGGAGACCTGGTCAATATCAGCACGGTCGGGGATCTGAATGAGCAGATCTGCAACGGCAGCATCAGCGACATGATCCTGGTTCAGGAGGCCCTTCAGGAGCGCCGGATCGGCGATATCGCGAAGAGGATCCACGATAATGGAAAGATCCGTTTTGTCCTGGTTGCAGGTCCCAGCTCTTCCGGCAAAACGACCTTCTCCCACCGCCTTGCCATCCAGCTCAAATCCTTTGGACTGAGACCTCATATCATCAGTATGGATCATTATTTCGTCAACAGGGACCGGACTCCGGTCGACATCGACGGCAATTATAATTTTGATGTGATCGAGGCTCTTGATCTGGAACTTTTCAACGGGGACATGGTCGACCTGCTCAATGGTGAGACCATCGAGATGCCGCACTTTGATTTCAAGACAGGAAGACGTGTCTATAAGGGCGATTTCCTGAAATTCGAGGAAAACGACATCCTGGTCATCGAGGGAATCCATGGGCTCAATCCGCTCACAACGGAACAGATGCCTGAGGAAAATATTTTCAAGATTTACATCAGCGCCCTGACCAGCCTCAATATTGACGAGCACAACCGCATTCCTTCTACGGACGCCCGCCTTCTCCGCAGGCTTGTCCGGGACCACAGGACACGTTCCTATTCGGCTCAGGAGACCCTCCGGTCATGGAAAAAAGTGCGCGAGGGAGAGGAGGAGTATATCTATCCTTATCAGGAGAGCGCGGACGCGGTTTTCAACTCTGTGCTGATCTACGAACTGGCAGTCATCAAACAGTTCGCGGAACCCCTTCTTTTGAACGTGCGCACCAATGAGCCCGAATACTACGAGGCCAAGCGGCTGATCAAGTTCCTGGATTATTTTGTCGGGATAGATCCCACACCGGTTCCCGGAAATTCACTCTGCAGGGAATTTGTCGGCGGCGGTATTTTCCCGGTCTGATGGCCTGACCGCCTGAAAGCGGAAGGATTATAATATCCGATCTGACCGCCTGAAAGCGGAAGGATTATAATATCCGGTCTGACCGCCTGAGAGCGGAAGGATTGACATTTTTTTAAAACACTACTATATTTTGTGAGGATAAGCAGGGCGGGTGATCGCGGCTGCACTTGTCTCTCCCATGCCCCCCGGGGCCTGTGGCAGAGACTGATCCCGAAAGGGCGCAGCTGAGGAAAGTCCGGGCTTCGCAGGGCAGGATGCCGGATAACGTCCGGTGGAGGTGACTCCCAGGCCAGTGCAACAGAAATATACCGCCTGCCGGATGCACTCCGGTGTGTCCGGCAGGTAAGGGTGAAAAGGCAGTGTAAGAGACTACCGTCTTCATGGTAACATGGAGAGCCATGTAAACCCCATCCGAAGCAAGACCAGAACGAGGACCATGGGTCGGCCCGGCCCGTCTTCAGGTAGGTCGCTTGAGTCCGTCGGTGACGGCGGTCCCAGATAGATGATCATCCACGACAGAACCCGGCTTACAGCTCTGCTTATCTTTTTCTTCTTTTTATTTTTATTTTGAAATACAGACTTCTGATCATGAGCGGGACTGGCTCATTTAATTAAATTTAAGAAGCTGCGCTGTATTTGGAGGAATTTTGTAATGACAAAAATTGACATTGTATCAGGCTTTCTGGGAGCAGGAAAAACGACATTGATCAAAAAGCTTCTGAAAGAAGCTCTTGCGGGCACGAAAGTAGTGCTGATCGAGAATGAATTCGGTGAGATCGGCATCGACGGCGGCTTTCTCAAGGAATCCGGCATCGAGATCCGCGAGATGAACGCGGGCTGCATCTGCTGCTCACTTGTCGGTGATTTTGGCACTTCCCTGAGGGAAGTCATGGAGACCTACGCTCCCGAGCGCATCCTGATCGAGCCCTCTGGTGTCGGCAAGCTCTCAGACGTCATGCGTGCCATCAATGACGCGTCCGAGCACACCCAGATGCATCTGAACAGTGCTGTGGCAGTCGTGGATGCCGCCAAGTGCAAAGTCTATCTCAAGAACTTCGGAGAATTCTTTGACAATCAGATCGCCTATGCAGGCACGATTATTCTGAGCAGGACTGACAAGATCAGCGCCGAGAAGATCGACGAGTGCGTGGAACTGCTGCGCGCCATCAATAAGGACGCCACAATAATCACAACTCCTATCGCCCAGCTCGATGGCAGGATGATCCTCGATACCATCGAGGGAACCGCGGATCTGCAGAAGCAGATTCTGGAAGAAGTACTGGCAGCGGATTACGACGACGAGGATGAGGAAGAAGAGCACGAGCACCACCATCATCACCATCATGACGAAGATGAGGACGAGGAGCACGAGCACCACCACCATCACCATGGCGACGAGGATGAGGACGAGCACGAGCACCACCATCATCACCACGACGAGGATGAGGACGAGCACGAGCACCACCATCACCATCACGACGAAGATGACGATGAGGAGCACGAGCACCACCATCATCACCACGACGAAGATGAAGACGACGGTGTCGATGAAGATGGAGACCGCATCTACCACACCCATGATTATCAGGAAAAGCACGGCGGACACCACCACCATCATCATCACCACCATCATCACGGACATGATGCTGACGAAGTGTTCGGCAGCTGGGGCATGGAGACACCTTCCAGATTTACCGCTGACGAGATCGCGGGCATTCTGAAGGAACTTGAGAATGAAGAGAAATACGGTTATGTCCTCAGGTCCAAGGGTATGGTCCAGGCTCCGGACGGCACATGGATCCACTTCGATTATGTGCCGGAGGAATCCGAGATCCGCACTGGCGCGGCAGATGTCACAGGCAAGATCTGTGTCATCGGAGCCAAGCTTGACGAGGAAGCGCTGGAGAAGCTTTTCAAGAGAAAAAAAGCCTGATGCCTTCCCATGCGGGTGAGACCTCATTGATGAAAGTATCTGTAAAGCATCTTTGTGACCTTTTCCTGTGATTTCCGGGGTTCAGTGAAATTATCCGCCTATAATCCCGGCAGCCAAAAGCTTTGACAATCGGGAAGGATGCCGCAGGACTTAACTGTGAGTAAGAATGATCTGAATGATTTTAAACGGCGTGATCGTGCCGGGCTATGTCCCGGTACGGTTATGCCGCACATTTTTAAATGATATGTTTGATTTTTTAAAGGGAAAGAAAAAAGTGGAGAAGAAACCTGTATATGTCATCAACGGTTTTCTCGACAGCGGGAAGACTTCTTTTATTGCTTACACAATCGGGCAGCCCTATTTTCAGACAAGGGGTACGACTCTTCTGATCCTCTGCGAGGAGGGAGAGGGCGAGTACCGCGAGGGGCTTCTGAAGGAGACCGGGACAGTACTGGAGATTATTGAGGATCTCGAGGACTTCACCACCTCCCATCTGATGGAACTGGAGAAAAAATACCGTCCGGAGCGTATCCTGATCGAGTGGAACGGCATGTGGGACTTCAGGGAGTTCAAGATCCCCAACGCATGGAGACTGGAGCAGCAGATCACCACCATCGACGCCTCCACCTTCAATATGTATTTCACCAATATGCGCTCGCTGGTGGCAGAGCAGATCAGAAATTCCGAACTGATCATGCTCAACCGCTGTGACGATGTGGATGAAAAGCTTCTGATCAATTTCAAGAGAAATATTAAGGCGATCAACCAGAAGGCGGATCTTGTCTTTGAGGATTCCCAGGGCGAGATCGATATGACGACAGAAGAGGATCTTCCTTTCGATATTCATCAGGATCCCATTCCGCTCGAGGGACTGGACTACGGAATCTGGTACATTGACGCGATGGAACATCCTGACAGGTATGTCGGAAAGAATGTCGTTTATACCGGTATGGTCATGCGGCCGAAGGACTTCCCTGCAGGATATTTTGTCCCCGGCAGAATGGCTATGACCTGCTGCGCTAATGATATGTCTTTCCTGGGGTATGCCTGCAGGTCCGAAAACGCGGACAGTTTCCGCGAGCGTCAGTGGGTGAAGGTCACTGCGACGATCAAAAAAGAGGAATTTGGCCCCTACAATGGCCCGGGTGTGATCCTGGAGGCTACCGAGGTCCTGCCTGCCGCACAGCCGGAAGAGCCGGTGATCAATTTCGCGGGCTGAGCAGTATCATTCATTTATGACAATGTGACTATGGGCCGCGCATTTTTTTGCGCGGCCCATTATAGTAATGACACGGTCCGTGTAAAGGTTTTTTCCGTCTGGCGGCGGACCAGGGGCTGGTCGGGAGCAGAGGACGGAAGGCGGCGAAGCCTCCCTCTGCCTTGTTAAACGGCCTGATGTTTTGTCGGAGTAGATCATGAATAATAAAAAAGAACTTACACAGCTGCTGGAAGAAGTCGCCTCTGGAAAAACACCGGTCGAAGAGGCTGTTCTCCGGTTCAGGGAACTCCCTTTTGAGGATCTCGGATACGCCAAGACCGATCTTCACCGCGGAATGCGGCAGGGAGTCGCCGAGGTAATCTACGGAGCAGGAAAGACACCGGAGCAGATTCTGGGCATCGTGCAGTCTCTCTGGAAACACGGACAGAAGACAATTCTTATCACAAGGATGTCTGAAGATGCAAAGGAACTGGTCGCGGCTTCTTTTCCGCTGGAATATGAACCTGTCAGCAGGACCGGAATCGTCGGAGAGAAGGCGGAGCCGGACGGCAGGGGCACGATTGTCGTGGCTACCGGAGGGACCAGTGATATACCGGTCGCGGAGGAGGCCGCTCTGACTGCAGAGGCTTTCGGCAATCAGGTGGTGAGAGTATACGATGTCGGTGTCGCTGGTATCCACCGCCTTTTCGCGCACCAGAGAGATATCCTGTCCGCTCGTGTCATTATCGCGATTGCGGGAATGGAAGGGGCTCTGGCCAGTGTGATCGGAGGGATGGCGGACTGCCCTGTCATTGCGGTACCGACCAGTGTCGGATACGGCGCGTCATTCGGAGGGCTTTCCGCCCTTCTTTCCATGCTGAATTCCTGTGCAAGCGGAGTCAGCGTTGTCAATATAGACAATGGATTCGGCGCCGGGTACCTGGCCAGCATGATCAATCATCTGGATTGACCGGCTTTCTCAAAGTGAACCGGTCGTGATATACCCGTCATACATGTTTGCGGGCACTTGTCCATGGCCACAAGTATGTCAGATATCCCATAACCACCTTGTTCCTCTGTGGAGTTGAAACGGAAAGGGGCTTGATTTTGAAGACATTATATCTCGAATGTAATATGGGGGCGGCGGGAGATATGCTCTCTGCAGCCCTGCTGGAATTATTTCCGGATCCTGACGCAGTCATTAACAGACTGAACAGTCTGGGAATACCGGAAGTCGTATTTGAGAAGGAACCTGTTTTCAAATGCGGAATACTCGGTACACATATGAAGGTGACAGTCCGGGGAGAAGAAGAGGAGAGCGCAGATGTGATGACTTCCGGTGTCAGCCATGACCATGAAGTCCACCATCATCACGATCATGATAACGGGCATGTGCACGGCCATGACCACGACCACAGCCATGACCATGGGGACCACCATGACCACGGCCACAGCCACGACCATGGGGACAATCATGACCACGGCCACAGCCACGACCATGGGGACCACCATGACCACGGCCACAGCCACGACCATGGGGACCATCATGACCACGGCCACAGCCATGACCATGATCACGTCCATGACCACGGCCACAGCCACGACCATGGGGACCATCATGACCACGGCCACAGCCATGACCATGATCACGCCCACGATCACGTCCATGACCACGCCCACGGCCACAGCCATGACCATGGGGGTCATCACCACCATCACGGCAGCGGGCATGTCCACAGAAACCTGGCGGATATCCGCATCATTATTGCCGGCCTCGACATTTCTGACAAAGTCCGTCAGGACATTATGGAGGTTTATAGCCTGATCGCCGAGGCGGAAAGCCATGCCCACGGCAGATCGGTAGAAGAGATTCATTTCCATGAAGTAGGCGCTATGGATGCGGTGGCTGATATCACGGCAGTCTGCCTCATGATGAATGAACTCGCCCCTGAAAAAATCATCGCCTCTCCTGTCAATGTCGGATTCGGAAATGTCAGATGTGCCCATGGCATCCTTCCGGTGCCCGCGCCCGCTACCGCCTGGATTCTCCGAGGTCTTCCGGTTTACGCCGGACGCACAGAGGGAGAACTCTGTACTCCTACAGGAGCTGCTCTCTTAAAGCATTTTGCCAGTGAGTTCGGCCCCCTTCCCCGGATGAGGGTGCGGCAGATCGGTATAGGATGCGGAAAAAAGGATTTTGAGCAGGCCAACTGTGTGCGCGCAATGCTCGGTGAGACGCCTGATTCGGAAGAGACGATCCTGGAGCTGTCCTGCAACCTGGATGACATGAGTCCCGAGGCGGTCGGCTTTGCCATGGAAGAACTGCTCGGGGCAGGGGCAGTGGACGTTTTTACGATTCCTGTGACTATGAAAAAAAGCAGACCCGGTCTGCTCCTGACATGTATGTGCAGAGAACCCCTTCGGGAGACAATGCTGGGACTGCTTTTCCGCCACACCACAACTCTGGGTGTGCGTGAGCATATCTGCAATCGCTACACACTGGACCGCCGCACGGAGACGATCGAGACCCCTGAGGGAACTGTGCGCATCAAGGAAGCCAGCGGCTGGGGATCATCCAGGGAAAAATATGAATATGATGACCTGGCGCGAATTGCCAGAAAATGCGGAATCAGCCTTGCGCAGGCGGCCCGGATCGCGGACAAAAGCAGGAATAAATGACCTTCTCCCGAACCCGGATTACCGAAATGGCCGGAGACACACAGCGTCTGGAAGTATCTGGATTGCATGGAAAAAAATACAATTCCATGATTGACAGCCCAAAACCTGTTATGTATGATTTATTGGTATGTTTTGGCAGAAGTTCCGTGTCATCTTCTGTCCGTCCTGCATGAGAATCGATGTTTGCGCGGCTGCACAGAGATTTGAGAGCAGAGTATCAGAAATACACATTATTCAATTAATTATCATTTAATTTCGGAGGAAATAAAATGGCAAACATTAAATCTGCCAAGAAGAGAATTCTGACAAGTGAGAAGAGAGCAGCGGCTAACAAGGCCGTTAAGTCCGGTGTCAAGACTGCCGTCAAGAAGGTTCGCGTAGCTGTAGAAGCTAACGACGCAGCTGCAGCTGCAGCAGCATTTGAGAATGCCAAGTCCGTTATCGACAAGGCTGCTTCCAAGGGCGTTCTGCACAAAAACACAGCTGCCCGCAAGGTTTCCAGACTTGCAGCTGCTGTCAAGAAGGCTGAATAATCCGACTGCCTGATTATATATTAAAAAAACAACCCGTCAGTGAGCAAGTTCGCTGACGGGTTTTATCGTGTGACAAACAGGTACGCTGACGGCTTTTTGTTTAGTGAATATGCCTGTTTCCGATATTAAAGAAAGTGCTCTGGATCATTTCTTTCCCGGGGAAAATGTGTCCGCGGCCTTACGGCACATATCCTCCAGCCAGGCACGCTTCTGCATTGCCTGCTTCCATTCTGCCGGTACCTTGTCATATCCGTAGAAAAGGCCGGCGAGACCTCCTGTGACTGCACCTACGGTATCTGCGTCGTCGCCGAGATTGACAGCCTTGAGCAGGGACTCCTCCAGAGACCCAGTCGTGATCAGGCACCAGACTGCAGCCTCCAGAGTGTGGACAACATATCCGCTGCTTCTGATTTTCTCAGCGGGAACTGCCGCAAAGCTGCTCAGATCTTTCATCCTGCTGAAATGTGAAAACTCATCGTCCAGGTTGTACTCTGTATAGAAACGAACGGCTTCGTCCATACCGCGCTGCAGGAGATCTTTCAGAGAATGTCCGGTGGACCGGACCGGAAGAGCGTCCGCACCGCTGCCTGAATTCCCGGTGAAACCGCGGAACCGCAGGATTTCTCTGCACAGGAAAAAATAGATTCCGGACGCAGTGCAGGCACGCAGATGCCCATGCGTCAGGAGCGTCCCGCGCTGAACAGCCATAACGGCATCGAACAAGTTGAAACTGCCTTCTGACTCCATGAAAGCGGCATAGAGACATACGGGCATTATACGCATAAGACCGCCGTTTCCATTGGCGTACTCACCCTGCTCTCCGCACCTGTCCCACCTGCCTTTTATTTCGAAACGTCTGATCGCAGCCATACAGGTTCTTCCCTGGTCATAGGCTTTTCCAAAAGGCGTGTATGCGCCGCGACTGTTCCAGAGAACGAAGCGCTTCATTATATCGTTGTAATCGAGTCCTCTGTTTACAGTAAGGCTGTCCAGGGCTGCCAGAGTCATGCTGCCGTCATCTGTCCAGCTCCCTGCCGGCATATTGAAGGCTCCGCCTGACTCCATACCCTTGACCGGCCCTCTTTTTAAGACTGAGGACCGGCTCATGAACTGTACGGGATTGCCCAAAGCATCTCCGATCAGAACACCCATGACACCATCGGTCCACATATCGTTTCTGTCATTGCCTGCGGCTTTCTTCATGCCGTCAGTACTCTTAGCCATGTTCACGCTGCTCATTCCGGCAGCAGTTTTTGCATTTTCATTCATTCTGTGTTACCTCCTTTGATGTAAAACTGGTGTATCCGGGCTTTGACACCGGTATACACCAAAAAAGATTCATGCTGCTGATGGGCCGGCAAGTAAAATCCGTTATTTCCCGGATAAAAGTGATACAGGAGAGCATACTTACCAGGCACAGGCCGGATTCTGTCTGGCCATGCTTTGTCCGGGCTCATAGAAACAGTATACATTATGGAGAAAAAAACTGGTCGCCTGGGAAACGACATCGGGAAAATAATCATTCCAGATAAAACCCGGTAATGAAAGAGACAGATTAGCGGCAATAGAAAAGACTCATAGCGACAATAAAAAAGATAGATCAGCGGTGTCAAAAAAATGACAAATTAATGGTGTCAATAAAAAAGATAAATTAGTGGTTGAATTAACAATGTGCTTATGTTAGAATAGCAAAGTCGATTGAGAAACCGGCATACACAATCCTGAATATAGGGGAATCATACAATGGCAGTATCACGGTCTCCAAAACCGTTCATGGGGGTTCGAATCCCTCTTCCCCTGCTTTGTTTTACAGACCGTTGTCACAAGCCGGCAACGGTCTTTTTCTATGCCGGAAACCCTTATTTTATGCAGGTTTCGCCCCCATTTCAGTCTTGTGTGCGTCCATGTAATATGAGGGGGCGTGGGTGATTTTTCAAAAAAATGCAGTATATTTTGCAGTAATTGGTATCAAAACCGGTGTAGAGAGTTACTGTGAGTAAAAAACGATGCAGTAGTCTGTCCATTTACGACTTTGTTCCGGCAGGGACAATGAATACTATTCAGACTTGTTTTAAGAACGGTGAAGGAGAGGACATTTCATGAGATTTGTGATTCAGGTGGTAGAAAGCGCATCGGTGCGCGTTGTGGAAGAAGCCGACGGAACGATTCCCGAAGGCGGTGGTTATGTATCGGGAAGTATAGGAAAGGGATTTCTGGTCCTGGTCGGGATCAGTGGATCGGACACAAAGGCGATCGCCGACAGGATGGTCGAGAAGATGCGCAAGCTCCGTATTTTTGAAGATGAGAACGGCAAGACAAATCTTGATCTGGCCGCAGTCGGGGGAGAAGTCCTCCTTGTATCCCAGTTCACCCTTTATGCGGACTGCAAAAAAGGAAACCGTCCTTCTTTTGTACACGCCGGGCTTCCCGACATGGCAGAGCCCATGTTCGACTATATCGCGGATAAATGCAGGGCGGCAGGCATGAAGGTTCAGACAGGTGTCTTCGGATCCTTCATGAAGGTTTCGCTTGTCAATGACGGCCCCTTTACCCTTGTATTGGATTCGGACCAGATGGGCTGGTCATGAGCTATGCGCCCTGCGAGGACAGATCAAGAACAGGGCAATATGAATTGGCGATTGGTGTAAAAGGCTGAAGCTGAAAATGAAAATGAAAAGTGTATATTCCTGGAAAACTTACATTGAAAAAGATAGCTATTAACTATATAATATAACAAGATATGTTAATCAACTGTCAATGATGCTCTGCGGAACAGGAATTCTCAACACAGAGTGTTTTGCCGCGTCTATAGGAAAATGGCATTTCCGTAAGCATCGGCTTTTTCGAGGGAGGCGATTATGGGACAGATAGCATCTGATTTTTTTAAGAAATATGGATCTGCCTACTACATGGAAAATCCTTTTAGCGTGGAAGAACTGCTTCGCATGGGATCACATGATATACAGGAAGAATATGCAGGTCTGATGGATTCAGAAGAATCCTACATTCCCGCTGAGGTCATGGTCAGTCTTCTGCGTGACCGCGCATTCTTTACTAATCTGATCGCTATGCGCGATTCCGGCGAGCAGGTCATCATGAGCAATGTTTCCATTGCTATTACATCCAACCATGTCGGCGTAGAGGGTGTCAGCCCTGAAGATGCTGCGGAGAATATAATCGCTTTCTTCGAAGATGAGGACGAAGTCTCTCAGACTATCCGTAGTACGACGGTCGGCAGCGGCGCACGTATCAGCAAGCTGTATGTCTTTGCAAACGGATGGTACGGCGTAGAGACAGAACAGCTGATGGACATGTCCTGGCAGGAGAAGCTCGAGGACGATGAGGCAGAAGATCTTCCTCTGGATGATGATCTTTACGAGCCTTCCACCAGCTATCTCTTCTCTGATGACGGCGATCTGATCGCGACACCGGACTTCCACGACAATATCAACTCCTGGATGCTCTTCGTCGAGATGTTCTCCGCTGTACATGGTGAGGCTTCCGCGGCGGATGAGGATATGCTTCAGGATATCGAAATCGATGACTCAGCCAAGAACTACATCGTCTTCTCTGATGAAGTGCAGCATGCGATCGATATGGGCAAACCTCTTGTCATCATGGAAAGTGCTGCTACTTTCGGCGGCATGATTTATCCCGGAATCTATGATTTCGCAAAGGCTATGCAGAAAACCGTCAGGGATAACGGTGCCTGCCCCGCATTTGTTGCGATCATCAACGGCGTTATTCACATCGGTCTGACGGATGATGAGATTTTCTATCTTGAGAATAAGCGCGGATCCATCTTTAAGGCATCTGCAAGAGATATCCCGATCCTTCTGGCCAAGAGGGCAGACGGTGTTATGACGATTGCGGCAGCGGTTTCGGCAGCAGCTATGGTCGGCTGTGTTGTCGCCTGCGGTTCCGGTATCGGCGGCGCACAGATCGGCGCGGAGAAATCCATGGATATCTCCACCGACCTCGAGTCCCTTGCCAGCAACGCCGTCATGGTTGTATGTTCCGGCACAAAGCCGATCCTGGATCTGAATCTGACCATGGAATACCTCGAGACAAAGGGTGTTCCTGTCATCGGCTACGGCACAGACCGCATGCCCGAGTACATGGTCCGCGGAAGCGGATTCCGTCTCACTTATCGTATGGATACCCCCGCTGAACTGGCAGAGGTCATGAAGATCAAGGCCAAGATGGGCATCCCCGGTGGTGTTCTGGTCGTGAACCCCGTTCCCAAGGAGTATGAGCTGGATCCCGTCAAGACCCGCATGGCTGTCGGCGAAGCAATGCACGATGTGGAAAAGAACAACGTCCAGGGCAAAGCTATCACCGGTTACATGATGGGACGTATCAGGGAGTACCTGGGCAAAGAGAGTATGGAATCCCAGAAGGCATTCCTCCTCAACAACGCCGTCCTCGCTGCAAAGATTGCTGTCGCTCTTCGCGGCAAAAGGTAAGTTTTCATTAAGCCTTACCCTTAAATAAATCAGATAATAAATACAAGTTCATAAGACTTGAATAGAATCAAATCAGACAGGGTACCTGCCCGGAAAATGCCAGCAATTATTTCCTGACATTTTCTCTGCTGACCCTCAGTTAAATCAAAATATACTGTCAACCTGACGGGAAGCATGCGTTTCGACCCGAAAGAGCCTGGCAGAAACATGCGGCTGCATGAAAATGGATCATTTTTTCAGGAGGATGGCCTTATGGCCAGCACCGGTTCCGCCCGGCAAATCGCGGCCCCTGAAAGAAGTCTTTTCTGTGCGGCAGTATGACCGGATTTATTCCGGAATTTGTTCAAAACCAAAGGCTCCTTTTGCGTCCTGTGCGCATAAAGGAGCCTTTTTTATGATTAAAATCGCTATTTACGGTAAAGGTGGAATCGGTAAATCCACAGTGACAAGTCATCTTGCAGCTGCCTTCGCGACGCTGGGGAAGCGAGTGATCCAGATCGGCTGTGATCCCAAGGCAGATTCCACCATCAATCTTTTGGGCGGGCAGCCGCTGCGGCCTGTCATGAACTATCTGCGCGAGGAGGACGAAGATCCCGAGACACTGGAAGAAATCTCCCGCGTCGGCTTCGGCGGAATCCTCTGTATTGAGACCGGCGGCCCAACCCCCGGCCTCGGCTGCGCCGGCAGAGGGATCATCGCCACTTTCCAGCTGCTGGAGGACCTTCGCCTGTTCGAGACCTGGAAGCCGGATGTTGTCCTCTACGATGTCCTGGGTGATGTGGTCTGCGGAGGATTTGCCGCGCCCATCCGGGAAGGCTATGCGGAGCAGGTCCTGATCGTTACTTCGGGTGAAAAAATGGCTCTATACGCCGCCAATAACATAGCCAGCGCAGTGGAGAATTTCGAGGACAGAAGCTACGCCAGGATCAGGGGGATCATTCTCAACCACAGGAATGTGGTGGGAGAAGATGAGAAAGTGCGCGCCTTCGCTGATTCCAGAGGACTGGAAATCATCGGTGAGATTCCGAGGAGCGACGATATCACGCGGTTCGAGGACAGGGGAATGACGACCGTTGAAGGAGATCCCGACCTGCCGGTCAGCAGAACATTTCTGGAACTGGCAAAAAAACTCTCCGTGAGGAAAGATGGCTGAATGCGCAGAAACAGCTTCCGGCAGCACCGGCTTTGGAAAATGCGTGAAGGCCCGAAAACAGCTGCCGGTCATGACCGGCGCTGGAAAGATCTGAAGACACTAAAACAGCTGCCGGCCGTGTCCGGCAGACAAGATAATCGTTTGTTTTGATAATGGAGGTCATGGTCACTGGTATGCAAAGGATGGAAGCGACATATTATACGGCGGCGCAGCTGGCTGCGCGCGGAAACAATGACATACCGCGTGAGCTTGTCTCCACCACACATTTGATCTACAGCTCGCCGGCGACACTGGCTTTCAACTCCCCCGGGGCCGAGGGCTATGGTGTCAAGCGCGCCGGACTGTCAGTCCCCGATTCAGTCATGCTGATCGTCTCGCCCGGCTGCTGCGGCAGGAACACTTCCGCGATCAGCCGGATGCCGGGATATGAGGACCGTTTTTTTTACCTCACCATGGATCAGACTGATCTGGTGACCGGACGGCACTTGAAAAAAATCCCCAGGGCGGTAGAAGAAATCTGCCGGGGCATGGAAGCGCTTGGACGAAGGCCTCGCGTCGTGATGATCTGCATTACCTGCGTGGATGCCCTCCTGGGGACGGATATGGAACGCATCTGCAGGCGGGCTGAGGAGAAGGTGCCTGACGTCCGCGTGCAGCCCTGTTATATGTATGCCCTGACCCGGGAGGGCAGAAAGCCTCCCATGGTGCATGTGCGGCAGTCGATCTATGAGCTTCTTGAGCCCCGCAGGAAAAAATCCACTTCCGTGAATATACTTGGATTTTTTGCCCCTGTTGAAGAAGGAGACCGGGGAAGTGAGTTCTTTCCGCTTCTGAGACAGGCCGGAATCAGAAAGATCCGCCAGATCGGATCCTGTGAGGACTACGGCGAGTTTCAGGCCATGGCAGAGGCAAATTTCAACATTGTCCTGAATCCGGAGGCCAGGCCGGCAGCCTATGATCTTCAGGAACGTCTGGGCATTCCCTTTATAGAACTGGGCAGATTCTATCAGATCGACAGGATCCGCGCCCAGTACGCAGCCCTGGGAAGAGTGCTGAGTACTTCTTTTGATGACGCTCAGTGGGAAAAAGAGGCAGTTCAGGCTGTAGAGGACTTCCGCCAGAAGTATCCCCAGGCTGTTTTTTCCGTCGGAGAGGCAATGAATGCCAGTCCCTTTGAACTGGCTTGTGCCCTGGTCCGGGAGGGCTTTGCAGTCCGTGAGATCTTCGGGACAGTCGGAAAGGATACTTATGTCTGGATCAACCTGCTGGCACAGCTCAGTCCCCAAACCAGGATCTATTCCAACCTGCATCCTTCCATGCTCCATTACGATTCCGAACAGGCGGAGGGAAAGACTGTACCGGGACCTTCAAGCGAACCGGGATATTCAAGTGAACCGGGAGCAGTTACGGTCTCGATCGGCCGCGATGCGGGCTGGTATCATCCGGATCTGCCCAATGTACAGTGGAATTCCGACGTTCAGCCCTTCGGCTACCGGGCTGTCACCGGTCTTTTCCGGGCTCTCATGGCTGCCATGGAGACAGGCAGCAGAGGTTCTCACGCATCGATGATCATGCTGAAAGGACGGGATGAGCAGGTTTCTGCCGACGGCGAAGCCGGGGAGGATACGGAGAATATTCCTGCAGAAACTGCAGGCTCTGCAGAATCAGCAGACTCAGCAGGATTATCCGGAACTGCAGGATCAGAAGAATCGGCAGGATTTTCCGGAACTGCAGGATCAGCAGAATCAGCAGGATTTTCTGAAATTGCAGGAGTTTCAGAGTCAGCAGGATCTGACCTGGGCATCATCAGATCATACAGACCGGATATTGCCTCCGCTGACAAAGTGCCGCGCGGGTTCCGGCGGGTCTCGACTCCTTTCGCACCTGACCAGTCAGGCGCTGTCTCCGTGCTCTATGATATGGGAGGCATCTGTGTCATCTGCGACGCGGGAGGATGTACCGGAAATATCTGTGGCTTTGATGAACCCCGTTGGTTCGGCGCCCAGAGCGCCGTGTTCAGCGCAGGCCTCAGGGACATGGACGCGATCCTCGGGCGTGACGACCGCCTGGTGGAAAAGCTCGCCGATGCCGCGAACCGTATCCCTGCGGCATTTGCTTCAATCGTCGGAACCCCGGTTCCCGCTGTGATCGGTACGGACTACCGTGCCCTCTGCAGGATGGCTGCCCGAAAGACAGGGCTGCCTGTCCTGGGGGTCGATACCGACGGTATGGAGTACTACGACAAGGGCATCGAAAAGACTTATCTGGCCCTTCTGGAGACATTCTGCAAGCCCGGGAAACGAGCCGCGAACGGGAAAGCGGACGATAATATTCCTGCTCTGCAGAGCAGGGACCGGAAAGCAGCACTGGAAAATATACCGGATGCTGCACCGGATGCTGCTTCAAACTTACCGCAGGACAGGAATACTGATCAGAAAAAAGCCGGACTGACTGATGATCCGGGAGACAATAAAAGAATCGCCGGAATCTGGGGCTTTTCTCCCCTGGATTTTGCAGGCATCATTTCCGCGGAGTCCCTGCGCCGGTCAGTCGCTTCAATGGGATTCGGGGACATGATCTGCTGCGGAGCGGGGACAGACACAGAGTCTCTGAAGCAGATCGGGAAGGCGGAAAAGAATTTCGTCCTCTCACCCGCCGGCGCTGCAGCCGCCAAATGGCTGGAGGAAAGATATGGAACACCCTGGGAATACTGGATTCCTGATGCGGAGAGGATCCGTACCCGCTTTGACGGCGGCTTTTTCTCTTCTGCGGCGGAGACGCTTTCAGGTAAGAAAGTGCTCATTATTCATCAGCAGGTTCTGGCAGACGCTCTCCGACACAGCCTGGAGGAGAATGGAGTACAGGCGGATACGGCAGGCTTTTTCCTCATGAACCGCGACCTTATGCGGCCCGGGGATGTCGCACTGCGCGAAGAGTCAGACATCCGGAAGCTGGTCACAGACAGAAAATATGATTATGTGATCTGCGACAGGGCGCTTGAACCCATCCTGTCGGGGCTGTCCGTGACACTGATCCACCTTCCGCACTTTGCGGTCTCGGGAGAACTGAGCCAGGATTGAGAAAAAGGAATCCCGGAACCGGAACCCGAAAAGCGGGATTCTGAAACCGGGATCGAGGACCGGAATTGAGAAAGTGTAACCCCGGAACCGGGATTGAGTTACCGGGATTAAGGAAGCAGAATTTTAGAAAAACAATTAAGGGAAGAAGAATATTAAGAAAGCTTTTTTGGGGATACCCTGAAAGGATGTACGGAAATGGAAAAAATCACAACAGCGCGGTTTCGTGTATACGGGATCGTGCAGGGAGTCGGATTTCGCCCGACGGTCGACCGGCATGCCAGTACTTCCGGGATCAGGGGAAGTGTCTGCAACAAGGGCCCCTACGTAGAGATTTTTGCGCAGGGAACCAGGGAACAGATCGGACAGTTTGAGACACTGCTGAGAGAACAGCCTCCCAGAAGATCCTCTATTTTGAAAATAGACAAAAAAGAGACTGCCGGCGCGCGGGAATACAGTTCTTTTTCAATCGTAGAGAGCGAAAAAACGGACGGAGAGATTTTTATTTCACCGGATATCGCGATCTGCGAGGAGTGCACACAGGAATTATATGATCCGCACAACCGCAGATACCTGCATCCCTTTATTAACTGCACATGCTGCGGGCCGCGTCTGACCATACTCGACGCGCTTCCCTATGACCGTGAGCGGACCAGCATGAAAATGTTTCCCATGTGCAGGACCTGCGCGGAGGAGTATTACAGTCCTCTTTCCAGAAGGTATGATGCCCAGCCGGTCTGCTGCAACGAATGCGGACCTGAGGTCTATCTACTTCCCACAGCGGGTTCCACGGCTGCGGAAACAGGGTTTTTACCACTGATATCTGTGACGGAAAAGACGGTGAAGAAGACAGATCCTGTTCCCCCCGGATCAGAGCGGGACCAGTCTGCAGCAGATAAAGATAAACCGGGAACGAATCCGGCAGAGGGACAGATCAGGGGCCGGGAGGCAATCACTGCTGCCAGGAAGGTAATCCTGGCAGGAGGAATCGTCGCGGTCAAAGGTATCGGCGGATTCCACCTGTGCTGTGATGCCACGAACGAAGAGGCGGTCCGCAGGCTGCGCGAGCGCAAACGCCGCCCTGCCAAACCCTTCGCGGTCATGATGAAGGATGAGGAGACGGTGCGCCGCGAGTGTCTGTTTAATGAAGAACAGCGGCAGATCCTGACCGGACATCAGAAGCCGATCCTGCTCCTCGACCGGAATCAGGAAAAAACAGAATCTGACAAAAGCGGTAAAAGCAGAGGTCAAAGCAAAGATCAAAGCAAAGATCAAAGCAAAGATCAAAGCATATGTCAAAGCATAGGAGATTGCAAACAGCCTGTAAAAAACAGGCTGGCGCCCTCCGTGGCTCCCGGAAATCCCAAGGTCGGTGTCATGCTTCCCTATGCTCCTCTCCAGCTTCTGCTCTTTGATTACGACGACGGACTGCAGATGCCGGACTGCCTGATCATGACGAGCGGAAATGTTTCCGGAGCCCCGATCTGCAGGGATGACAAAGATGCACTGGCCGAATTATCCGGCTTTTGTGACTGCATCCTGAGCCACAACCGCCTGATCAGAATCAGGGCGGACGACACCGTGATGGATTTTCACAGAGGACATCCTTATATGATCCGCCGTTCCCGCGGCTATGCGCCCCTGCCTGTACTTTACTCGGGTGAAAACAATGGAAGGGACCCGGATCCGGGCGATGCGGGAGAAGACGCGGACGAAAAAGAGGAGGCCGGTATTAACAGCGGTACCCGGGCAAAATCAGCCGGGAATGAAAATATATTAAAATCAGCCGGGCAGGATGATGCCGGGATGGCAGAAGGTCGGGAAGACACTTCAAAATCAGCCGGACCGGAGGAAACCGCGAAAGCAGACGAACAGGAAGATCCCACAGTCTTTAAGGGGTGTGTTCTGGCAGTCGGCGGAGAACTGAAAAATACCTTCTGCATAGCATCCGGAAATCTCTTGTATTTGTCTCCTTATGTCGGGGATCTGGAGGACCTTCGCACGGTGCGGGCGCTCGAAGAGACGATCGGGCGCATGGAAAAACTTCTGGAGGTCAGTCCCCAGGCGATCGTCTGTGACCTGCATCCGAAATACAATTCCACTGAGATCGCGGAGGAACTTGCCGCAAAGCGCAATATTCCCCTGCTGAGAATCCAGCACCACTACGCCCATATTCTCTCCTGTATGGCTGAAAATGACCGCAGAGATCCGGTGATCGGTGTCTCTTTTGACGGAACCGGCTACGGACAGGACGGGACGATCTGGGGCGGAGAGATTATGGTCGCCGACGCGCAGGGCTATGAGAGAGTGCGCAGTATTGCGCCTTTTCTGCAGATCGGAGGAGACAGCGCGCCCAGACAGGGATGGCGCATCGCGGCTTCCATGATCCGGGAAGCCTGCAACAGGGGCTTTTCCCTACATGATGCCCCGCAGCCTGAAAAAGCTGTTGAGCCGTCTGCTAAAGAAGGGAAGACGCAGCCTGAAAAAGAAGCAGAGCCGCTCAATGTATCCAATGTAGAAGAGAAAGGATTCATTCAGAATCCCCCTGAAGAGTCCGTTCGGGACAAAAAAGGCCCTGCAGATAATTATTTTGATATTATCCAAACGTTGTCGATCTGTGACCAGCAGAACGCCAGAGCCCAGCGCATGATGGCGGAGCGCGGCATTCAGGCTGTCACATCCACCAGCGCCGGAAGGCTTTTTGACGCGGTGAGCGCCATGCTGGGGATCTGCCGCGAATCCACCTATGAGGGAGAGGCGTCGATCGAACTGGAATTTGCCGCTGAGCGCTATTCGGAAAAGAGATTTGGGGATCCTCTGGCCTCAAAGGACCGGATCTGTGTGGATGATTGTATAGAAAATGATTACATAGAAAATGATTGTATAGGAAATGTTCCGGCGGCTTCCTGCGGTGACAAGCTGCATCATCTGCCTACGGACCGCCTTTTTGAGGCGCTGCTGCGGCAGAGACTGAACGGAGAGGATCCGGAGAAACTTGCATGGCTCTTCCACGCGGGACTGGCGAAATTTATCTCGGATGCCTGCATCGAAATCTCGGAGGAAAGGGGAATCAGGACTGCAGCCCTGACCGGCGGCTGCTTCCAAAACAGACTTCTTCTGACGATGGTCCAGGACAGCCTGACAGAGCGGGGGATGGAGGTTCTGATCCACCATCTGGTTCCTCCCAATGACGGAGGAATCGCCCTTGGCCAGGCGCTGGCAGGGATGTTCAGGCAAGTTCCTGAGGAAAAATGAAAAAGAAGGTGCCCGGGGAGAAATGAAAAGAAGAATGTGCCTGAGGAAAAATAAAGAGAAGAAGGCATTTACTTTTTTATAGACAATATTCAACGCATTAATGAATGATAATTACAAGGAAAAGCGAAGAGGTTTTTTCCGGAAAGAAGAGGACAACATGTGTGTAGGACTTTCTGCAAGAGTGGTGAAGCTCAGGGAAGACGGAACGGCGCTGGTTGACGCGTCCGGAGCGAAGAGAGAAGTATCGGCTCAGCTTTTGAGCGACCTGATGCCCGGCGATTATGTCATGGTGCACGCGGGTGCCGCGATCGCAAAGATCACGCAGGAGGATGAAGACGAGGCAGAGGATGTTCTCGGAGCACTTCTGTAATAGCTTTTGCAATACCTTTCTGTGATTTCTTTTTTGTGATTTTTTTTGATAATCAGAGAAATTCGCAAAGATTTGGTTTTGATAAAGTTGTAGAGGATGGAGGCAATCCCGCCATGGGCGACAATACGAGTGAAAAGAAAAATGTGATCTCACGAGCCAGGGAGATCATCGATAATTATCAGGGCAAAGAGATCCGGATCATGGAGGTGTGCGGCACGCACACGCACGAAATATTCCGTCTGGGTCTCAGGCAGATCCTGCCGCCCACAGTCAGGCTTATTTCAGGTCCGGGATGTCCGGTCTGCGTGACTCCGGTCAGTTTCATTGACGAAGCGGTTCTGCTCGCGACCGACCACAACGTAACTATATGTACTTTCGGGGATCTGGTGCGCGTGCCGGGATCGGGCCTGATCCCGATGGAAGCCGGGGACAGTACACAGAGCGACAGTACACAGAGCGACAGTACGCAGGGCGGAAAACCCGCCTTCAGGAAGATACCCGCGAGCCTTGCGGCCGCCCGTGCCGCCGGCGCCCGTATTCAGGTGGTCTATGCCCCTCAGGATGCTGTCGCCTACGCAAAGGAACATCCGGAGGAAGAGGTCGTCTTTCTCTCGGTGGGATTTGAGACCACTACACCGACCGCCTGTCTGGCAGTGCAGGAAGCGCAGAGGGACGGAATAACCAATTTTTCGATTTTGACAGCCAACAAGACCATGCCCTCGGCCTACGAGGCCATGCGCGGCAGCATGGACGTATTTCTTTATCCGGGACACGTCCATGCCATCACGGGTACTTCCATCTGCGAGCAGCTCGCCGCCCGCGGCACCAGCGGCGTGGTCGCCGGCTTTACAGCAAAAGAACTGATGACGGCCCTGGCGGTGATCGTCAAGCGCACGGAAGAGGGAAAACCGTTTTTTGAAAATTGTTATCCCCGCGTTGTACGCCCGGAAGGGTCGCCCGCCGCGCAGAAGCTGGTCGATGAGATGATGGAGCCCTGCGATGCCCGCTGGAGGGGAATCGGTGTACTGCCCGCCTCCGGAATGAAACTGCGGGAAAAATATGCCGGCTATGATGCCAGGATCAAATATGATCTGCCTCAGATCGAGGGAAGAGAGAATCCGGCCTGCCGGTGCGGTGAGGTGCTGCAGGGCAAATGCCTGCCTTCCGACTGCGGAGTTTTCGGAAGAGGATGCACACCGGAACATCCCGTGGGTGCCTGCATGGTGTCCGGAGAGGGTGCCTGCTCGGCCTTTTATCTCTACGGAAAAGATTTGTAAAAAGAGAGAATCAAGACAGGAATCCGGGATTCCCTGTATGTATTAATAAAAAGTTGACAGATAAGCTCAGGAAGGAATGAACGATATGCAGGAAACAGTAACCCTGGCCCACGGCGCAGGGGGAAAACAGACTTCGGAACTGATAGAAAAAGTATTTCGGGCGCACTTTGAAAACCCTCATTTCACACCGGATGATGCCGCCCTCCTGGATCTGCCTGCGGGCAGGCTGGCCATGTCAACAGACGGGTTCATCGTCTCCCCTGCCTTTTTTCCGGGCGGGAATATAGGTAAGCTCTCCATCTGCGGCACGGTCAATGATCTGGCCTGCATGGGCGCGCAGCCCCTCTATATGACCTGTGCTTTTGTGATTGAAGAAGGCTTTCCCATGGACAGGCTCGAAGAGATCGCCGCGGCGATGGAAAAGACCGCGGCAGAGGCCGGAGTCTGTATTGTTGCGGGCGACACGAAAGTGGCCGGCAAGGGACAGGTGGACGGAGTCTTTATCACTACGACCGCAGTCGGACGTGTCATGGACGGCGTCCGCACCGGCGGAGCCCTGGCAAAGCCCGGCGACTGTGTGATCGTCACAGGAGATGTCGGAAGACACGGCTGCACCATCCTGCTGGCCAGGGATGAGTACGGGATCGAGGCGGACGTCACAAGCGACTGTGCCCCTCTCTGGGCAGCTGTGCAGAACGCCCTGACCGCCGCTCCCGGCATCCATGTGATCCGCGACGCCACAAGAGGAGGCGTGGGAACGGTCCTCTATGAAATCGCGGGGCAGAGCAATGTCGGATTTTCGCTGGAAGCGGAAAAAATCCCCGTCGATCCCGGTGTCCGTGGAGTCTGCGGCATGCTGGGCCTGGAACCTCTTTATCTGGCATGCGAAGGCCGCCTTGTGATCATCGCTCCTGCAGAAGACAAGGATGCTGTCCTCGACGCGCTTCGAAACAGTCCCCACACAGAGGGAGCGGTCTGTATCGGCAGAGTCACTTCCGACCATCCCGGACGCGTCGTCCTCAACACTGAGATCGGCGCTCAGACCATCCTGCCCCAGCCCGGAAACGAGCTTCTTCCCAGAATCTGCTGAAATACCGGAAAAATACCGAAATACTAAAAACAGTCCGCGCTGTCTCCTGTATAGGAGCCTGCCGGTCATGCATTTAACCAGGATACGTAAGATAAAAATCTCTAATGGTGACATTTATGGATACACGAGTTGCAGTCATTTCAATCATTGTGGAAGATCAGGAATCCCCTGAGGATATCAACCGCATCCTGCATTCCTACCGCCAGTATATAATCGGGAGAATGGGGATCCCCTATCGGGAAAAAGGAATCAATATCATAAGTGTGGCCGTCGATGCCCCCGAGAATGAGATCACTGCCCTCTCCGGAAAAATTGGCCGTCTGGCGGGAGTCAGCACCAAAACGGCATACTCCAGGATCAAAAAACAGTAAGCCTGCAGCAGCGGGACAGCGGGTGTATCTGCCGGGTTCACTTACATGGAGGAAAAATGGTAAAAATAGCATTTTACGGAAAAGGCGGGATCGGCAAATCCACGACGGTTTCAAATCTTGCAGTTGTACTGGCGCAGAAGGGACTCAGAGTTCTGCAGGTGGGCTGCGATCCAAAGGCTGACTCCACAAGGCTCCTGTGCCGGGAGAATTCTTTTTTTCAGAACATGGAGGGCGCAGGCGGCAGTGCCGGAGAGGTTCAGATGATCATGCAGAGAGTCCGTTCCGGATCTCCGCAGACGATCATGGATTATGTGCGCGCCAGGAAGCCCTTCGGCCCTGAACAGGTGATCAGGACAGGATTTTCAGGGGTGCTTTGTGCGGAGGCGGGAGGTCCTCTGCCCGGTCAGGGCTGTGCCGGAAGAGCAGTGATCACAGCCATTGAAAAAGTGGAAGAACTGGGGATCTATGAAAAATACCGCCCTGACATAGTGCTTTTCGATGTGCTGGGCGACGTCGTATGCGGCGGATTTGCCATGCCCATGCGGGCGGGGTACGCAGATTATGTTTATATCCTTACTTCCGGAGAGACCATGTCCATGTATGCCGCTGCCAATATAGGACTTGCCCTGGAACACTTTCAGGGAAGAGGGTACGCCAGGCTTGGCGGCATTATTCTGAACCGCAGAGATGTGCCCGACGAGGACAACAAGGTCCGTGCACTGGCTTCAGAACTTGGTACCGAACTGACAGGATGCCTCTCGAGAAGCACCACTGTCCTCCAGGCGGAAGAAAAGGGCCAGACCGTCATCCAGGCATTCCCTGACTCGGAAATGGCAGAAGAATACAGGATGCTTGCGGAAGTAATAGCGGGTCAGGCACTCGCCCCTGCCGGGAAGTGAAGCAGGATACCTGTGGATACAGGGAAATATTAATTTGCACAGGAAAAGATTCTGTCCGGTGCTGATCTATGAATGGAGATCGATAATGAAAAAAATAGGTCCCGGAGGGCTGCGCTCTGTCAGTGAAGAGGGAGCTGTCCTCAGGATTTCGGAGGCGGCATTTCCCGCTCCCTTTGCTCAGGTGCTGGAATTTAACGCTCCCGTCCACGAAACCTGGAATATTGTCCACATAGGAATGCTGGTTCCCGACTGCCATCAGATCTATGTCTGCTCCGACAACTGCATGCGGGGCGTCGTCCTGACAGCTGCGGAAATGGACGCTGCCGACCGTTTTTCCTGTGTGCTTCTGGAAGAGGAAGATCTGTATGAGGGAAGCCTTGAGGACATTACGGTCGAAGGGGTGACAGACGCGATCAACCGTCTCCCTTACCGCCCAAGGGCAGTTGCCGTCTTCCTGGTTTGTCTCCATCATTTTGTGGGAACCGATGCCGCATGGGTGTATAGAAATCTGGAGGAGCGTTTTCCGGATATCGATTTCATGCGCTGCTGGATGGATCCGATCATGCAGAAAACCGGCCTCACTCCGGAACAGAAACTTAAGGAATCCATGTTCCGGCCCGTCCGTCCCCTTCCGGTCGATCCGGGCCTGATCTGTATCCTGGGAGATAACCAGCCCGTGGATCCCGACAGCGACATGGCAAAAGAGATTACAGACGCTGGATTTCATTATCTGAGCCTGCAGCAGTGCAGGACCTATGACGACTATCTGAGGATCGGAGCGGCCTCTCTTTTCATTACCAGGAGCCCGAGCGGAGTACACGGGATCAAACAGCTGGCCAAAAGACTGGGCAGACCTTTTCTCTACCTTCCTCCTGCCTTTGGCGCCGGAGAGGTTCGGGAAGAAATCGGAGAGCTGCGGAAGGCTCTTTCCTCAAAAGAAGGGACAGATTTGATGCAGGCCGGACAGGCTGCGGCCGAAAGAGCCCTGGACCATGCCCGGCGACTGATCGGAGATACAGAGATCACCATTGACTACATTGCGAATCCCAGGACCCTGGGGCTGGCAAGACTGCTGCTTGAGCAGGGCTTCCGGGTGACCCGTGTTTACATCGATGCGATTTCCCCTGAGGAAAAAGAGGACTTTGACTGGCTGGTATCACATCATCCCGAGCTGATCCTGAACTCTACGGTCCATCCCAAAATGAGAGTTCTTCACGGCAAGGAAAATGAGGGCAGCATGCTGGCAATAGGACCCAAGGCTGCCTGGTTCGGGGGGACGGCACATTTCGTAAATTTAGTGGAATACGGCGGCATGTGGGGCTTTTCCGGCATAGAGAAACTTGCCGGACTCATGGAAGAAGCTTATCTTCACGAAAAAGATACGCGGTCGATCGTGCCTAGAAAGGGACTGGGCTGTGTCTGCGTGCTGTGAGCATCCGTCAGGAAAAATAGAAGACTTTTTGCGGCGCGTCTCAGAAGATTCAAAGACATGCTGAAAGATGGCAGCAGTCAGATTATACGAATGCGGCAATGCTCCGCTACAATGCTTCTGATGATTGTAACAGGAGAAGAGAATGCGACAGGTTTTCAGGAAAATACCGGTTTACACCGGGGACGTATCGGGCGTCTGCAGCGCTCTTTTTGAACTTGGCGGCATGGTTGTCATGCACGACCCCTCAGGCTGCAACTCCACTTACAATACGCATGACGAGATCAGGTGGTACGACCATGACAGCCTGATTTTCCTGTCAGGCCTGAATGATACAGACGCCATGCTGGGAAATGACGAGAAGCTGATCCGGGATATCACGGAGGCGGCCCGTATCTACTCGCCTTCCTTTATCGCAATCGCGAATTCCCCCATTCCCTATATAGTCGGAATGGACTTTGACGCCATCACCCGTATCATCGAGAAAGAAACAGGCATTCCCTCGTTTTACATCAGCACCAACGGAATGCACGATTACACCCGGGGGGCAGGCCTCGCCTTTTTACAGATAGCGAAGTGCTTCGCGGGTGCTCCCGCTGAGCCTGAAAATGGAAAAGGCGAAAAGAACTATAGTGAAAGAGGCGGCAAAGACTTTTCTGATGAGAAGAAGCCTGTAGGCGGGGGGAGGATCAGGGTCAACCTCCTGGGCCTGACTCCTCTGGATTTTTCCGCTCCCACGACAGCGCAGAGCCTGCGCGCAAAGCTTGTGTCCGCAGGAGTAGAAGTCATCTCAAACTGGGCTATGGATCAGAGCGGGTTTTCAGGCGGAAGAGACCGCTCTTCATCCACTGCAAACAGCCGGAATTCGGCAGAGGACCGGAATACGACAGAGGTCCGGACTCAGGCAGGAGGCCATGTCCGGGACCGGAAAGACGGGTCGGAATCCTCAGCTGACACCCGGGACTATGATTGTTCCGGGCAAAGTACTGCCGGCAAGTATAATCAGCTGTTGGCTGACATATGCCGCAGTGCTTCGGCGGATGTGAACCTGCTTTTGTCGTCCACAGGTCTTCCTGCGGCTGAGTATATGAAGGAGCGATTCGGGATTCCCTTTGTGGCTGGTATACCGGCCAGGGGGACAGAAGAGCTTTATTTTGAAGCTGTGCGCACAGCGGCTGAAACAGGAGAGAATCAGTTCCCTTTCCGGGAGAGAAACACTATTGCCGCCGATGGGTCTGATAAAAAAAAGCTCCCTGTCTGTCTGGTTGGGGAGCCTGTTGTAATGACATCACTGGCAGCTTCCATGCAGATCGTGACAGGAGTGCCCACTCACGTTTTCGGCATGACGGAAGAGGGCAGAGGCGAACCGGCAGGCAGCAGCCTTTTCCTGGGTGGAAATGACTTCGCTCCTGCTGGTGAAGAGGAACTGAATGCCCGGCTTCGGAATATTACCGGCCAAAGTGAAGGCGATGCTTCCTTCCTGCATGCCGCAGAAAGTGAAATCGGGGTCATCGCTGATCCCTGCTATGAGGACGCCATCCCGCAGGGATTTAAGATTATCCGCCTGCCTCACCTGGCTTTTTCCGGCAGGATTTTCCTGCGGGAAATACCTGATCTGATGGGTGAAAGCCTGCTTTCCCAGTTCCAGTCTTTTTTATCCAAAAAGGACAGGGAAAGTAAATAATTAAAAAGAGGTGTGAAGAAGCAAAACCATGTTTCTTCACACCTTTTTTGGTTTGATAAATGCAACAGCCATCCCCGGGCTTTTACTTCAGCCTTCCCTCTTCCAATAAAATGTCTTTTGCCATAGTCATCATTTCATCCAGAGTATAAAGGGGGTATTTCGCAAATTCTTCATGGTCATAGCAGACGATAAAGGTATTGTCGTTAAGTACGCAGCACAAGTGCGGGATCACAAACATGTCTGTCCAGCTGTCTGTATTGACGCATACTCCGGTCATTTCGCCGCCTCTGTTCATGATATACAAAAGGCTGTTGTCAAGATCTTCATAAATGTTGATATCGGTTCTGTGCAGGTCCTCTTTTTCCGGCCGGTAAGTATAGACTTTTTTCCCGTCTTCAATTCTGAAAACTTCATATTTTACAGAGCCTGATGATGCGAGGATCATAATGTAGCGGTCATCCATGATGAACCGCATGTCCGTGACAGAAAGAGGTTCACCGCCGACGTCTATCTGCTGCACAGATTTACCGGCTGTGGCATCGTAAATATTCAGTGAACCGCTCTCATCGAGGGCGGCGAAAAGGGGCTGCTTTCCGGCTGAGGCGATAAAAGGGAATCCTTTCAGCGGGGATTCATTTTCAATACGGGACCACCGGTCTTCATCTTTTTGATAGACCAGGAAATAATCCGTCGCATTGCCTCTTCCATGAGGTGTTGACACATAACGGTCTGATTGACTGCAGCAAAGGATGAACAGCTGATTGGATCCGGTTCTGAGCTTTCGAAAGTGCATGGAGGAAGAGTCGGTCAGGCTGTAAGGCATATAATGGAAACGGGAATCATTTGAAAATTTCTTGCCTGCAGGCTCTCCGTTTATCCACAAAGAAAGGGAGTCATCAAACCATGAGGCGGAAACAATGTTTCCTCCCACCTCTGCCATACAGTAGTTTCTCTCAGCTGTTGCATTGTCTTTCGGAAGAATGGATTGGGAAGTGATCAGCCTGTGTTCTTTAAGCTGATAAAGGAATTCTTCACAGTAGAGCCAGCTGCCATCACTTGTAATCTGCATTGGAGAGGTAAGCGTTGAAATAAACGATTGGCCGGGATCAAAAGAAAACCGATCGCAGATTTTTCCGTCAGCCTGATAGAGTATTCCGTTAAGGCTCTCCGTGTAGCTGCCATTTTCGTCTTTGTCCAGGTCCTTCAGATCCAGAGATAAAAAACCGCTCCCGTCCGGCATAGTATATATGTCCCCTGGAAGAATGCTGTTAAAGCCTGTTCTGGAATCCGGTACGGCAATGCGGTTGTCTTCGAAAAAGGAACAGATGACAGCCCTGTGGGCATCCGCAGCAGGGAAAAGACAGACCGGAAGCGGTGCCTGACCGAAACCTTTTGCTCCTGAAACGGATTCTCCCAAAAGGGCATAGGAATAGTCTTTGGCTCTTACGACCTCATCGATTGCGTCGCCGCCCCTGGATTCCCGATCGGAAGCCTCGGGATGGATCCTGAATCTTTTCAGGCTGAAGCTGTTTACAGTACCGTCTGTATTGAAGAGATATACGATCGAGTTGTCTTCAGGATCACTGGCGAAGCAGACCGTATCCCCGGAAAAACGGACCCTTTCCTCTTGTCCGTCAGGGTTCAACATGAGTGCCCCGTCATCTGAAAGCAGATAAAGTGTGCCTTCAAAGTCGATTATGAACGGATAGCGGTGAGGGCTTTCGGTCAGTTCCATTTCGCGTGTAAAAAGCCAGCTGTCTTCTTTTTCTTTTCCGGTCACGAAAAAGCCCGCAGCAGCCTTGCCCATAAAGCCATATGACTTCCTCCATTCGTATTGGGTGCAATAATAAAAAACACCTTTTTGGCGGACACTCTTGTCCTCTGATCCGGTCACCAGTTCAGGCACATACTGCAGCATGACGATATTGTCCTGGGAGTATCCGATATCAGGCCGGGTGATCGAGGGACCGGGGGATGTCATGCCGGTTGAAAGTTCCATGCTGATAATCTGATCAAGATCTTTCTCTTCAAAATGCAAAACCGCATAATACCTGCCCTGATCGGAAAAAGTCCCCCGTCCTTCCCACGAGCAGAATCTTGATTCTTCCGATGTTTCGACAGGATCAGAGGCGCTGATCAGTTCTCCTGTTTCCATATCAAAATACAGGAGACATTTCGAATAAACCCAGGTTGTTGTTTCGGTGTCATCAGCTTTCGTATCGTCCGGGTCATCAGCTTCGGCATTATTTCCGCCGGCTGTGGCAGCTGAATCATCAGTATGACCGCTGCCGGATGTTTGTAAATGGATATGTTCAGAGATTCCCAGGACAAAAGACTGCTGATCTCCGGAGATATCCACGGTCTCAACCGTATATTCATGGCCTGTGTTTAAATGATATGAATACCGCTCTGACAAACTCCACAAAATTTCTCCGTCCGATAAAGAATACAATACGGCTGTTTCCTCATTGCCGGCGCAGAACACGGCATTATATTGCTCGATAATCTTTATAAACGGGATAGTACTTTCCTTTCTTTTAAAAGTTCCATCCTTTTCACCATCCAATGACCAGTATGCAGAGGGTTCCCGTTCAAAAGAAGTGTTTTTCCACCATATCGCGCGCCCGGTTTTTACATCAAAACAGGACAGTTTCCCGAATTCCTCAAGTGTGACAAAATAATCTCCTTTTTCAGACAATGCGCATCCCAACAGCTCGTCAGTCCATCTGATTGACTGTACCGGATGATAACGATCTGTTTCATAGCAGAAGAGTGCCTGTGCGAGCGCAGCTTCCGCCTCCGCGACATAAGGACGTTCATTTCCCTGTGAGGGGAGTGCCTGATAAGCTTCGAGAAGCGCCGCTCCGCGGTCTCCGGACTTGAGCTTTGCCTGACTGGAGGATGCCAGGGCAATTGATTCATTCCTTAGAACTTCCTGTTGTTTATCAAGAATTTCCTGACGGTTTTTCTGTATTTCCTCATTGTTCCTACGTATTTCCTCATTGTTTTGAAGGATTTCCTCGTTGTTTCGAAGAATCTCCTCGTTCTGATCTGCCAGTTGCCTTCGGACAGAATAGTTGTAGCTGCCGAACCAGGTGAGAAAGGCGATCAAAAATATACCTGCTATGATGCCGCGCCAGGCCAACCGTTTCTTCTTCTCACGATCAAATATCACATGAAACTGCCTGCTCTTTTCAGCCAGATGATCCTCAATCACCTGATGGAGGATCCGGAAGGCTCCGTTTTCATCGCGGACAAGAATACCCAGCCTTTTCCAGAGAATGCCCAGGACAGCCTCCCCGTACCATTCATCCGCTGATGCGGCGCCAAGCCGCAGATCTGATGTGTGGCCGATCCATTCCGGATAGACCGCTGTGAGTGCTTTGTTCGGAAGATCTTTATAACATTGGCTGACCAGTGGCAAAAGCTCCTGCCCGGTAAGAGCATGCTGCTTTTTTTTGATCAGCGAGGCAATCTCCGGCAGCAGGAAGAACACGGCGGCTTCGATTCCCATGGCGAAAGCCTGGTCCTTTGGAAGGTCTCTTTTTTCTTTTTCCAGGATTGCGTTAAAATAATCCTCCAGAAGCTGGTCTCTGCTCTCCAGACGCAGATGTTTTTCCCCGCTTTGCACAGTGCGGATATACATGGACAGAAGCAATGGAAAACTCAATAAGTCGATCACTTCCATATTGTCAGGAGGAAGGATACCCTCCACGGCAAGGATTTTTTTGACCTGTGACTGCTCCAGGCGGCAGAGGGACAGCTTTTGAAAAGCCGGATCCCCCGGGTCGCTCCGGCTTGTCAGAATGATCCTTACTCCGGCGAGCCCGGCCAGCATGTGGATCTCCTCAAGCAGGGGCGCGATATCTCCGGAAGCCTCATTGAGCCCGTCGAGCAGGATCAGAAAAGGACTATGTGTTTTACCCGAAACTGTATTAACTGTATTAACTGTACTATTCGGGGATCCGTTTTTCCTGTATGGTTTATCGAGCAGCTGCAGAAGCTCACGCCGGGCACTTTCCATGCTGTCCGTATCCGGCTTAAATCTCAGACTTTCCAGAAGCTTGTCGCAGATATAATGCTGGTTTTTTCCTTTGTACCCGTACAGGGAGATATAGTAAACGACTGTAGAGGATGGCGTGTATTTGCCGCTCTGACCACAGGCAAGACGTAAAAGCGCAGTGGTCTTTCCCGTGCCGCCTCCGCCAAGAAGCAAAAGGGGAGCATTGGGAGCATTGCTGCGCATAGGACGGTCTGCAGTGCCGGATCCTTCTGATCTTGGCAGGGACTGCTGATCTGTAGCTTCTGACCTGAGTAGGGACTGCTGATCCGTGGCTTCTGAACTGAACTGGGACTGCTGATCTGTAGCTTCTGACCTGAGCAGGGACTGCTGATCCTTGGCCTCTGACCGGGAATTGAGGTCAAACCAAGGAACACGGTCATATTGAAACAGAGGTATTCTTACACCATCTTCTTTTTCTGCATAGAGGGGATAGATTTTCTTTTCATCCAGCAGATACTCTAAGGCGGGATTGTCTTTCAGGGAACGCCGGATGCGCGCCCGGCCGGCCTCCCACAGAGCCCAGCGGGTGATGCCCCTGCCAAGTACCCTGTCTTCGAGTTCGGCAAGGTCTTCCAGCATCTGCGCTGCTTTCTGGTAACGCCTTCGCGGTGTGATTGCAAGCCCGCGGCGCAGGATCTGGCGCAGCAGGGAAAGCGCTGTCTCGGGACAGCCTTTCAGGAAAGGAGAAGTCGACGGATCAATGTCAAACGAGGTGATCCCCGTCATCTGAGCAGGAGTCAGCTTGCTGCCTGTCAGACAATAATACAGCACGGCAGTCATTGAATACAGGTCTGTACACTCGCGGATCTGTGTCCTCCTGCCCATCCGGACCTCCGGCGCCGTGTACCCGTCTTTCGTACTGTAATAGACAGATTTGTTTCCGCGCACCTCATCAAGCGTGTGGACACTGTTGTAATCGATCAGCGTCACTCGTTCTTTCCCGCCCTCTCCGATCAGCAGGATATTGTCCGGGCTGATATCGAGGTGCAGATATCCGGAACGATGGAATGCCTGCAGGACATCCAGCGCGCCTTTCATGATACGTATGATATGCAGGAGGGATTTCGTGCCGGACGTTTTTTTGTCTTTCCAATATGCCCTTCCGAGCTCCTCGTACAGATTTCTACCCCCGGTATATCCCACCAGGCTGTAAAGTGTATTGTTGTATTCATAGGTGTTGATGTTCAGGTCGATTTCCGAGGGAATGTTTTCCAACAGACGGATATGTACTTCATTTCCCCGCAGGAAAGTTTCCCTGTTGAACTCATAGACAGGAAGAGCATATCTTTCAATATGGATTCTGCCATCGGAATCCCTGGTGATTCCCCCGTCAGGATTATACGGGAAAAGCTCCCGGATCAGGATCCGATGGGAGAGTTCGGGGTTCTGATGATCTTTGTAATAACCGATATATGCGATCACATTTGAACCCCGGCCGACAGAATGATCGATCGTACATTCCATGCCGGGGAACAGCAGTCTGTCATTTTTTTGCAGTTCAACTCTTATATCCATATCATGCTCCTGTAAATCATGGCCGACATGTATATATTATATCATTCTTAAATTGACTGTCCTCTATTAATTGTCGCTGCCCTTTACGTTATTGGCATATCGATAAATAAAAAGGTAAATTCTTATATCGGGTTGAACGGCCTTTTTCCATCTCACGGCTTCTGAACATATCCTGTTTTTATCAACGCAACTCTTTACGGCTGCCGGTTTTTTTGCATCGTACCGGTAATAATACAAAAATTTAGTGAATCTTTCTTAAAAAAATGACAAAAACTGATTTTGTCTGGTATAATCATGAATGTTCATACAGAGGTCTGTCAGATTGACCCCTGGTCGGACAGATGTTTAATAATAATTAAACAGGGGAAAGTTTTCAGACACCGTCGGTTTCGGCTGTGTTTTTTCGCATGCCTGCGGAAAAATACCGCAGGTCTTGACAACACTCGGCAAACACTAAATGACGTCCCCGTCAGACATATACCGGAATATATGTTGTAAATATTTGTCGGAACATATGCCGTAAATTTTTATCGGAACATATGTCGTAAATATTTACCGGAACATATGCCGTAAATTTCTATCGGAACATATGCCGTAAATTTTTGCCGGAGCATATGCCAGGGGGAAAGAGGGAATTTCTAAAATGAAAAGAAATCGCATCGTGACTTTAATCGCAGGATTGGTTCTCAGTACGACACTGGCTGTATCCTCACCTTTAACTGCTTTCGGTACTGACTTTTTCGACGATGCCGGGTCGGGAGATACGGAAACCTATGAGGATTCAATGTATGTCGGAGCTGATGAGTATTCCGAGGACGATTATACGGACGAGGATTATTCCGAAGATGATTATTCGGGTGAATCGGACGGCTCCGGGGATATGGAGGAACCGGCGGCTGTTTATACAGTGACTTATGATCTGAACGGCCACGGAGAGTCCTATACTGAAGATGTCGAAGAAGGCTACCCCGCTGAAGGCATCGCGGATTATCCCATGGACGATGGCTACGAGTTCCTGGGCTGGTTTACTGACAAAAAATGCCAGACTCCCTGGGACGGCGCGGTCACTTCCAATATGACGGTTTACGCGGGCTGGGAGGAGATTCCCCAGGAGCCCGAAGAACCGGAAGTGATCGAGGAACCCGAAGTGATCGAGACTCCGGAGCAGACAGAGGATGCCGGAAGCGGTGAGACCGAGGGGACCGAAGAGGCAGCCGGAGCTGCCGGACAAGAAGAAGGTACTGGCGCTGATGGAACCAGCGACCAGGCTGCACCGGCTGAAGGTGGGAATACTGCCTCTTCGGAAAATACAGCGAGCGCAGGCACGACTGCACAGGAAATCGCGAAAGAAGGCGACGAGGAAACTGCCTCTGAGGATGCTGCGGACGCAGATGCGGAAGATTCCATTTTTGATACTCAGCCGGAAGACGCTATCGGGTTAAAGGAGTCGGAGAAGGCTGAATTTATAGTCAAACTGAAAGAAAATTTAGAAGGTATTGATTATTCCAAGATCACATACCAGTGGTATAAGGAGACCGACGGAGGAGAAGGAGAAGACGAAGAAGAAGGAGAGGACGGAGAAGAAGCAACAGAAACAACGAAAGCAACAGCGGTCACTGGCAATAATAGTGCTAAAACTGCGAAATTTGTCATTGAATCTGTAAAGAAGGATGACGAAGGCAGTTATTTCTGCAGAGTGTCTCATGACGGGCAGCCCCTAGAAGATTCAGATGCGGCAGATTTGACTGTTACTCCAGATTTGACATCTATGTCTCAGCCTCAGGACCAGACTGTAGAGTATCCTGCAGGTGCAACATTCAGTGTGCCGGCTTCGGCTTCCGCAACTTATCAGTGGTATATTCATGATAAATCCACGGGGAAGGATGTCAAACTGGATGGTAATTCTGCCACAACAGCTACTCTGAATATTCCTTCCACGACAAAGGATGATGATGGTCAGAAATTTTACTGCGAGATAAGTGAAGGCGGCAAAACCGTAAAGTCGGAAAAGGCAACCTTGAAAATCTCTAATAAAGATAAGAATAAGCCGGTTCTTTACGTCGGCAACTATGCGCTGGATCCCGGCAAGGAGGACAGCGGTATTGCTGTTTTGGATTTGTCCACGACCGAACTTGGCTCGGGAACGATTACCTTTAACAAAAAGACCCATGAAATCACACTGACGAATGTTCAGATTGATAACACTACTGCTGAATTTGACCACAAATATTCCCCTGCAGTAGGCATTCGCCTGTCAGCGGAGAAGAATTCCGAAAAATTTTATACTGTCAGGCTGCTGGGTGTAAATTCCATCACGATTCATGACAGTGAGTCCAATATTGATGACAAGGGAAGCGCCATTCGATTCGATTTCAAGAATGCGAAAAAGAAAGCCGAAATCCTTATTAAAGCAGCGGAAAGTAAAGAAGATAAAAAAGCATATCCGAATTGTAAACTGACAACGCTTGGAGGAAAAACGGCTGTTTTCAGCGAAGGAGATATTGATCTGTATTCCCAGCTGTCTATCTCTTATAGAGAAGGAGATACGGATTTTACCGGAATCGAATGCGGAAACCTGACATTGGATAAGGAATCCCGGCTTCAGGTTCTTGCCTTAGGCACTTGTGTATATTCGCATGATGAATTCAAGATGAAGTCCGGTGCAGCAGCATCTTTACAGTCAGAAGTAAATAAACCGCCTGTAAAGGATGCGGTCCTGTATGCAGAGAAAAAGATTTCTATTGACGGCGAGTCAAATATTGCTGTTGTAGCCAAAGCCGGTGATGAGTCCACTGTAAAAACCTTCAGTGGCATGGAAACTGCAGGGGATATGTCTGTTTCGGGAGAGAGTATTGTCTCTATGGTAACGAAAAATGCCAAAGGAGAGGTAATTCCCGGAATTTACACTCCCGGAACCGCCTATGGTATTAAGGCTGCCGGCGAGTTCAGCCTGAAAGACTCTCATATGAGTATACGGGCAGGATCTTCTGACGAAAAGGGCAAGGCATACGGACTTGTCTGCGGAAGTTCAAAGATTTCTCTGTCCAAAGAAGCAAAATATACCGTACAGTTTCTTGTGGAAGACGGAATCGCTTTCGCAGCCCTTACCGGAAAGAGCGGAAGCAAGGAACAGGGTTATCAGGAGAACTATACTCCCAAGAAGATCACATTTGAAACTGCCGATATTTTATTCCCCTACGCTCATGAGATCAGCACCGGAAGCATCAAGGATGGTTCCAAGTATATTTACGTTGAAACTGTTTATAAGAAGGGTGAAACTGCTGCACCTGTGACAGGCGTTCGCTTTGAGTCAACTAAACATGAATGGGGTGATCCCACATATACATGGTCGAAGGATAACAGCACTGTTAAAGCCCAGGTAGTTTGTAAGAACTACAAATCGCATAAGCTGACAGAGACTGTCAAGACCACCTCAAAGAAGACAAAAGAAGCCACCTGTACGGAAAAGGCTCAGACCACTTACACGGCCGTCTTCAAGAACAATGTTTTTGAAAAACAGACGAAGACAGTGGATACAGGTAAAGCCTTGGGCCACAAGTTCGGCGAATGGGTAGTAATCACAAGACCCACGCTGACAGCGACCGGCGAAAAGAAGCACACCTGCGAGCGCTGCAAAAAAGTCGAAACTGCAGTTATCCCCAAACTGACCAAGGGAACCTATAAGGTCACGAAGGGCGCAAGCCTTGAATGGACCAAGGGTTCCGGCAAGAGTCTGGAAGTCAAGGTCGTGAGAGAGACCAAAAACTCGACTGCCTTCAGCCATTTCCAGGGAATCCTGGTGGACGGCAAGGTTCTGAAAAAAGAGTACTACAAAGCAAAATCCGGCAGTGTCATCATTACATTCAAGAAGGATTTCCTTAGCAAGCTCGGGGTTGGCACACATACGCTGACCTATGGATTTGAAGACGGGGACAATCCCAAGTCCACACTTGTGATTAAGAACGCCACGAGTTCTTCCAACAGCTCCAAAACATCGTCCGGAACATCGGGGAAGGGTACGACTTCCGCCAAGACCGGAGATACCACCAACATTTTCCTGTGGGTGCTGACGCTGTGCGCCGCCGGCGCCGCAGTCGTCCTGATTCAGCGCTACAAGAAAAACAATAAAAAGAAAGATCAGGACAAGGACAAAGGATCAGACTCCGGGGAAAAATAATCCGGATTCATTCGAATGAAGGATGGGCAGCCATCAAAAAGAGCTGAAACAGACTGACCATGACGGGATATGGCAGGTCTGGTCCTGCTGAGAAGTTCAAAGAGATCATCTGTTACAGTACAGACCGGCTCGAAACTCGAGGCGTTTTTCGCGGCTTTTTCGCGAAAAACCCGAGTTGTACGGCGTTTGGCGGCGC
>JBGUNJ010000137.1:0-6012 GCA_045117315.1 Lachnospiraceae bacterium | reverse complement strand
TCCAACATTGCAGTTCTTCTCATCATAATATTCATTACTCATGAAATATGCCAGATGAAGTTCCGACAGGTCGATATCCGTCCCGGCCTTACCATCAGCGATCAGATCCGCTTCTATCGATCCGATCGTGCCATGAGCCCAGCACGTACCATAATCACCCTGATCCCTGACGGGTGGAAGACGTTTCTCCGAATATGCGTCGTATCTGGCAGGAATTGTTCCGCGCCGGATCGGACGGCCGTCCACGCCAACAGCTCCAATGATCGGGACTTCGAAATCATCATAGGCAGTCTTCTCAAACTCTGTCAGGGGAGGTGCCTCAAATTCGCCTTCAATCTGAACAGTGATCTCGGGAAGTACGATTCCCTCCGCCAGGGTATACCCCTCAAGAACAGGAACAAAGTGGAAGAGCTCCAGTGATTCATCATAATTCTCAACGCAGCTCCATTCCACATCGATATCCTGCGCGGTATTTCCCTCCGCAAAGACTGGGACCAGTGCTCCGTCTTCCCCTTCCTCATAATGTACAGCTCCGCCAAGCCAGATGACCAGCTGTTCGGGGAACATCTCCCGCAGTGCGGGAAGGGAGATCTTGTATTCGAGACTGATCGTATCCGCTTCGCCAGGCTCGTCAAAGCCCACGATCACATCATCCTCAAATTCACGGATCAAATTTTGATCGTCCGCAGCTTCTGACCCTTCGGCTCCTTCCTGAGCTGTCTCAGAATCTTCCGGCGTATCAGAGACTTCGGATGTATCAGAGGCTTCTGATGTATCAGGACTCTCAACATCTCCGGCACTTCCATCCTCAGAAACGGATGAGTCGTTTGAACCATCTTCGTCCGTAGACTCGAATGAACTGTCTTCCGCCCCTTCGTCTTCTGATGAAAACGAGCTGTCTTCAGTCTCTTGATCAACAGGAGAGGTTGTGTCATCCGAAGCAGTATCTTCATCATAGACGGATGAGTCAGCCTCTGTTGTTCCATCATCCAAAGCCGGCTCTTCTTCTGCAGGTACAGACGTATCGAAAGAATCTGCTCCATGAACTCCTGCTTCATCAAAAGAATCGCTTTCCTGGCTTTCCGGTTCCGGGGAAATACTTTCAGAGACATCTGCTTCCGGCATTGTGATGTCATCCGTTGGGGCCTGTTCCTCCTCATATTTCCCATCTTCACCTGTTCCGGCTGCTTCATCACTCCCTGAACCCATCGGAGCTTCCTCTGAGGATGCATCAAACGTTGAACCATCCATGGAAGAACCGGCAGGCTCTTCCGTTAAAGATTCTTCTCCCGTCATTCCTTCCTCTGAAAATATTACATCTGATGATTCTGCAGCCGACACATTGACGCTCAGAGTACCATTTGGCGGGGCACATAAGCTAATCGTCAGAAATGCAGACAGTATAAATGCTGTAATCTGTTTCCACTTCATTTTAATCCCTCCAAATCAAACCATTCCGCTGCATGTACCTACGAATCACTTTAACCCCGGCAAAACAATCACCTACAATTCTGGTCAGAGCATTATCTGTTCAAATAGATTTTCATTCACATACATAATAATTCTGAACGATGTGATACCTCATATTGCATTTTCTATGGGGCAATTTAAAAATATTGCTGTTTTTTTGGATATTACACAATTGTGAATGTTTTGCAGTTCGTGTTCCATAGTTTGTGGTTCATGGTTTGAGTTTTGTGTTTTCCATTTTGTGTTAATTAATAATCATTTGACACAACTCCATTAACTTTGTTTCAGACAAAACAATACTGAAACAGCTTGTTTTTTTTACGAAATATTATGTGTTCAAGAAGTATCAATCCAGTAATACTCCATATTCCATCTCCTTTCTTATCATTCCGAACCAAAAAGTCCGTAAAAATGCTTTATTTGTATTGTCAACCAATTTCATTACAAGCCGCTGAAGCCGTCAGAGGCTAATGTCGTTTCTTAATGAATAAGATAACATATTGAATTTTTGTTTTATCCAAGTTGTTTCCGATTATCACGAGGTATCTTGGTATCGGGAAAATCAGTATGCAAAAATGCAAGTAAGTTTTTGAAATAAAGATCCTTCCTCAAATGAGGTGATTTTGAACAAAAAGATGGTGATCTACGACAAAATACTGCGAAAGGAAAAAGAGCCGATTTAGCTTGACAATCATAAGAGAAGGTATCTTACTCATTTATTCGACATCAACTTTCTCGCCGACCTTCTAATAGTGAACAATCTGTACTCATCTGCCAAAGGCCATCACAAACCCGATATTGCACTACATGCCTGGCAGGGAATAATCACCACCAGGCATTTTAGGAGTTAAATCTGCGTCCGCAGAAGCGGAGACTTATTGTTTTCTGATCTTCACACTCTTCACTGGGCTCCAGATAGACCAGTACTTTGTGCTCCGCACGGTCTTGTAGGTCCGGATCCTAACGTAATAGATCTTTTCTTCTTGATATCTCCCTTTTCCAAAGCAATCATGCAATGAAAAGGTATCGTATCCTCATGAAAACAGATATTTTAAAACAGTGCAGACTGGAGCTTGGCCTTACACAACAAGCTGTCGCCATGCGGCTGGCGATGCATATCCGGCTATACCAGCGATTTGAGTATGAACAGCATGCCCCCTCTGCCTGAAGCATTTCATAAAATACCATAAATTTCCATATCATCCCCCATTGCACGTCAAGTATCGGTAAAAAATGTAACAAAATATTACGCCTCGGATTTTTACCCCCCTAAAAACCCCGGCAGGTATTTCTACCCCCGGGGTACGGTTTTGCCATTTGGTTTAAAGTAATTTTTATAAGTTTGTTCAGAGGACTGACTTGATAAAGCAGGTTAAGTCAGTTTTATTCATTGGTTTATTCAGTGGTGAACTGACTTAACCATTTCATGTTTACTTGCTGATCCTGACGGTCCTGACCGGGCTCCACTCGGACCAGTATACTCCATTGCCCACAAGCTTATATGCGCGGATCTTCACGTACCAGGTCTTTCCCTTCGTCAGTTTTCCGATGAGCTTGGTATTTGTAGTCCAGTTGTTTGCGCTGACTGTCCCGTTTCCTGATGCAAAGGTTTTGCTCGTGCTGTACTTGATCTGATAGCCGTTTACCCTTGGGATGGCAGTCCATTTGGCAGTTATCACGGAGGCTGCGCTGTTTGTCACAGAAGAAAGCACCGGTCTGTCTACCCAGTAGGCAGTGACTGATCTGGCGAGAGGGCTGTCTCCGTCAGGTCCCTTCACTGCGACCTTGTAAATATACCTCGTCATGTTTGTATTGGCTTTAGTATCCACATAGGTAACGGTACTGTCGCCGGTGATAGTCTTGATCAGGGTGGAGTTGCGGTAAATCTTATAGCCTGTCGCCCCGACGGCCTTCTTCCAGGTCAGCTTAATGCCGGCTGCCTGGTTGGCTGCAGTCAGGGATGGAGTTACTATAGGGATCACTTTGATCGTGACCGTCATTGAGGCAGCATTGTACTGTGCAGTTGCGGCGGATGTCGCCGTGATCCTGACTGTTCCGCCCTTCCTTCCCGTTACTTTGCCTTCAGATGATACTGTGGCGATGGTGGTGTCAGAAGACTTGAAGGACGTGGTTCCCTTGGCTCCTGTAACAGATACTGTCGTTGTTTTTCCGACAAATACTGAAGACGCCGCGGATTTTGCTGTGATGGCCTGGGCCGCTTTGGCAACTTTTACGGTGATCGTCTTTGCCGCTGCATTGTAATTGGATGTTGCAGCTGCCGTGATCGTGATCCTTGCCGTGCCACCGCCCTTTGCCGTCACTTTACCGGCAGAATCCACCGTGGCGACTTTTTCATTGGCTGATTCATAGGTCAGATCACCTACGTTCCCGGAAACATTGATCGATCCGGTTTCCGGGTAGGTCAGAGACAGGCCGGAGGCTGTGATGGTCTGAGCTGCCCTGGCAACACTAACCATGATCTCTTTCGTTGCCTTTTTGTAATTATCTGTCTCCAATGCCGTGATCAAGATCCTAGTGTCACCTGCTCCCGTTGCCGTCACTTTTCCGGCAGTATCCACCGTGGCGACTTTTTCATCGGCTGATTCATAGGTCAGATCACCTGCGTTCCCGGAAACTGTGATTTTCCCGCTGTTCGGGTAGGTCAGGGACAGGTCGGTGGCTGCGATGGACTGGGCTGCTTTAGCGACGTTAACCCTGATCTCTTTCGTTGTTTTTTTGTAATTGCCTGTCTCCACTGCCGTGATTAAGATCTTTGTGGCACCTACTCCCGCTGCCGTCACTTTTCCGTCGGTATCTACCGTGGCGACTTTTTCATTGGCTGATTCATAGGTCAGATCACCTGCGTTCCCGGAAACATTGATCAATCCGGTTTCCGGGTAGGTCAGAAACAGGTCGGAGGCTGTGATGGGCTGGGCCGCTTTGGCAACGTTAACCGTGATCTCTTTCGTTGCCTTATTATAATTATCTGTCTCCAATGCCGTGATCAAGATCACTGTGTCACCCGCTCCCGTTGCCGTCACTTTTCCGTCGGTATCTACCGTGGCGACTTTTTCATTGGCTGATTCATAAGTCAGATCACCTACATTCCCGGAAACATTGATCAATCCGGTTTCCTGGTATGTCAGGGACAGGTCGGAGGCTGTGATGGGCTGGGTTCCCTTAACAACTGTCACGGTGATCTCTTTTTCTGTCTTCTTGTAATTCTTTGTCTCCGCCGCCGTGATCGTGATCGTCGCCGTACCCTTTTTCTTTGCCGTGACATTGCCGGAAGTATCTACTTCAGCTACTGACAGGTCTGAGCTCGTGTAAGACAGTTGGCCCTGATTGCCGGAAACCATGATTTTCCCGCTCTCGGGGTAGGGCAGAGTCATGTCGGAGGCTGTGATGGGCTGCAAGGCTTGTACAATGGTAAAAGTCAGCTCCTTTTTACCAGCATAATCGCCTGTTCCGGTAACGGTCACTGTAGCAGGTTCGACTCCGACATCGATATTGTTACCGTAGGTGACTTCGTAATCTGTGTCCTTAGTCAGCTGAGTTTCATTTAAAATGACAGTGACCTCCGGCTCCAGGTGATCCCCTGTATAGGTATAAGACTGGTCAGGAATCGTAACAGAAGCTCTGTTGATCAAAATTTTAAAAGGTATATTATTTTCACCAGCGTATTCCTGAGCCTTAGACCCTGAATAGCCGTAAATAACCAGTTTTCGACAGTCTTTAAACGAATCTTGTCCGATACTGGTGACGCTGTCCGGAATCGTGATGCCGGTCAGATTGCTGCAGCTCACGAACGCATAATCATCGATACTCGTCACTGTCTCAGGAATAGAATAGACACTCTCTCCCCCGCAGGGATAACAAACAAGAACAGTTTGATCAGAATTGAATAACACACCATCTATCGAGCTATAATTCTGATTCCCTTCTTCAACCAATATTTTCTTCAGGTTGAAACTGTCTCTGAATGCACATATTCCTATGCTGGTGACATTCTTCGGGATCATAATGCTCTTCAGGCTACTGCACATGTTGAACGAATAATCCCCGATACGGGTGATATTGTCCGGGATATCGATGCTGGTCAGGCTGATGCAGCCAAAGAACATATCATTACTTATACTGGTGATGTTCTTCGAAATCCTGACATCCGTCAAGCTGTTGCAGCCGGACAACACACTATGTCCTAAACTAGTGACGCTGTCCGGAATCGTAATGCTGGTCAGGCTGATGCAGCCGTTAAACGCATTCTGACCGATACTGGTGACACTGTCCGGAATCGTGATGCTCGTCAGTTTTTCACAGTCGTAGAACGCGCTATTCCCAATACTTGTACATGAGTTATTTATTATTACTTTTTTAATTCTATCGTCAGATTCAAATGCGGATTTTTTTATACTCCCAGACCCGCTAATGGTCAGAGTCCCTTCCTCGTCAAGAGTCCAGGTGAGATTATCTCCGCACGTCCCACTTTCCACTACACCATTTGCGGCATCTTCTCTGACGGTCTCCTCTTCCCGGGATGAC
>JBGUNJ010000136.1:0-16820 GCA_045117315.1 Lachnospiraceae bacterium | reverse complement strand
GCGCCGCCAAACGCCGTACAACTCGGGTTTTTCGCGAAAAAGCCGCGAAAAACGCCTCGAGTTTCGAGCCGGTCTGTACTGTAACAGGTGATCTCAGTAAGTATAAAATTGTGGCATTATTATTTGGAACGGTAACCTCAGCGGACATGAATGCGTCTCATAGAAATAGTTCATGTTCCGGGAGCAGATGATTTTTACAGCGTTTAGAGGAGAAAAGCCAGAATGGAGAAAAGAAACAGGAAAAAATGCGCGGGTTTTATTGCCATGATTTTTCTGATCATGTCTCTTGGTGCCTGCGGCAGGAAGAGCAGCTCAATGGAGGCGGTGTTTAATGATGAGACCAGAGGGTACGATGTGGCTGCGGAAAACGCTGAGGAAACCGTATGCACCGGCAGAATCACCGTGTCCGGGGATGAGTGTCTCGCGGTCAGCTCTGACCTGGAAAAAGGCTGTATAATCATATCGGCTTTTCCGGTGGAGGACTTTGAAGGAGTTTCGGAGGACGGATTCGTGGAAGTCCTGTCAGAGATGTCTGAGGACGATGAAGAAAAAGCTGCCCTGAGCGAGACGATTTCAGGCAATAACGTGGAGGTATATCCGCTGGGTCCGGGAACCTACTTTATCGCGTTTATAACGGAGAAAGAAAGCACCAGCGGCACATTGAAAGCCATGCCCTTCAGTGTTGAAGAACTGCAGGAACAGAATAAGCAGCTTGCGGATACTCTGGGCAAAGAGCCGCCTGCCGCCGATGACACGTCTTCTGATACTTCCGGCACTGCGGTGTCTTCTGACGCCGCCGATACAGCTGTATCTTCTGATGCCGCCGGAAAAGACGCGTCTTCTGACGCCTCCGGCAAGGATGCGGCTTCTGATGCCGCCGGAAAAGACGCGTCTTCTGACGCCTCCGGCAAGGATGCGTCTTCTGATGCCGCCGGAAAAGACGCGTCTTCTGACGCTTCCGGCAAGGATGCGGCTTCTGATGCCGCCGGCAGAGATGCGTCTGCTGACGCCGCCGATACAGCCGCGTCTGCTGATGTTGATGACACAGCCACAGCTTCTGATGATTACGGTTCCGAAATTGCCGTTGCTATTGAAGACTCTGCGAAAGATGCGGAAAGCGCCGGGGAAGAAGACGGACAAAATCCCGTTATGGGTTTCATAGGACCTTACGCCTATGGCCGCGCCGGTATGTATATCGAGGCAGACGGCATGCACAATGCCAGAGTCAGCGTTGCATGGGGAAGCAGCGCCCGGGAGCACAGTGAATGGACCATGAGCGGGCCTTTTGACGAGGAGACGCTCACGATCACATATTCAGACTGTGTGAGAAAAGATATCGTTTTCAATGAAGATGGAAGTGTCAAATCCGAGACGATCGCCTACGAAAACGGCACAGGAACTATTACATTCCTGGACAACGGAGACCTCTCCCTGGTATGGAAGGATGATCAGGACCACATGGCCGACGATGGCGTGTTCACATGGAGTTTTGTGCCCCCGGAAGAATAATAAAAACGCAACAAACACGAGGCTGCGCTTGCTGCTCACAATGGAGCTGCCCCCGGACCTGGCTGATCAGACCAGTGCGGCGAACAGGTCCACTGCCTTTTCGAGAATTCTGTCGTTGAAATCATATTCCGCAGTGTGGAGGGCGGGGTACTGCTCCCCGTTTCCGATGTAAAACATCGCGCCCGGACAATTTTTTAAATAATAACCGAAATCTTCCGATGCCCGCCATATCTCCGTCATGGGGATGGCGGGCATTTTTCGTCCGTGGGCGGCGTCCAGCACACGCTGCAGGCAGGCATCGTTATTTCGCGTCTCGGGAAAATAATCGTGGATGCTCCGGCTGATCTGCAGTCCGGCATCAGAGGCGGCGCGCTCCGCATATGTCAGGACGGCCTGCTCCATGGCTTTCATTTCATCCTCGACTTCGGCTCTGAGTGTCAGGCAGACCTCCCCATCCCCGGGAGAAATGCCGAAATCCCCTTCCCCAAGCCGGATCCCCGTGACAGTGCAGAGACGCATGTGCCTTTCCTGACCGACTGCATCGATCCCATCGGGACTTTCTGTGGAGTTCAGATCCTCTCTGTGATTTTCTGCGGAGTTCAAGTTCCCGTTGTGATTATCTGCAGAGTTCAGATCCTCTCTGTGATTCTCTTCGGTTTGTGAAGTGATTCCCAGCGCAAACTGCACGATCCCGGCCAGCAGGCCCGCCGGATTATTTCCTTTTTCGGGAGCGCTCGCGTGGGAAGCCTTCCCTGTCAGCCGGATCCTGAGACCCTCGGAAGCGGGCTGCGTCAGCCCCCTGCGGTAGACCAGAGATCCCTCCGGATAACCGCCCAAATTGTGAAAAGCATAGATCTCCGCGATCCCTTTTTCCCGGATCAGATCTCTGCACAGCAGGGCGCCGGCCCCGATTTCCTCGCCCGGCTGAAAAATGAGGTAGATGTCCCGGGCGGTTTCCATGTCTTCCAGTTCCAGAGCAAGTCCGCACAGGGCGGCAGAGTGACCGTCATGGCCGCATTTGTGGGAAATCCCAGCATTTTGTGAGCCGTAGGGCAGGGCAATCGTCTCCGGAATCGGCAGCGCATCCATGTCCGCCCGGAAGGCGATCGGAGCGATTGGATTCCCGATTCTGCCTTTGCCGTCACAGCCGGTCTCAGGCCGCTCTTTATTCAAGCCGTCACATTCGATATCAGGATATCCATTTTTCAAGCCGTCACAGCCAGTCTCAGGCCTCCCTTTCTTAAGAGCATAGAACCAGCCATCCCGCGTGCAGATTTCCAGACTTGTGTTTTCCCGAAGAAAAGCCTGCAGGAGGGTCATTGTATATGACTCCTGCATGGATAATTCCGGGTGCTGGTGCAGGGCGTGGCGGAGACGCATGATTTTTTCGAGATTAGAGGGATGCATAACGGTACCTCACAGAGACTTATATAACGTATTTTATCATTGTATCACAGATGGATTTTGCGGGCACTCGCCCATGGCTGCAAGAATAGGCATTATATGTCAGGGAATAAATGTGCATTTGCCTGTACTATAGGCGATAAACTTGTTAAGATAGGAACAGAGTAAAACAAGATCGGATAGATCATGTATCTGTAAATAAATCACCTGTCCGCTGCAATTGATCCTACATGCCTGGTTAATCATGGCGGGTGCTGGAGGAACTGAATGAAAACCGGTATCATAACATTTCACTTCGTGAATAATTTTGGCGGTGCGCTGCAGGCTTATGCACTGCAGCAGACGATAGAAAAACACTTTCATTCGTCTGTCGAAATACTGGATTATAAAAACAGCTTCATACAGTTTACGGATGCGGTGAGACTTTTTCCAATCTCGGGCAATCCCCGTGAAATCGCCACGGGGATGAAGACCATGAGAGAGAGATTCGGAAGGTGCGGAAAGTTTCAGAAGTTCCGACAGGAAAAAATGCATCTGTCCCCCGTTCGCTATCATCATCGGCGTCTGAAATCAAAACCACCGGAAGCGGATGTATACATCTGCGGGAGTGATCAAATCTGGAATCCATTTCTGACCTTCGGAGTAAAGGGCGCCTATTTCCTGGATTTTGTAAAAGAAGACAAGAAGAAAATCGCGTACGCGCCCAGCTTTGGCAAAATACGCCTTTTTCCTCTTTTCAGAAAGAGCGTACAGGCATATCTGAACGATTTCGATGCGGTTTCTGTGCGGGAAAAGACCGGGATCAATATTGTGAAGGGACTCGTGGACAAGGATGTAAAGCAGTTGATCGACCCGGTCTTTCTGCTCTCGAAAGAGGAATGGGAAGATGCGGCTGCCGACATACCGTGCAAAAAGCCCTATTTATTGCTATATATCATGCAGTCGGACAATACCGTGTACAACTATGTAAAGACCTTGAAGAAAAAAACCGGACTCAGGGTCGTGGAAATAAGCAGATACGGATATAATCCCGGTTTTGTGGACGAAACGCTTGTAGATCTGGGACCGGCTGAATTTCTGGGACTTTTCAGGAATGCGGATTACATCTGTACGAACTCATATCACGGATTTATATTTTCGCTGATTTTTGAAAAAAGATTCTGTCTTATTCCATGCAGACGATTCCGGACACGGATTTATAATCTTGCAGATCTGCTGTCGATCAATATTGTGGAGACAAAGGCGGAAGAGGCCGATGATACACATTACGATGCGGAGCTTGTCCGGTCGCGTATCGGGTATGAAAAGAAGAAAGCCCTGAAATGGCTCGGCAAAACTTATGGCACCGGGGAAAGCGCGGACGGAAGCCCCCGGCGGCAATACTGAGAGAAAGGCCAGGTTGATAATGCGGTTGAAGTTTGAAAAAAGCCGTGCTTGGATGAAGACGATCATCAATATAATTTACGCGGTCTTATTCAGCGGAGTTCTGGTGGGAACTTTGATGATCGATAAACATAATGAACAAAACAGTTTTCAAAACAAAGTGCCATGGGCCAACGGCGGCTATTATCTGATTGCCCTGATCCTGCTGGCGGCAATCTGCTGTCTGTACGTCAGACGGGGACAAAAGAGATACTCCGGCGAAAGAAGTTTCAGAATTGCGGTGGCTGTCATTTTTGTATTTGTCCTGTTTCTGCAGACTTTTGTCGCGAAATGGGTCCCGATTATGGATCAGCCGAATGATTTCGGAGAAGTACATAATATGGCTATCAAACTGGCCGCTGGCGGTCAGTTTCTCGGAGATGAGTATTTTTCGATTCACTACAATAATGCCAATCTGACCATTCTGCTGTCATGGGTTTACGGGATCTTCAGATCCTGGAGAGCCATCATCATGATCGGAGCCGTACTCACGAATTTGTCTGTGGTCATAATGACATTCATCATACAGAAGCTCACACACAACCCTTATGTCGCGATCATCATGTGCGTTATCGCGGAAATCATGGCGGCATTATCTCTGAGGGCGTTTTACCCCTATACCGATAACTGGGCGATGCCCTTAATAATCGGGATGATCGCGGCTTTTGTATCAGATATCAGGCCTGTATTCAAGGCCCCTTTGGTGCTTCTTTTAGGAATGGCAGGCACATGGATCAAGATCACAGCGGCGATTCCCCTGCTGGCGATCTGCTTCTACTGTGTGCTCAAGGGGGATGTTTTCCGGTCAGTAAAGGACTTTTTCAACAAGTCCGGGTCAAAGAAAAGAAAGGCGGCCCGTAAAAGCAGGCTTCTGACACTGGCTCTCTGCCTGGCAGTTCTGCTGGGAGGATTTGTCATGAGCACGGCGCTGAAAATGCGCTATCCCATAGAACTGAGTGACGATGCCAGAGGCTGGCAGTTTATGTTTATGGTCGGACAGGCCTACGAAAATTCAGGACAGTCCGGCGGCACTGAGTATGAGGCGGTCTGGGAAGAAATCATGCAGAAGTACCCGGACAGAAAAAACAGACTGGACGAATGCCGCAGGCAGGGTATGAACTGGGTCAAGGAGAGAGGCATCATCGGAGGCATAGGGTTTTATCTTAAAAAACTGAACGTCGCCTATAACGATGGCTATTTTCACAATATCCAGCCGTACGACCATGATACAGTGAAGCCGGGGATTGTCCGGGAGATATATGACAACAGAGGGGCATATGTCATAATCGTCGGCGAATTAAAGCAGGTCCTGTGGGACTTCTCGCTCATATGCCTGGCATTTCCGATTATATTGACCCTGCTGCGTCTGAAGAGAAAAAATATATGCCTCTTTTTTGAAATGAGCATCATAGGGGTCATCCTGTATATGTTTTTGTTTGAAGGACGGTCAAAATACCTGTATATGTTCCTCCCTCTCTATTTTTCTTTTGCCGGGATCATGCTGGACCAAATACTGAAAGAAGTCAGTCTGATCCATACATGTATGAAGGATTACAGAAATAGAATAACTGACGATCGGCAGCGAAGCAGACAGAAGAGGATGAGACAGCAGCGCCAAACCGCGGAAGATGGCAAAATGGAGCGTTGAATGATTGAAATAAGTAACAGAGCTGATTGCTGCGGGTGCGGCGCCTGCCGGCAGATCTGTCCGGTGAACTGCATAAAAATGGAGGCTGACCAGGAAGGATTCCTTTTTCCCCGGGTCGATAAAACCGCCTGCATAAACTGCGGAGCCTGCGAGCGTGTATGCCCGATCCTGAACACAGAGACTTTTGAACAGTCATGTACGGTCATTGATAATGCGGCGTGTGATCAGTCATCCCCGGCCGTAAGAGAACCCTTTGCGGCAAAAACACCGGGCGCCTCTACCGGCGTCTATGGAAAACCCATAGCCCTGGGCGGATGGATCAAAGATGAGAAGATCAGATACGACAGTTCCTCCGGCGGGGCATTTACCCTTTTTGCCGGCCACATTCTGGCAAATGGCGGAATCGTGTTCGGCGCAGCCCTTGGTGAAGACCTGACTGTCCGCCATATTGCGGTTGAAAACAAGGAGGATCTGGCAAAACTCAGAGGCTCCAAATATGTCCAGAGCGCCATCGGAAACACTTACGCGGAGGTGAAGGAAAATCTCCGTCAGGGCCGCAGGGTATTATTTACCGGAACTCCCTGCCAGGCGGCCGGTCTTCATAGCTTCCTGGGAAATAAAAAATATGAAAACCTCTACATAGTGGACTTCATCTGTCACGGGACCCCCTCCCCCAAAGTCTTCTCCGATTACATGGCTTACATGGAGAAAAAATGCGGCGACAGAATCGTGAATTTCCGCTTTCGCCTGAAGGACAAAAACTGGAACCAGACAGGTCTCCAGCTGGGAACCGCCACAGAGACTGCCGGCGGAAAGTTCATCAGACATTACCCCGCATTCAGAGACCCCTTCATGAACGGCTTTCTCGACGACACATATCTGAGGGATTCCTGCTACGACTGCCGCTTCAAGACCCTTCCCAAATATTATGCCGACATTACCATCGCCGACTTCTGGGGTGTGGACAAATGCGACCCCGGTCTGAACGACGGAAAGGGGACTTCGCTGGTGCTCCTCAACAGTGAACACGGAAAGGAACTGTTCGATGCGGTAAAGGACAATTTTTATTACAAAGAAGTTGAATTTGAGAAGGCCATCAGAAGAAACAAGAGCCTGATCAAATCTGTGAAACCCAACAGGAGAAGGGCTGCATTCTTCACTGATTACAGCTCCAGACCATATGAACAGGTTCAGCGGAAATATATGAATCCCATCATATGGGCCGTCCATAAAGCCGCAGGCATGGCATGGAACATCATTGAGGCGATCGTCCGCGCGGTCCTGACACCCGTCCTGACCCGGATCAACCCCTCCTGGGACGAAGCCGGCTGGGAGGCCCTCTTCCAGTTCATCAGGTTTGCCATGGTCGGTGTGACCAACGTGCTCATGTCCTATACCATTAACATCACGACCCTGCTGATCCTGAAACACACAGTGCCCGGCTTCCGCTTTGACTATATCATAGCCAATACAACAGCGTTTATCCTGAGTGTTTTGTGGAGTTTCCACTGGAACAGCAGCAAGGTCTTTGACGCCGGAAGAACCCCAAGGGACAAACTCAAGGCCCTGCTCAGGAGCTACGCATCCTACGCCTTCAGCGGCATAGTCCTCAATAATGTCCTCTCCACGTTCTGGATCCACGTTGCAGGCGTGTCCAAATTCCTGGCGCCCCTGCTCAATATTCCGGTCACGATGCCCGTGAACTTCTTTATCCTGAAAAAGTGGGCCTTCCGGAAGTGAGCAGTGGTGAGGCATGGATTTGTCGTCCTCCAGCCGAAGAAGCCGTCGGTGCTTACATAACCGTGTGTTTCAAATGTCTTAAATACCTCAGATACGTATCGCAGAGATATGTTAATTAATCTGTTATTTTTATTATGTTTTTGTATAATCCTGTATTTGACAGTTCAAAAAGCTAAAAAGGCCAAAAACGCGCAATTTACGCGAAAAGATGGGATTCAGTTATTTACCCCGATTTTCTTTAACTTTCCTAAACCTGGGGACCTGAAGGCTGACAGGAAGCTGATGGAATAAGCCATCAGAAGGTTCTTCTCGAATAGATGTATAGAAAACAGGATGGTCGCAGTGGCCATCCTGTTTTTATCAGTGTGATCAGCTCTTTTTCCGTTTTTTATGGAGCTTTATGGAACATTCATTCATTCATTGCAAAAATATGTAAATTAATCTGTTATTTTTACTGTGTATTTTGTATAATATTTACAATATGTTAAGGTGATTGAGCACCTGGTTGATATCTGCTGTCGGCCGCCGGATATCAAAGAGAGATATCAAAAATGTATACCTGAGAATAGGCGCGCGGATATTGGATATCAGAGTTTTTTATCAAATGTTTCAAGGTTTTAGAGGAGGCAGCTTATGTTACGTATCGGTATGCTTACAAGCGGCGGCGACTGCCAGGCCCTGAACGCGGCAATGCGCGGTGTGTTCAAGGCGGTGACCCGCAATGCAAAAGAGCCCGTTGAGTTTTATGGATTTGAGGACGGCTATAAAGGCCTGATCTACAGTAAATTCAGGATCCTTGACGGCAAGGACTTCAAGGGTATTCTGACCCGGGGCGGAACAATGCTCGGCACCAGCAGATGCCCGTTCAAGACCATCCGCGATCCCGATGAGAATGGTCTGGACAAGGTTGAGGCTATGAAGCAGACCTACCATAAGCTGCAGCTTGACTGCCTGGTCATGGGCGGCGGCAACGGCTCGACCAAGACAGCCAACCTGCTGAGCCAGGAAGGCCTCAACGTCATCACCCTGCCCAAGACGATCGACAACGACCTCTACGGCACAGATATGACTTTCGGCTTCCACAGCGCGCTGGATATCGCGACCAAGTGCATCGATGATATCCACACGACAGCTTCCTCACACGGACGTGTCTTCATCGTCGAGATCATGGGCCACAAGGTCGGCTGGCTGCCTCTGTACGCAGGCATCGCGGGCGGCGCGGACATCATCCTGCTTCCCGAGATTCCTTACGACATCGACAAGGTGGTCAACGCGATCGAGGCCAGAGACAAGGGCGGCAGCCGTTTCACAGTCATCGCTGTCGCAGAGGGCGCCATCTCCAAAGAGGATGCCAAGCTCTCCAAGAAAGAATATAAGAAAAAAATGGCCAACTACGAGTATCCGTCTGTCTCCTATGAGATCGCTGACCGCATCCAGAAGGCCACCGGACGTGAAGTTCGTGTCACAGTGCCCGGCCACACACAGCGAGGCGGCGCTCCCGACGCTTACGACCGCGTGTTCTCAACACAGGTCGGCGCGGCTGCAGGCAAGCTGATCCTGAAGAAGCAGTTCGGCTACATGATCTCTCTGGTCGATGGCGAGATTACCAAGGTCCCGCTCACAGAAGTGGCAGGCAAGCTGAAAACTGTCGATCCCGACGCTCAGATCATCAAGCACGCCAAACTGGTCGGAATCTCCTTCGGCGACTGATTCCGGACAATACCGGAACAGTACCGGAACCGGAATAATACCGGAATAATACCGGAATAATACCGGAACCCTCTGATCAACACCTGAAGGGGCGGATTTGGACGATGCCTCAACAGATGGGCGTAAAATTCGGCTGATACATGAGAGGCCTGAACAGACGGATCTGGACGAGGCCTGAACAGGCGGATTTGACGGATGCCTGAAAACAGGTAAAATATGACATACAGGCAGGGTGTGCCGCTGCTGCGGCACGCCCTGTTTTTCACCGCATTTTTATCTTCTTATCCTGTTTTTCAGGTACCGCAATGCATTGAAGGGCGAATGGCAGGATTTCGGACACCGCAATGCATTGAGAATAGCGGGTGGATATTTTTTCATGAAGATTTCATTCTTTGTACCTGCGGAACTGTGTAAAATAGAAACCACATAACCTGTGAAATAATAAAGAGCTGAGTAAAAGAGGCAGACAAGATGCCAGACCAGGAATATCTCGCATTGTATCGCAAATACCGTCCCAATGACTTTGACGATGTCCGGGGGCGGGACGCGATTGTGCGCACTTTAAAGAACCAGATCATATCGGGCAGAATCGGGCACAGTTACCTTTTCTGCGGGACGCGAGGGACCGGCAAGACGACGATCGCCCGCATTTTTGCGCGCGCTGTCAACTGTGAGAACCAGAAGGACGGCAATCCCTGCGGGGAATGTGCGACCTGCCGCGCGATCGCAGCCGAGGCCAATCTCAATGTCATGGAACTCGATGCCGCCTCCAACAACAGCGTTGACGATATCCGCTCGATCGTCGACCAGGTGGAATATTCGCCCACCCAGGGTCGTTTCCGGGTGTTTATCATCGACGAAGTACACATGCTCTCCAACGCCGCCTTCAATGCCCTGCTCAAGACCCTGGAAGAGCCGCCCTCCTATGTGATCTTTATCCTTGCGACGACAGAGCCCAACAAGCTCCCGATCACGATTTTGTCCCGCTGCCAGAGATACGATTTCGGCAGGCTCTCCTCGGAGATTATCGAGGACAGACTTCGTGAAGTGGCTCAGATGGAATCTCTTCAGGTGGAGGACAAAGTCTTCCGTTATATCGCGAGCGCGGCTGATGGCTCAATGCGTGACGGCCTGAGCCTGCTGGATCAGTGCAACGCCTTCAACTACGGAGGGGGCGAGCTCACTTACGAGCGCACACTTGAGATCCTGGGCGCGGTGGACACTCGCGTATTCGGAGAACTATACCGTGGGATTCACAATGGAAAAGCTGCAGATGCCCTGGCTGTGCTGGATGAGATCCTGATGCAGGGGCGCGAGCTCATGCAGTTTGTCACTGATTTCACCTGGTACCTGCGCAACCTCATGCTGCTCAAAGCTTCGGAGGATACTGCGCGCTCGCTGGATATTTCGGCCGACAATCTCCGCCTCATGATCGAGGAGGCCCGCATGTCGGAGATGGAAGAGATCATGCGCTGCATCAGCCTCTTTTCCTCACTGCCCGATCTCATCCGTTATTCTCCCAATCGCAGGATTCTGACCGAAATGACGATCATCCGCGCCTGCCGCGCCGCCATGGACGATGGAGCGGAGGGCGGCGGCATCCTTCCTCTTGAAAAGATCAAGACCCGGATCCGGGAGATGGAGATGCAGCTCTACAATAACGAGACCACGATCGATGCACTGATCAAAGGAGGCCTTTCCGGAGAATTCGGGGGCGGCTTTTCAGACTCCGCAGCCGCAGCGGCGGGTTCTTTCGACGGCGGAGCAAGAGGAAACGTCCGGTCAATGACAACGGCCCCTCCCGGAGGCGGGAACAGGAACAGCACGGGCCAAAGCAGCGCGGGTCAAAACAGCGGGGGAGCGGGCAGCGCTCCCGGAGCAGAAACCGCGGGCACCAGGCAGGAACTTCCCCCCGCACTCCCGGACGAAATCAAAAAACTGGCTGAGAACTGGTCAAAATATGCCTCGGAGACACCTCCGGGTTCCAGACGTCTTGCGCTTTCACAGGCCCGCCTGAGCCTGGGCGACCACGGACAGCTCCTGATCGTTTTTGCGAAAGAATATGGAAATCCGTACATCTACCAGCGCAAAGACGACGACGAAGTATCCCGTTCCCGCGTTGACAACGACCGCCGGGAACTGCAGGGATTTCTGCAGAGGAAAGTCGGGAAAGCACTTGAAATCGAATATCGGGTACTTGACAGAGGCAGTCGGATAACAGACAATTATGTAGATTTGCTGTCGCTGGTCGACTCGGGCGCGATTACCATGCCCATCGAGACAGAGGACGAATGATAAGTCCAAAAACTTTCCGGGACAGCCAGATCAGAAGGAATAAAACCCAAAGGGAAAAACCCACAGGGGAAAAACCACAGAAAAAAACCACAGAAAATAAAACCACAAGGAAATAAAACCGCAGAAAAAAACAGGGAAAAACGGCAAAGAAAAAGTACCCGGCATCAGTAACCGGGGAAGACAAAAAACATACATTTACAATTGGAGGAAAAACCATGGCAAGAAGAGGCGGATTTGGCGGCGGAATGGGCATGCCCGGAAATATGAACAACCTGATGAAACAGGCTCAGCGCATGCAGCGTCAGATGGAAGAGAACAAGAAGGCCCTGGAAGAGAAGGAATTTAAGGCGACAGCCGGCGGCGGAGCCGTTGAAGTAGTTATGACCGGCGCCCACGAGATGAAATCCATCACGATCGATCCCGATGCGGCAGATCCTGATGATGTCGAGACCCTTCAGGACATGATCCTGATCGCAGTCAACGACGTTCTTAATCAGATCAATGAAGAGAACTCCAAACTCATGGGCGGACTTGGCTTCTGAAACAATTGAAACATCAGCAGGCCAGCCTCTTTTTCTTCCGATTTATAAAAAACAGCTTTATGAAAAAGCATTTATGAAAATGCATTCTGAAACAGCATTATGAAAAAAGCATTTATGAAAATGCATTCTGAAACAGCATTATGAAAAAAGCGTTTATGAAAATGCATTCTGAAACAGCTTTTTGAAAAAGCGTTTATAAAAAAGCATTTATGATAAAGCTTTAAAAAAGAATTTTTATAAAATAGCTTATTAAAAAAGTTATTCCGGAGGACTGTACAGAGAGCCTGTCTGATGAAACCGAGGAAATAACGTGGATCTATATTCCGGCTACATTAATAAACTGATCGATGAGCTGGCGGCGCTGCCCGGGATTGGAAACAAATCCGCCCAGCGTCTTGCTTTTCATATTATCGGAATGTCTTCCGCGCGCGTAAACCGCCTGTCGGACACTATTCGCAGCGCCAAGGAACATGTGACATTCTGCAAGGTTTGCCAGAACCTCACCGATGAAGAAATATGCCCGATCTGTAAAAACCCGTCGAGGGACAAGAGCCTGATCATGGTTGTCGAAAATCCCCGTGATCTCGCGGCTTACGAACGGACCGGGCGTTATCAGGGACTCTATCATGTTCTGCACGGGGCGATTTCTCCCATGCTGGGTATCGGCCCCGCTGATATCCGCCTGAAAGAACTGATGGAGCGACTGCGTGACGAGGAAGTAAAAGAGGTCATCATAGCGACGAATTCCAGCCTGGAGGGGGAGACCACTGCCATGTATATCGGCAAACTGGTGAAACCTTCCGGGATCAAAGTGACCCGCATCGCGAGCGGAGTCCCTGTCGGCGGAGACCTTGAGAATATTGATGAAGTGACACTTTTACGCGCACTGGAAGGCCGTACAGAACTCTGATTTTCCGGTTTTTTTATATCGGAAAAAATCAACCGGAGAATCTGCAAAAGAAATCTGCAAAAGAGATATACAAAAGAATATACCAATGGAAGAAAAAATCATTCGGGATCCGCACCCCGGGCAGGAGGCGGACATATCTTCCAAACTGAATAATACGAAGCAGACGGATGACGGACCTGCGGACGATGGAACTCTGGTTCCGGAAGCTGAAGATTATGCGGGGGATACTGCGTCCCTGTCTGGCCGGGGAGATTTTTTGGATGAATACGGACAATCTCCGGATAATGATTATCCGGAAGCTCATGGTGCCGGCATGCCAAAGGACAGCGGTCCCGCCGGCTCCGAAAAGGACATTGCTCCCGGCAGCTCAGGAAAGGATAGGATTTCCGACAATTCCGAAAAGGATATTGCTCCCGGCAGCTCCGGGAAGGATAGAATTTCCGGAAAGGACAGCGCTTCCACCGGTTCAGCAACGGAAAACGGATCCGCCGATTCGGTAAAGGAAACTGCTTCCGCGGATTCCGGAGAGGAAAGCGGCTCCGGCAGTTCCAGAAAAGACCGTGATTCCGCCGGTGCCCGAAAGCAGAAGGGCAGCGGCAAAAAATCACCGGAACAGGGAAAAACCGCGAAGGAGAAGGAAACCGGAGAACCCGGGGAAAAAGAAAAACCCGTAAAGAAAGAAAAAACCGGGAAAGAAGAAAAACCCGTAAAGAAAGAAAAAACCGGAAAAGAAGGAAAATCCGCTAAGAAAGAAAAAACCGGGAAAGAAGAAAAAAACGTCAAGAAGGAAAAAACCGGGCAGAAAGAAAAAGACGGGAAGGCGGAAGGAAAACGTTCGAAAAAGACGAAGGACGGGAAGCGCGCAGACATAGAAAACACACTTGACAAAGTGCGCGAAGACACAAAGAAGACTCCCCAAAAAGGCAGGACCGATTCCTATGAGGAAAAGCTGATCCGCCACAAAAGGAGACTCTATCGCCGCACTCTCTTTCTTGTTGCTCTGGTCACGATCCTTCTGATGACGGCAGTCATTTTGTGGATGCGGCGGGGCTACAGCCGGGCTGAACTCAGACGCGTCGCGACTTTTACCGTAGAGGACGGGGCTGAATTTGTCAGTCTGGGGAAAAACATCGTCCGCTACAGTGGCAGCGGAGCTATCTGCATGGACCGGAGGGGAAACACCAGATGGAGCGTCTCCTATGAAATGCAGCAGCCGATCACCAGCGTAAACGGAGATGTGGTCGCCATTGCCAACCGCAGCGGCTACAACGTCTACGTCATGAACACACAGGGGGTCATGGGCACGATTGAAACCATGCTTCCGATCCACAGCATCGCCGCGTCCAAAAGCGGCGAAGTGGCGGTGGTCATGAACGATCAGAAAGCCACATGGATCCGCCTCTATACCGCCACAGGAAAAGAAATCGCCTACATCATTCAGACTATGGCGGAAAACGGCTACCCGGTTTCCGCGGCAGTGTCCCCAGATGGCAAAACTCTGTGCCTGTCCAGTGTGCAGATGTCAAATGCCGCAGTCAAATCCAATGTTTCTTTTTATAATTTTGGAAGAGAAGGGAAAAAAGCAGCCGACCACCGGGTGGACTATGCTGACTTTATAGATGAAGTAGTTCCCTATACGGAATATCTGGACGATTCTATCTGCGCCGGCATTTCCGACAAGAGGCTGATTCTGTTCCGAAGAACCCTGCTTGGAAAATCCGGAAGCTCCAGCATTTTGTTTTCAGAGAACCTGCAGGGAGTCTTTTCGGGCGAAAATTTTATCGGGCTGCTGTTCAATAATACATCCCAGAAAGAACAGTACCGCCTGGATATTTATAACAGAAGGGGAAAAAAGGCCGGCACCATCAGCTTTACCATGCAGTATAAAGATATAAAAATCGTGGGGGACAAAGTCTACATCAACAATGACCGGCAGTGCCAGATTTTTACACTCAGCGGAAGATGCCTGTTTGACGGGGAACTGGACCGCTCGATCAGTGCCCTGATTCCCGGTGCCGGACTCAGCGACCTTCTGGTTGTGACAGGAGGAGAGATCGACAGTGTCAACCTTCACTGATTCTAAAGACATATTTCCGGACAGATTCCGGCCCGGGTATTTAAACAGACCCCTGCCCGAATATTTAAGAGAGATCGCCGGACAGGATTCTGTCCGAAGACTGAAAAAGATATTGCCGATCAGGCCGCTGCCCAAAAGCAGCGGCCTGAAATATAAATGCAGATATCAAAGAAAGCAATTAAGAGAACCCATAAAGGAAAGCCATAAAGGAAAGCCATAAAAGAAAGCCATAAAGGAAAGCTATAAAAGAAAGTCTTAAAGTAGTAAAAGAAAACGATAAGAAATCAAAGAGAGCAATAAAAGAAGACAATAAATTTCTAAAGGAGATTAGCGTTGAATTTATATTTCTGGCTGATTTTGTTTGCATATGTACTTGTGCTTGCAAGAGGGACGATCCGGGGATTTAAAAAAGGGTTTGTCAAAGAAATAGAAGGTCTGGCTGCGGGAATCTGCTCGATCACTGCACTGATCCTGATCGGCGGCCTTGCGACCGGGAGCATAGGGGATAAGGTGAGTACAAAAGCAATGGCAATTGCCATGCTGATCGTAATCAGCATTTTTTATTTTCTGTGCAGGATTGTTTTTTCATCGCTCAAACTCTTTGCGGGACTTCCTGTCATAAAAGTGGCCGACCAGCTCCTGGGCGCCGTCGCCGGCATCGCAAAGGCCTTCCTCTTACTATATATTGTGGACTACATACTGAAAATCTGGCTTAATTTGTAAGCGGAAAAAAAGTGGAAAAAAATATAAAAAAAATCAAATTTATTCTTGCAATTATCATATCTCCGTGATATTATAATATTCGCCGCTGAGAACGGCGGTGCTAAACGACAGAAAATCATATGCATTCAGCAATATAAAGCTGAAAAATATGAAAAAAGCTGTTGACAGCCAGTTAAATACATGGTATTCTATCAAAGTTGCCGCACAAAAATGCTGAAAGGCATGGCAACAGAAGATCAGTCTTAACCGGCTGAAAAAAGCGCACCTGCCCTGCAGGAACGCGCTTCACATTCCCAACCTTATATGAGAACCAGACAGAAATGCAACCCTGAATATATTCCTTTATATTTGTGGTCAGCTTATGACCATCGGTCTTATCTTAAGAGACCGTGCCCGAGAGGGCAAAAACATGATCCTCACGGATCATGATGAGGAAATTCAGAGGACATGAATTGTCGGAAAAGAATTTGAGCGATCAAGTAATTTTCGAACAACCCAATTCAGTAAAAGGATAAAAATGGAAAGCCAAGTCCATTTTGACCTGGATGAATTTCTTTCATATTAAGATCATAACGTTTCCTGAGGGAAACGAAAAATTTTAACATGAGAGTTTGATCCTGGCTCAGGATGAACGCTGGCGGCGTGCCTAACACATGCAAGTCGAACGGGACTATGTGGAAGATCTTTTCGGAGTGATTCCTATTAGTTTAGTGGCGGACGGGTGAGTAACGCGTGGATAACCTGCCTTTCACAGGGGGATAGCAGCTGGAAACGGCTGGTAATACCGCATACGCTCATGCCACCGCATGGTGGTGTGAGGAAAGATTTATCGGTGAAAGA
>JBGUNJ010000135.1:0-50962 GCA_045117315.1 Lachnospiraceae bacterium | reverse complement strand
ATGCGGTTGGCTGCCAGCTTATTTGCCACCTTCTTTGCATATTCGTTGTGCTCTGTGCGGATGGGAACGATGCCCACCTGGTAAGGAGAGAGCCAGAAGGGGAATGCGCCCTTGAAGTGCTCGATCAGGATTCCGATGAAGCGCTCCAGGGAACCGAACAGGGCGCGGTGAATGACAACGGGGACTCTTTCAGAACCGTCGTTGGCTGTATAGGTCAGCTCAAAATTGCGGGGCAGCTGGAAGTCAAGCTGCACTGTTCCGCACTGCCACTCGCGGCCGAGCGCGTCCTTGATCTGCAGATCGATCTTGGGGCCGTAGAAAGCTCCGTCGCCCTCGTTGATCTCATAGTTGCCCTCGCCGTACATGCCGTCGAGGATCTTCTTGAGGGAAGCCTCCGCCTGGTTCCAGAGCTCGATATCGCCCATGAAGTCCTCGGGACGTGTGGACAGCTCGGCGCGGTAGGACAGGCCGAAGGTCTGGTATATCTCGTCCGCGATGCCGAGGACGTCCTTGATCTCGTCTTCGATCTGGCTTTCCATGACGAAGGTGTGGTCGTCGTCCTGGCGGAACATCTGCACACGGAAGAGGCCGTTGAGCTGGCCGGTCTTCTCTTTTCTGTGCACGACGTCGGTCTCGGAATAGCGGATGGGCAGATCGCGGTAGGAATGCACTTTGCGCTTGTAGGCCATCATGGCGTTGGGACAGTTCATGGGCTTTGCGGCCATGGTATCATCCGCCTCGATCGTGCCGTCCTTGCCGGGGATGATGAACATATTGTTCACATAGTGAGCCCAGTGGCCGCTGATCAGCCAGAGCTTCTTATTATTGATAATGGGTGCGGAAATCTCCTGATAACCGTGCAGGTCGTGGATGCCGCGCCAGTACTCAAGCAGAGTGTTGAAGACTCTCCAGCCGCGGGGAAGCCAGTAAGGCATACCCTGAGCGGTCTCATCGAACATGAAGAGATCCAGCTGGGGTCCCAGCTTCTTGTGGTCGCGCTCCATGGCCTCTTTGATCAGAGCCTTGTGTGCCTTGAGGGCCTGCTTGTCCGGGAAGGCATAGGCGTAAATTCTCTGCAGGGAATCGCGGTGCTCATCGCCGCGCCAGTAAGCGCCGGAGACGCTTCTGATCTCAAATGCAGCGCTCATCAGCTCCTGGGAATTGGAGACGTGAGGTCCGCGGCAGAGGTCCACGAAATCATCTCCCGTATAGTAGACAGTGATCTTTTCATCCTCAGGAAGATCCTGGATCAGCTCTGTCTTGAACTTCTGACCCTGGAACAGGTCCAGAGCATCTTCCCTGGACAGTTCCTTTCCTGTCCAGTCTTCACGCCTTTTCAGGATCTCGCGCATCTTATTCTCGATTGTCTTGAAATCGTCCTTATTTACCGGTCTGGGCAGCACGAAATCATAATAGAAACCATCGGCGATCTGAGGTCCGATCGCGTACTGGACATTCTCTTTGCCGAAGATCTCAAAAACTGCCTTTGCCAGGACATGTGCCAATGAATGACGATACATTTCCAGATACTGTTCGCTTGCCATTTTCTACCTCTTTCCAATGGGATTGTGAATTTGTGATCACTGTGCATAAAAAAAACCCCGCACAGCACATAATGATTGCCTGCGAGGGACGTTTTTTCAAACGCGGTTCCACCCTGCTTGCCGTCAGGAATCCCGGTACGCATCCGCGCTGCGAAGACCTGTGCCCAGCTGAATAATCCACCTGCTGTTCACGATCGGTCAGACGCCTGAACCAGAACTCCGCATGGAATATACACGAAAAAATCGATATCCGCGGAACCCGGCCATTGGATGCAGCACCGGCCTTGAGACGGCCACTCTTTCTTTGATGGTAACGGAATCACCGGGCTTGATTAGAGCCTCTCCGAGGTGGTCTTCAGACAGATTCAGACGGGGCGCTTCCAGAACTGCTGCGCGGGGAATCCATGGACGGATCCCTTGACCGGCCGGCGGCCTGCCTGGCCGCTTGCCTTTTTTCCGCACAGACGGCTCCCCTCTCTGGGACTTCCGCTGTCTTACTCTCCTCATCAACGATTTATTTGACGCGCCGGCATACATGCCTGCACCGTCTATTCAGAAATAAACAGATTCATTTTATAACAGCACCGCAAAATTGTAAATATGTAATTTTATATCCAAAGCTTGTCCGTCACACTGCCGCCAATTGTCACAGTGTCACATTGTAGTCAGGCCGTTACTTACCCTTTCCGGCAATGCCGCTCGTCAAAGTGCCCCGGTGGAAGATACGTGTAGACCTGTCAGGTCTACCTTCATGGGTGTGTTTTGTTTATACAATTATATGGTAACATACATTATAATGTAGGAAGGTCATCAGAACAGAACCGCTTAACGGAAATCTTTTGATATCGACAGAAATCAACCAAATTTGCTTCCGTGCCCGTTCTGCTGATTGCCATTATGCCTCCTTCCCGCTCCTTCACAAACCGGCGAGGCCGAACACCCTTACCCCCTTTTTGAAAAACATCATAGATATCAGCATATATTATGAGGAGGTGATTGAATGCCGCGCAAAGCAGGATTCATCGGGCTGAGAATATCAGAACTACGGCGCCGGAACAACCTTTCACGGACAGATCTGGCAGAAAAACTCGACTGCAGCGCCGGGGAAATCCTTCGTTATGAGCGAGGCCTTGCTGTGCCTCCTCTCTATATAATTCTCAGACTCTCTCTTCTTTTTGAATGTCCCCTGAAATATTTTTATGCGGCGGACCCGGAACCCGGTCCGGATCCGGACTCATCCTCCGCAAATCATCCGTGAGAACGGGGGGGAATTTTTTCGCTCAGAAAAAAACTTTCACGAACGCCGGGCTTTGCCCGGCCATTCGTGAAAGTTTTTTAGCCTTTTAAAAAGTTCTTACAATACAGGCATCACCAAGTTTTTCCATAACAGGTACTTCTATGGTTTCCCAATACGGGTATTTCTAAGGTTTTCCCAATAAAAGTATTTCTGATTCGGGTATTTCCTCTGTCAAAGAAGCTGATTACGGAGCCGACGCGCGGATCTCCTCGAGTTCTTTTCCGCAATAGGCCTCGATCAGTTCCGGGGAGACGTTCTTCTCAATCTCGTCATAGACCGGAAGAGACTTCTGACGGGTCACCGCCATGTTCTCCTGGTCCAGACGGATGATCTGGGTTCCGCTCTCTTCGATGGTAGCGATCCTGGATGCGATTCGCTGGTCGGACTGTTCGCGGGCTTCCTCTTTGGCAGTCTGGGCAGCCTCGCGGATGATCTTCTGCTGGTTTTCCGTGAGGTTATCCATAAACTCACTGCTGACGATCAGGGAGATCAGGTGAGGCAGGTGATTTGTCTCGATGACATATTTCTGCTGCTCATACAGGCGGTTGGATACGATGACCTCGTAGGGGTTTTCCTGCGCATCAATGGTACCCTGCTGCAGACCGATGTAGACCTCGGAGAAGGTCATGGGGGTGGGATTTGCACCCAGTGCCTTCCAGAAGCGCAGATGATAAGGGTTCTCCATGGTGCGGATCTTCTGACCCTTGAAATCCTCGACAGTGTGGACAGCCCTGTTGGTCGTCATTACACGGAATCCCTGGTCAGCATATCCCAGCAGTTCATAGCCGCCTTTCTTGTAGACTTCCTGAACCTGCTTCATGAAATCTTCATTGTCAATATGCTCTCTGACGCCGTCAATGCTGTCGAAAAGGCAGGGCATATCGAAGACAGCGATGTCGGGAAGGAAAGTGACCTGGGGAGCTGTGTTCTGCACGACAAAGGGAATATCTCCGTCCTTGCAGGACTCCAGAAGCTCTCTGTCTCCGCCCACGATACTGTTGGGATAGACCTGGATCCTCATCTTTCCGTCCGAGAGACGCTCCACTTCTTCCGCAAAGCGCTCGGCGTAAATCTGTGTGACAGTGTCTTCCGGGCTGGAAGTACCGAGCGGCCAGGCGTAAGTCATAGTCTCACCTTCTCCGACCGACTTCTTCCCGCAGCCCGAAAGGCTTAAAAGCATAGCCGCAAGTATGACAAGTACAACAGCGGCGCTGCAGATTCTTTTCTGTTTTTTCATTTTTTTATTCTCCTCCTACACACGCCTTTTACAGATACAGGTCCCTGCAGGCCGGACCGCGCACGGGGACGGATTCCCTCTGCCGCACCGGCTCATTATCCCCCGCATGGGATATAAACACAGGAGCCCGCTGTTTTTTGCAGGCACGTTCTCATCCCAGCAGACACAGGCTGATTGCGGGAATATAGGTAATCAGCAGCAGCGCAATGAGGAACATGATGATCATGGGCATTGCCTTTTTCGCGATTTCCATTACCGGAACCTCTGTCAGGGAGCTCGCCACGAAAAGGTTTACGCCGATTGGAGGTGTCACGAAGCCGATCGCCAGGTTGACTACCATCACGACACCGAAGTGAATGGGATTGACGCCCACAGCGGTGACGATCGGAAGCAGGATCGGCGAGAGGATGAGGATCGCGGGTGTAGTATCCATGACCATACCCACTATCAGCAGGAAGAAGTTGATCACGAGAAGGAGGATGACCTTGTTCGTGAAGTTTTCGAGGATAAAGGCGCTGACCATCTGGGGCACCTGCATCAGTGTCAGGACACGGGAGAATGCAGTGGATGCTGCCAGGATGAACATGATCGGCGCATAGGTCTTCATGGCTTCTGTCAATATGGACCACAGATCCTTGAACTTCAGTGTCTTATAGATGAACATACTGATGATCAGAGAGTAAAACACGGAGATGACCGCAGCCTCTGTCGGCGAAGCGACGCCGGAATAGATGCAGCCAAGTACGATGACCGGGCTCAGGATCGCGAAGAAGCTCTCTTTGAAGACTTTGAAAAATCCCTTGTCGTGAAGGACCTTGATCTGGCTGTCGATCTTCTCACGGTCCTCACCATGTCTCTTGCAGTAAACAAAAGCATAGGCCATCAGAAGGAAGCCGATCAGGATTCCGGGAACGATACCGGCCAGGAACAGGTCGCTGACCGAGGCTCCGGAGGCCATGGCATACATGATAAAGGGAATACTCGGCGGAATGATAACTCCAAGGCCGCCCGCAACAGCCACGATGGCTGTCGAAAAGACCTTGTCGTATCCCATGTCGATCAGAAGCGGAATCGTCATACTGCCGACCGCCGCAACGGTTGCCGGCGCAGATCCCGAGATAGCTCCGTAGAAGAGGCATGTGATAATGACGGCACAGGGGATACCGGCCGTGCGCTTGCCGAGGAAATAGGAGAAAACATCAAAGAGACGTTTTGAGATCTGTCCGCGCGCCATGAGGATGCCCGCGAGGACAAACATGGGAACCGCCAGCAGCGGAAAGCTGTCGATACCACCCACCATGGAGCGGATGACGTAGCTGGCACTGGCTGTAAATGAGGGGTCAAAGACCCCGGGAAGGACCGCGACGATTCCCAGTGTGATCGATACGGGAATGGCGATCAGAAGACAAAGTGCAAACAATATAAAAACAACAACAGGTGACATATGTTCTTCCCCCTTATGTCTGAAATGCTTTACGGATATTCTATTATCCATTTTACCGCCGCGGTAAGAATAGGGCAGAGGCGGCCACGCGCCCTCTGCGCCCCGACCGTTCCGTGTCCGCTGCAATGCGGAAAATAAATTTCATCGGTCGTGTCATAAATAGCGGCGGGGAAAACGGCTGAAGTGATGCAAACTGCGAGTCCGTTCCGTTATTCGCGGACCTTCTTATTTGCTTTCGCCGCCGGTTTCCTTGGATTCAGGGCCGATCAGGGAAGGCCACTGCTTGAGCTCCTCGTCGTGGAGGAAATTGTGCCATTCCAGGAACCAGCGCTCCACAATGCGGAAGGCACACAAAACAAAACAGATCAGGGGAGCCGACTGGACAATGTACATGGGAATCCCGCATGCGGGACTGACCTGACCGCTCTGGATCGTCGTCATCAGATAACGCCAGGCATAAGGAACCAGATAGACAAAAAAGACGAACTCGATCGCCAGATTGATGATCTTGATCAGCGCTCTCCCGCGCCGGGAGAAGATCTTTATGAACTGGTCGATCTTGATGGAAATGCATTTCTTGGTGCAGAGACTGACACTGATGAAAGCAGACCAGATGAACAGGTAACGTGTCACTTCTTCAGACCAGGACAGTGACATACCAAACACATATCGCGATGTGACCTGTATTCCCATGATCAGAGCCATCAGGATCAGCATGATGGTCATGACGAATTCTTCCAGGTATTCATCGAGATAATACAATACTTTTTTCACTTTTTTCCACACCCCCTTTTGGGCCCCGCAGCATGGCGGGCTGGATCATTTTTTACAAAACTGCAAGCATAGAACATGCCGCATAACATTCCCAGGGAGCGTTATGCGGCTCATATTCATCCGGGAGCCTGATGCTCCCATGTCATCAGAGACTGTTGTGGATCAGATTCAGGACGGTGTCCAGATCGGCCGCGTTCATCTGTCCGGGGGCGGAAGCCTTGCCGACAGCGCCGAATGTGCAGGAGCTTCCGAAGACTTCTCCGCTCAGGCGGCTGATCAGGCCGGTTCCTGCCATAGACATGGTGATGATAGGACGGTCAGCATAATCTGTTGCCATCTCCTCAGTCGCGCTCAGAAGGACCAGAACATCCTTTTTATTCTTGGGCATGACTGCGATCTTGGGAATATCAGCTCCCAGATCCTGCATCTTGCGGAGCCTTCCGACGATATCATCCTTGTCGGGAGTCTTGCCGAAATCGTGGTTGGACGCAACGACCTTCACACCCGCGGCATGAGCGCCTTCGATGATCTCTTTGACGATCTCATCACCGGTGAAAGCCTCAACGTCGACCAGGTCGACCAGACCGGTCTTCGCTGCAGAGATATTCAGCTTAGCGTAGTCAGCGGGCTCGATCGGCTTCTCGCCGCCCTCTTTGGATGTGCGGAAGGTAAAGAGGATCGGAACATTGCCCAGAGCAGCGCGCAGATCTTTCAGAACATCCTCAACCTTGGCAAAATCAAAGACGCCCTCAAACCAGTCGACACGCCACTCGACCAGATCCAGACGGACTTCTTTAAAAGATTCGGCGGCAGCCAGGATCTCTTCTTTTGTCACGCCAACGATGGGAACGATGATCTTCGGAACACCTTCACCGATTTTGACACCGCGGACTTCGATTACGTTACCCATATTTTTCTCCTTTCAGAAAAATGCTGTTATTCGCCGTAGCGGATTCCCAGGACCTCTTTCATATGCTCGATCGGCATATCATGTCCGGTCCACATTTTAAATGCAGCTGCTCCCTGGAACAGCATCATTCCGAAACCGTTCATCTGCTTGCAGCCGACTTCCTTGGCAATACGGAGGAACTCAGTCTCTGCAGGAGCGTAAACAGTATCGGTCACGATCAGGTCGGGGCGCAGATAGGATGCATCGGGAAGCCATGTCTGGCCTTCCAGAGGCTTCATGCCCACGCCGGTGGCATTTGCCAGCAGATAGCTGGAAGCGATCTCCTCGCGGAGAGCGTCCTTGTCGGCGAGATCGAAAATCTTCGCCTTGCAGTTTGTCTTCTCGTTGATCTTGCGGACGGTCTCTTCACCGGCCGCATAGAATTTGTCCTTGATATTAAAGATGGAAATCTCTTTGACACCGTCAAGCGCAGCCTGGATCTCGATAGCAGTCGCAGCTCCGCCCGCGCCGACTACGGTGATTTTCTTTCCGATCACATCGATGTCATAGTCCCGAAGGGAAGCCATATAACCGATACCATCGGTGATGTGTCCTTCCAGAACGCCGTCTCTGTTGACGATCGTATTGACAGCGCCAACCAGCTCTGCTGCCGGAGAAAGCTTATCAAGATATTTTCCCACTACGGTCTTGTTGGGCATGGAAACGTTTGAGCCAACCAGTTTCAGAGCCCGGATTCCTTTTACCGCGTCCTCAAGAGTGCTGTTATCAACCTCAAATGCGAGATACGCATAATCCAGCCCAAGATAGGCAAATGCTTCGTTATGCATTGCTGGTGAACTGGAATGCCTGATCGGATATGCAATCAGACCAACCAGCTCTGTGTGTCCTGTAAGTCTCTCTGCCATTTTTCCTCCGTTCCGGGACATGAATGAATCCGGCGCTCACTGACCCTCTTTCATTCGGGGCAGTTTCGTGCCGGTACCTCTTACTTGTTTTACTGGTATTAATCTGATTTCATGTACCCCTAAGCTGTTACAAAAGGCGCCGTCAGGCGCCGGCCATATCTGATCATCCGCCCTTCCGAACGATCAGACTGTTACAAAAATTTTTTAACAGCCGGTCATTTAATACATTAGCAATATGAATAGATTTATAGAAAACATTCATATTAGCAGTTTTTAGTGCATTAATGTTTTTTAATATACAAACAGCTCTTCGTATATTGGCAATTTTTAATATATTAATGGCTTTTAGCACATTTACGACTGTTAATTTTGTCTAATGAGATTATAAAATCTGTATGAAAGCACTTCCAATACCATTATTGCATTGATTCAATGCTTTGAATGTATAGAAAATAAAGTGTATAATGCACTTATATATAGATAAATACATTAATAAGACCCTTGACAGCTTTTATCAGATACCGGCTGCAGCACTCAGCCATGGAGGGGAGCATATACATTTGTTGCAAAAAAGCTGATTATATTGATTATATAAGGAAGGTATAGTCATATGACCCTGAACCAGCTTCAGTATTTTTACCAGGCTGCAAAAACACAGCATTTCAATCATGCCGCGGAAAATCTGCGGATTTCCCAGCCTTCTCTCTCCAGAGCTATTTATGCACTGGAAAACGAGCTGGGTGTAATGCTTTTTGAGCGCGTGGGAAGAAACGTGATCCTGACCAAGGCCGGTCAGATTTTTCTGGAATACACAGAAAAGATCCTGGAGGACATAGACGTTGCGGAGCGTAAGATGCAGCAGATTGCCTGCAGCGGCGGTGAGATTTCGGTCGCGTATGTGTCTCCTCTGTCCACCAATTTTATCCCGCTGACCGTCAGGGCTTTCATGAATCTGGAAGAGAACAAGGATATTGTCTTTCATTTTTATCAGGGGATCACAGCCCAGAATATAGCCGGTCTCAAAAGCGGTAAATACGACATCATTTTCGGCACCAGGGATACGAGCGAAATGTCGATCCGTTTCATCCCCCTGCTGAAGCAGGAAATGGTGGTCATCCTTCCTCAGAACCACCCCCTTGTGAAACTGACTCATATTGACGCGGAGCACTTCAGTAAATATCCTGTGCTCACCTACGACCACACCTCGGGACTTGGTAAGGCGACTGAGAACTTTTTCCGCCGCTACAACCTTCGTCCATCCATTATCTGCGAATCGCCCGATGAAAACGGCATTTCCTCCCTGGTCAAAGAGGGATTCGGTATCGCTCTTGTCGCGGACGTGGACTATATCCACCGTCCCGGCCTCTGTATCAGGCCTCTAAATCCCGACCAGAAGTTCTACCACACCGTTTATATGGGATACCTGGCCGGAAAGTACCAGATTCCCGCAGTATCGCGTTTTATCAAATTCATCCAGGATTATCACGCCCATGTTGATGATAATTTTTTCTCGGGGACCTGAGTTTCCGGAAAGCGGATTTTCGTCCGTTGGTATATTAGAATATTTACTCTGTGACTGTTCGAATTTAAATTGAATTTAAATTGAGAATTTGATAATTTTAAATTTGAATATTGATTATTAATTTGAATATTGAATTTGAATTTAAATATTGATTTCGAATTTGAATATTTATTTATAGAAGAAAGAGAACACTGTTTTTACCTTTAAAAAGGAGAGTTTTACGGAAAAACAGTTTTAAAACAGTTTTAAAAAGGGAAATAAGCTGCTTCCATGGGTTGCTCCTGCAGCTCATATTACATAAGCAGGCACTCGAAATTGATCCTTCTCAAGTGCATATCCATGCTTTACGCCTGCAGGCTGCCGCATTCTTAATCCCCGGCAGCCTCGGCGGACATCAAAGGCGGGGCCGCATGCGGTCCCGCCTTTGATGCTGTGAGCTGTTTTTCTTCAGGAAGCCGCCTGCCTCCCGATTCCGCCGGCATTTCAGGAAATCTGTCTGGAAACCTGGCCGGTTTTCTGTTTACACGGCGGATCCTCAGCTTGTCCCGCTTTCTTTTTTCAAGGCGGATTCCCGGCTTGCGCCGTTTTCTTTTTCAGGCAGGCCCTTGAGCGGCAATCTTTATGCCATCCTGCGTATGAAAGCGTCTCCGGGATCATATTTGTAGACCGCGTCAGTCAGGATTTCCTCTTCCGCGACCTGGGTGTGGTTGATCTCTGTCACGATTTCCAGAAGATCCCCGGCCTCTTCACCGTGATCCGGGAGCAGGATCACTTCATGCACGGAGCTGGGAAGCACGAAAAAGCTTCCTCCCAGATACTCCGAGATTTCCTGCAGTATACCCGGGTACAGCAGTACCGCGGCGCCATACAGGGCGGATTCATTAGTCAGCAGATAGAGGTTTCCCTCATCAGCGGGACGGAGCACTTCCAGGACATCAGCCAGGGAGCGGAATACGGGCGGCAGCAGAGATGCGCAGTTCTTCAGCGCCTGTTCCATGAGTTCACCGGGAGTCTTCTGCCAGCGCTCCATGTCCGTATTGCGCACAATGATCATGCCGTTCCCGAATGCCGGGTCTTCCAGCAGATAAAAGAAAACTGCGGACATATCCTCGAACTCGATGTGGGGAATTTCCCGCAGCATCTCAAGATTCCGCTGTGTTCCCACCAGTTTAACCCCCAGTCTCCCGGACACTGTGTCGTAGTCCCTGAAGAAATTCTCCGGAAAACTGATGTCCGGTGTCTTCTTCTTACAATATTTTAAAATGTTTTCTGCCGATTCCGAGACTGCCTCCCCATGCAGATAGTGATCATAATAAGGATCCAGATAGATGGTGGGCGCGACCTGCGCGTCGTGAAAGCGCACCGTGCAGGCCTTTCTGTACACCCCGTTATTCTTGCGCACATCGCGGTAGGTGATATCCACGTCTTCGCCCTTAAGCCGCTCCAGTTCTTTGCGCAGCATTTCAAAATAATCTTTTTTCCAGGCGCGGTGCAGCTGCGCGCTCTTCCGGCTGTTTCCGGAACCGGCCTTTGTCCTGTATTCATTACTCATCCAATTCATCCTCCAAAAAATATAAAAGAAAAAGACAGTGAGCCTTGCCTCTCACTGTCTTCTCAATCTTTTTTGAAAAATGAATATTCAGGAAATGTATTTACCTGGAAAACGGCATTCTGAACAGTCTGTCCTTAAGCTCTGGACAGATACTCACCGGATCTGGTGTCGATTTTGATCACATCGCCGATATTGCAGAAAAGCGGAACGCTGACCTGCGCGCCGGTCTCGACGGTCGCGGGCTTTGTCGCGCCTGTTGCAGTATTTCCCTTGAATCCGGGCTCAGTGTCCGTGATCTCCAGCTCGACGAACATCGGGGGCTCAATCGCAAACGGTTTGTTGTTGTACGAATTGACCTTGACCATGTCGTTCTCTTTGACGAACTTCATGTTGTCGCCGACAATATCCCTGCCCAGGGAAATCTGATCGAAAGTCTCAGTGTCCATGAACGCATAGAGCTCGCCATCCTGATACAGATACTGATACTCTTTGCGGTCGATCCTGGCCTGAGGGAATTTCTCTGTAGGTCTGAATGTCGTCTCTGTAACGCCGCCGTTAATAATATCTTTCAGCTTAGTTCTGACGAAGGCTGCGCCCTTGCCGGGTTTAACATGCTGAAATTCAATAATCTCGAGAACACTGCCGTCTTTCTCAATTGTAATGCCATTCCTGAAATCACTAGCAGAAATCATAAAAAGTACCTCCTGAAATAGTCGCGTCAATACTTTTCTAATTCTATAACAGCAGTGGATATTTTTCAACATTTTTTGCAGGCAGGCCTTTATGTTGACAAACCCTGTGAATGATGCTATTTTTTCACACATGTGGCCATGACCTGCTGTTCACAAACATGTATGATCAAACAGCGCGCCGCTTCACTTTTGCGGGCTTTCGTTCTGAACGGGATCATCGTACCTGTCCAGACCGCCCGACGGTTTAATATGCGGACGTCTCAGACACTATTCAGCGGGAAAACCCGGATTTATGTACTTCAAGTATTAGTTCTGATTTCTGAAATGCTTTCAGTAATCGGATTCAGCAGACGGTACCGTGTGGATCACACTCCGCGCGGTATTTTTTTAATGACACGTCCCATGTTATGTATTTTCCGCCTTGCGGCGTACACTGGCAGGTCGGGATATTGACACAGCCGGAGTAATTGATTCTTATGCCCTATGCCCTGCAGCATAAGCGGAAGGCAGGGCAGAGGGAAGATTTCATGGCCGCCGCTGCCCTGTTGGAGCAGAAGATCCCCGCCGGCAGAAAATGGAGGTTTTACGAAAACCATGGTAAGAGATTTGGAAGAGGCCAGAAAAAAGATCCGTGAGACAGACCGCATGATGGCAGAACTTTTTCAGAAACGGATGGAGGCTGTCCGGTCAGTTGCCGCCTGCAAGAAAGAGCGCGGGCTTCCGGTTCTTGACGAAGAACAGGAAAAAAGGGTTCTGGAACTGAACATTTCCTATATTACAGATGATGTGCTCAGACAGTACTATCTGATCTTCATGAAGAATACGATGGCTGTCTCCAGACAGTATCAGGAGGACCTCATCAGGGGGGATGTCCCGGGAATACCGGGATTACCGGAAGTTATGCAGAAGACTGAAGCCTGCCCCGGGGAGGATTCGAAATTATGAAAAATACTTTTGGAAACAGTGTTTCCCTCACTCTCTTCGGTGAGAGCCACGGCCCCGAAATCGGCGCCGTGCTCGACGGCCTTGCTCCGGGAATTCCGGTGGACGAAGATTACATCGCAGGAAAGCTTCTGCTCCGCCGTCCTGCCGGCAGTATTTCCACAGGCCGCGTGGAACAGGATCGCTTCCGCATCGTGAGCGGTGTGTATAAGGGCTTCACGACAGGAACCCCCGTCTGCATTCTGATCCCCAACGAAAACATAAAGAGCCGTGACTATTCCGCAGCCCGGTCCCTGGCCAGACCCGGACACGCGGACTACACGGCTTTCTGCAAATATCACGGATACGAGGACTACAGGGGCGGCGGGCACTTCAGCGGCAGGCTGACGGCTGCCCTGGTCGCAGCGGGCGCGATCGCCCAGTCCGCTCTGGAAAAAAACGGGATCCTGATCGGGACCCACATAGCCAGATGCGCGGGAATCTCCGACCGTCATTTCCTGGACCTTGAGGCTGATATTCAGACACTGTCCGGTCTGCACTTCCCTGTTCTGGACGGGGATGCGGCGGACAAAATGCGGGCGGCCATAAAAGAAGCTGCCGCAGAGGGCGACAGCGTAGGAGGCATCCTGGAGACTGCCGTGACCGGACTTCCTGAGGGAGTCGGCGAGCCCTGGTTCGATTCTGTGGAAGGCCTGCTCTCCCACGCCCTGTTCAGCATTCCCGCAGTCAAAGGCGTCGAATTCGGGGACGGTTTTTCCCTGGCAGACCAGAGGGGGAGCCTTGCCAACGACAGCTTTGCCCTTCAGGACGAAAGGATCATCACCAAAACCAATCATAACGGCGGAATAAACGGCGGGATTACAAACGGCATACCGCTTCTCTTCAGATGCGCGGTCAAGCCGACGCCGTCCATCTATAAAGAGCAGGAAACGGTTGATTTTCTGCGCAAAACTGAGCAGAAGCTTGCGATCAGCGGAAGGCATGATCCCGCCATCGTGCACAGAGCAAGAGTTGTCGCTGACTGTGTCACCGCCCTCGTTCTGTGTGACCTGCTGGCGCTGAGGTTCGGCACCGACTACATCGGAAAGCCCCCGGCCGGATGACCGGCACAAGCGCGTTCCGCAGGATGGTCTCCATGCTCTATAAAGAGAATCGGGAGAGAACCACATCCATAGGAGCCAGTGCACCGAATGGGGTGGAGGTCCATCGGAGGTAAATAATGGAATATGGATTTATCGGAGAAAGCTTTTCTGACAATTTCTCCAAAGCCCTGCATGACATATATGAATTAACAGGCCTGTACAGCTATGAACTCCATGAGATGACCCCCTGTCAGGCGGACGCCTTTATTCGTGAACGCAATTTCAGGGGAATCAATGTGGCAGATTCTATCCGGCAGACAGTAATCCCCCTGCTGGACGAGATCAGCCGGGAAGCCGAGAGAATCGGCGCCGTTGACACCATCGTCAATCGAAACGGAAAGCTCTGCGGCTTCAACACAGCTTATCAGGGATTAAAGAGCCTGATCTTAAAAGCCGGTCTGGATTTGAGAGGAAAAAAGGTCATGGTCCTGGGGACGGGAGTGACCGGCAGGACTGCACATGCCGTCGTCACCGGCCTGGGCTGCAGTCTGATCCGCAGTGTCAGCCGGACCGGAAAAGACGGCGCCCTGTCCTATGAAGAGATTTATGAAAAATACGCTGACGCGGAAATCCTGATCAACACAACGCCCTGCGGCATGTTTCCGGATATCGATTCCTGCCCCGTGGACCTGGACCGTCTTCCCTGTGTCTGCGGTGTGATCGATGTCGTCTGCGATCCCCTGCGCACCGTGCTGGTGCTGGAGGCAGAGAAAAAAGGCATCCCGGCGGCCGGCGGGCTGTATATGCTGGCCGAGTGCGCAGTCCGCGCGGCGGAACTGTTCACTGACTCGGAAATCAGCGCCCCGGCGACCGACCGGATCTACAATCAGGTCCTGAACACCAGGAGAAACATCGTTCTCACAGGTATGTCCCTGGCCGGAAAGACAACGGTCGGCACTCTCCTGTCCAGGACCCTGGGCAGGGATCTGGCTGACACAGACGACATGATCATCGAGGCAGAGCAGCGCCCGATCACAGAGATTTTCGCGGTCGACGGAGAGGGGTATTTTCGCGATGTCGAATCCGAAATGACCCGCATTCTGTCACCCAGAACCGGGATGATCATCGCCACCGGAGGCGGCGCCATCCTCAGGCCTCAGAACGTCGACGCCCTGAAAAAGAACGGGATCATCATCTTCCTGGACCGGCCTCTGGAGCAGATCCTTCCCGCAGATGACAGGCCCCTGGCAAATACCAGGGACAAGGTCGTCGCCCTGCACAAAAAACGCTACCCGATTTACTGCGCGGTCTCTGACGAGCGCGTGCCCAACGACATTTCCCCCGAAGATGTAATGGCCAGGATACTGGAAAGGCTCAGTTACTCTGTCTGATCACTTAAAAACATCTGATACGGTCAGCGTTTTGACCGCCGCGGCCCGGGCTTTTTGACCTGCGCAGGCGGAAAGCAGGCGGACAAGGCCCGCTCAGTCAGAAAGCAGGCGGACAAGTCCCGCTCAGTCAGAAAGCAGGCGGAAAGCAGGCGGACAAGGCCCGTTCAGTCAGAAAGCAGGCGGACAAAGCCCGGATTCAAACAGAGGGAGGCCCTTTTACAGATATGATCGTTACGATCTCACCTTCAAAAGCTCAGGGGCATATCAGCGCCCCGCCGTCGAAAAGCATGGCCCACCGGCTGCTGATCTGCGCCGGATTGGCGGACGGGACCAGTCTGGTCTCAAATGTAGATTCCTCAGAAGATATCCTGGCTACAATGGACTGCCTGAGAGCGCTGGGAGCAGAACTTCATTTCAAGGGCAGGCAGGTGACCGTAAAAGGAATCGATGTGGAGAAAATACAGAAACCGGCTCTTCTCTCCTGCAGAGAAAGCGCCAGCACACTCCGCTTTATGATTCCCGTCTGTCTCATGAGCGGTCAGCCAATGAAGCTGACCGGCAGTCCCGCCCTCTTCAGGAGGCCCCTCTCGGTCTTCGAAAAAATCAGCGCCGACCGGAATCTGCTGTTCCGGCTGGAAGAAAGCAGCCTCCTGGTCCGCGGAGTTCTCTCCCCCGGCGAGTACGCGGTGCCTGGCAATATCAGCAGCCAGTTTGTCAGCGGCCTGCTTTTTGCCCTTCCTCTTCTGCGGGAAGACAGCCGGATCCGTATAACCGGTCCTGTCGAGAGCCGGTCCTATATATTCATGACTATACAGGCCCTCCGCTCCTTCGGTGTGAATGTTCAGTGGGAGGATGACCGCACGATCGCCATTCCGGGAAATCAGGTCTATACTCCCCGGGATGTTAGCGTGGAAGGTGACTGGTCCGGCGCCGCTTTCTTTGACGCTCTCAACCTGACAGGGGGAAATGTCACTGTCGATGGTCTGAGAGAAGACAGTCTCCAGGGAGACAGGGTTTACAAAATGCTCTTCCGGCAGATCGATGAAGGCTGTCCGGCCATCGATCTCTCCGACTGTCCGGATCTGGGACCGGTTCTCATGGCAGCCTCTGCCCTGAGGCACGGCGCTTTATTTACCGGCACAAAACGCCTGAAGATCAAGGAGAGCGACCGCGGCCTCGCCATGCAGCAGGAGCTGGCAAAGATGGGGGTCAGAACAGAAATCGAGGAAAACCGCATACGTGTTTTCCCGGGTGCGTGTCATCCCGAAGAAATCCTGGACGGGCACAATGACCACCGCATTGTGATGGCCCTCGCAGTCATGATGGCCTCCGTCGGCGGAAGGATCCGGGGCGCGGAGGCTGTGAAAAAGAGCCTTCCGGACTTTTTTGACAGACTCGCGTCTCTGGGAATTAAAGTGACCTGCGACGGCCCGGACCGGTAAAGAATACCTTACACGGGCAGTGTCTATAGGGTAGAAGCGGCCACGCCGCCCTCTGCCCCCGACCCGCCAGTGTCCGCCGTAAGGCGGAAAATATCCTTACACGGGCAGTGTCATAAAAAAATACAGCGCCTCGCGCGGCCTTGTAGTAATCTGCCGCGCGGAGCGCTGTAATTTTATGCATTTTATGCGGAAAAACATTTACACTGTTATCCTGGAAATATTCTCGCAGTTATAAGGAAATATTCTCGCAGTTTTAATGGAATTCTACACGCAGTTATAATGAAAATATTCTCGCAGTTATTGTGGAATTTTTCACCAGTTATGATGGTCTGCCGCCTTCCTTCATTGCCCGCAGATTATCCTGCTCAAGAAGCTTTCCCAGTTCCTCCACAAAAGTATTGACATCCTTGAACTCTCTGTACACGGAGGCAAAACGCACATAGGCGACAGGATCCAGGCTGTGGACTCTCTTGATGACCAGTTCTCCGATCTCGGAGCTGGAAATCTCCTTTTCTTCTCGGTCATAGATCTCTTTCTCAATCTCATCCACGACACGCTTGATCTGATTGATACTGACCGGGCGCTTATGGCATGCCCTGAGAATCCCTCCTTCGATCTTGGACCGGTCGTAGGGCTCGCGATTGTTGTCTTTTTTGATGACGATCATAGGGATCATCTCAATTTTCTCATAGGTGGTGAACCTGCGCTTGCAGGAATCGCAGACCCTGCGTCGGCGGATGGAATTGTTTTCCTCCACCGGCCTTGAATCCGACACTCTGGTATCTTCACTTCCGCAATAAGGACATTTCATAGCTTCCTCCCCTTATTTCTGTACAGTTCTCCCTGCCGGGCTGTATTCGCCAGGAAACGAATAGCCTCCACAGGGTACTTTCCTACCGCTGTCTCTCCGGTAATCATGACACCGGAAGCACCGTCTGCAACCGTGTTGAATATATCATTGACCTCTGCTCTGGTGGGCACAGCACAGTCTGTCATACTGGCCAGCATCTGGGTCGCCACCATAAAATATCTTCCCGCTTTCCGGCAGGCAGCGGAAATCTTTTTCTGCGCCGCGGGCAGTTCCCACAGCTGCATGTCGTTGCCCAGATCCCCCCTGGCGATACAGATCGCGTCACAGGCGGGCAGCAGGCTGTCGATCCGCCTCATGCCGGCCTGGTTTTCAATCTTTGCGACCACCCGAAGGTGCTGTCCCCCGTATTTCCTGAGAGCATTGTACACTTCGTCCAGATCCGTTCCGCTTCGGACAAAGGGCTGCATGATGCCCGTCACGCCGAAAGAAGCCGCATCGCGGATATTTTCGATATCCGCATATGTAAGCGTCGGCATCTGTATGTCCAGACCGGGCACTTTGACACTCTTCCTGCCCGTGAGTGTCCCTCCTCTTACCACTTCCGCCGACGCATGATTGCGCCTGCCCTCCGTGATCCTCAGGCCGATCCTGCCGTCGTCAAGGAGCACTTCCATCCCCTTTTCCAAAGGGGCACAGACCGCATCCGGCACCGGAATACCCGGCGTTCCTTCCCCGCAGTACTTCAGCAGATCCTCTGCCTTTATTGTTTCACAAAACAGCACTGCTTTTTCCTTCTCCCGCAGGACCAGGGCTTCCTTCATGCGGCCGATCCGCAGTTCCGGCCCCTGCATGTCAATCAGAAGAATGGGATTGACCCCGGCAGCGCGGGCGGCTGCATGCAGTTTTTCAATCTGCTCCGCGCTCTCGCGAAGGCTGATATGCGACAGATTGAGCCTGACTCCGGTCATCCCGGCCCGAAACATCTCTGTAAGTGTCTCCTGCGAACTGCAGGAGGGACCAATCGTTCCGTATATGTCAACCATGTTTTTCTCCTCCTGCTTATATACAGGACTATATATGGAGGATTGTCTTGGCAATCGTAAAGTAGACCGTCAGGGAGATCGCGTCCACGATCGTCGTGATAAAGGGACTTGCCATGACGGCGGGGTCAAATCCGATATGTTCCGCCGTAAGAGGAAGCACACAGCCTATGATCTTTGCCACCAGGACCACGACCACCAGAGTGATACAGACGATCAGGGCCACCGTCATGGGTATGCGGTCAACCACCATCAGTTTCACGAAATTGCAGGCCGACAGGGTCACTCCGCACAGGGCGGCCACGCGGATCTCCTTCCAGACCGCCTTGACCATTTCGCTGAACTCAATCTCTCCCAGCGAGATACCACGTATGATCGAGACACTGGCCTGGGAACCCGCATTACCGCCGGTATCCATCAGCATGGGAATATAGGCTGTCAGGATCACATATTTGGCCAGGGCACCCTCCGCGCGGGTAATGATCGCCCCGGTGAATGTTGCCGAGATCATCAGGAACAGGAGCCAGGGCATCCTGGCCTTATAGGTCTCCAGAATGCTTGTCTTAAAATAGGGACGGTCCGTGGGCAGGATAGCTGCCATCTTTTCGATATCCTCTGTGGCCTCTTCCTGGATGATATCGACGATATCGTCGATGGTGATGATTCCGACCATGCGGTTTTCGTTGTCAACGACCGGCATGGCCGTGAAGTCGTATTTCTGGAAGAGCATGGCCGCTTCTTCCTGGTCAGTCGTGGTATTGATGCTGATGATGTTTTCATTCATCATCTCCCCGATCACAGTGTCGGGATCCGCCATGACCAGGTAGCGGAGGGCGACCGTGCCCAGCAGCACGCGCTGAGGATCAACTACGTAACACACATTGACCGTCTCTTTGTCGAGACCGATCTTGCGGATCCTGTCTATGGCATCCCTGACAGTCATGCTCTCCTTGAGGTCGACATACTCGACCGTCATGATGCTTCCTGCCGAGTCCTCCGGATACCTCAGAAGGTGATTTATATCCGCCCGTGTGTCAGGGCGCGCATTGCTGAGGATCTTTTTGACAACGTTGGCGGGCATCTCTTCGAGGAAGTCCGCCGCGTCATCCGCCATCAGATTGTCAATGATGCCGGATGCCTCACGGTCCGACAGGGACTGGATAATGTACTGCTGATCTTCAATCTCCAGATCCGCGAATACATCCGCCGCCATCTGTTTGGGAAGGATACGGAAAATCTTCAGAGATTCCTCATCCTCCATATTGTCCATAACCGCTGCGATATCCGCAGTCTGCATATCCGCGCATGTCTGCCGCAGTTTTGTATACTGTCTCGATTCGAGCAGCTCCCGGAGCAGCTTTTCATATTCCTGATTTCTGTCTTCCATGATGCCCCCTTTCTACAGTATGGACAGTTGGTTGCACATCATACCGGCACCTGCCATCAGGCATTCATCATCGGATCCTGATCTTAAGGCTTCGACTATCAGACTCCGGTCATCAGACTCCGACCGGGAAGAATCCCTCCGACACTTCCCTGACAGAAGCTCCCCCGCTCGTGAGAGCTGTGATAGTTTTGAGCAGCTGCTCCGCGCGGGCTGATTCTACAGTCAGGCGTAGGGTCACCTGAGCGCCGTATTCGGTCTCTCCCATCTCAATCTCCTGGCGGCGCAGTTCATATAGCAGGCGGTCCAGGAAACTGTAATCCACTGTGACCTCCAGCTGCCGGCAGAGGCACATCCGCACCTTCTCCGCGTTCCCGAGCGCCGCGCGCGCAGCCTGTGTGTAAGCCCGGACCAGACCGCCCGTACCCAGCAGCGTTCCGCCGAAATACCTGGTCACGATCACGAGCACATTGGTGCATCCGCTCCCCTCGATGACTTTCAGTATGGGCTGGCCTGCTGTACCGGATGGCTCTCCGTCATCAGACGATTTTTTGCGCTCACTGCCTTCTCCCAGAACCCAGGCATAGCAGTGGTGGCGCGCGTCATAATACTTTTTGCGGACACCCGCCACGTAGGCAGCCGCCTCTTCCTCAGAGGACACAGGAACAGCTTCCCCGAGAAACCTGGATTTTTTTTCTTCATATTCGCCATTTCCGGAATCCCGGATCGTCAGATATTCGGACGCCATCATCTTCTCCCCTGAATCCGCCACGGGCATCCGGGCGGCGAACAGACGTAAATCAACAGAGCATGCCTTATATAGTATACCATCAAAAATAAATATTTGTGAAAAAAATGGTACGCAAACATATATGATTAAACCACGCGCTGCTCCGCGCGTCCCGCGCTTTCGCATCGCTCCAAACATTCGTGAACAGCACAAATGCACAAGTGGCGTGCACAAGTGTGTAACGAGTTTTTCACATTTTCCGTGTTTAATATAAGGAATACATTTGGTATAATGGTTGCTATGGTTTTAGATTATACAGACACATATCCTGAAAAACTGGGTCCGTTTTCGGACGGGAAGGGATTTAATTTATGGTATTTAACAAAAAAAATCTGAACAGAAAAAAGAACGAGCTGAAGGCCCGTGGAGAGAGGCGCTTTTCCAGGTTCAAGATACTGATCGCCACGCTGCTGCTGGCAATCGCAGCGGCAACAAGCGTCATCGGAGTAAGCGCCGCTTACGGCACCTACAAGGGAATCCTTGAAGTCTCTCCGGATATAGGCAGCATCGACGTCAGTCCCAAGGGTTATTCTACCTTTGTGTATGACAAAAAGGGCAAAACGACTGCTACCCTTGTCTCAACGGATTCCAACCGCATCCCGGTCTCCCGGGAAGGGATTCCCGAGAACCTTGAGCACGCTTTCGTCGCGATCGAGGATGAGCGCTTCTACCAGCACAGGGGCATCGACATTCCCGGCATTTTCAGAGCCGTCTACGTCGGCGTCACCGGCGGATTTGATTTTTCCGAGGGTGCCAGTACGATCACACAGCAGCTGATCAAGAACAATGTCTTCACAAACTGGACCAACGAGACCACACAGGACAGGATCAAGAGAAAGATCCAGGAGCAGTATCTTGCATACCAGCTTGAGAAAATGATGGATAAATCCGAGATTCTGCTGAACTATCTCAACACGATCAACCTGGGCCACAACACCCTGGGCGTCGAGGCGGCCTCCCAGAGATATTTTGACAAACACGCAGCAGATCTGTCACTGGCGGAGTGCGCTGTACTCGCGGGAATCACACAGAATCCCAGCGCCTACGACCCTATAGTTTATAAGGAAAACAACAGGGAGCGCCAGGAAGTCGTCCTGGAGCATATGCTCTCTCAGGGCTACATCACCAGGGAAGAATACGATAGCGCACTGAAGGAGGATGTCTACACTAAAATCGCCAAAGTCAACAAAGAGAAGGAAAAAGTAGACAACAAGGCCAATTCCTATTTTGTCGACGCGTTGATCCGCCAGGTCCTGCGCGACCTTCAGGATCCGGACCTGATGAAGGACAGCACTCTGAACCAGGGGAATCCGCTCACCGCGGAACAGGCCACTACCCTCCTCTACAGCGGAGGTCTCAGGATCTATTCCACACAGGATTCCGATATTCAGGCCATTGTGGACAAACAGTGCAGCGAAAAATCCGGCAACTTCCCCAAAGGGACCAAATATTACCTCAATTACGCTCTGACCGTCACCGCGCCCGACGGCTCCCAGACCAACTACGACAGCAACAGCATGCAGGCCTATTTCCTGGGGAAGGATGAAAATTACAGTATCATGTACGAATCCGAGTCCCGCGCCAAAGAGGATATCGAAGCATTCCGCAAATCTGTCATGGGTCCGGAGGATTCCTATGAGGAAAACTATGAGCTTGCTCCCCAACCCAATATTTCCGTGACTGTAGCCGACCAGAACACCGGCTATGTCGTGGCTATGCTGGGAGGACGCGGTGAAAAGGAAGCCAGCCGGACCCTCAACCGGGCCACCGACACAACCCGCCAGCCCGGTTCCACTTTCAAGATCATCAGCACCTTCTCGGCCGCCCTTGACGACAAGGACGCGAAGAAAAACGGCAGCCCCTACACATTGGCGACCACTCAGGTGGACGAGAAATACACCTACGAAAACGGCGTTGAAGTCCACAACTGGTACAAGGGCTACCGCGGGACCGTCACAATGCGCGAGGCGATTCAGGACTCCCTCAACATCTATGCCGTCAAGACCCTCACCGAGATCGGTCCTGACCGTGGCATCAAATACGCGGAGAAGCTGGGCATCAACACCCTTATAGATAACGAAGAGATCAACGGAGAAGTGTTCTCGGACGCCAACCAGACCCTGGCCCTGGGCGGAATCACTTACGGCGTTCGCAATATAGAGCTCAACGGTGCTTTCTCCACCATTGCCAACGGCGGCAAATACATAGTTCCCCGGCTCTATACCAAAGTCACCCGTGTCACGGAATCCAAAAACACCAGGGAGGGCACGAATGAACAGCAGGAGGAGGTCGTCCTCCTGGACAACACAAAACCCGAGTCGGAGCGCGTCCTCAAGAGCACGACCTGCTTCCTTCTGACAAGCGCCATGAAAGATGTCCTGACCAAGGGAACCGGCCAGCCCGCCTACTTTAATACGACTGAAACGGCCGGCAAAACCGGCACGACCGAAGAGAGTAACGACGTGTGGTTCTCAGGCTTTACTCCCAACTACACTGCGACTGTCTGGTCGGGATACGATAACAATATCAAGCTCTCCAAAGACGAGGAAAACCTGGCCATGATCATCTGGAAACAGATCATGTCCAACATTCCCGCCAACAAGAAAGCCTCTGAATTCAAGCAGCCCGACGGTATCACCACCGCCTATATATGCCCTGATACAGGCCAGCTGGCTGTCAGCGACTACTGCAATCACGCCTACAATGAATATTTTGTAAAGGGAACAGAGCCGACAACCTACTGCAGCGTCGGACAAAAAGACAAAAAGAAGGCAGAGGAAAAGAAGAAGCGGGAAAGAGAAGAAAGAGAGAGGAAAGAGAGAGAGGAAGAAGAAAGACGAGAGAAGGAAGAAGAGGCAAAAAGAAAAGCAGCAGAGAAGAACAAGAGGGATAACAGAAACTCGGACGATGATGAAGAAGAGGAAGAAGACGAGTGATTGTTCCCACGCCCTGATCGGGGTGTGACCGTGAAGCACTGACGAACGGTATGCTGTGATAATCAATAAGGCAGAGGCAGCCACGCCGCCCTCTGTCCTCCCGCAGGGCTGCCGTTCGCCATCATGCGAAAGATACCTTACACGGCACCCTGCGATAAAAAACAGTCCCCTGAGACTCACATACAGGTCTCAGGGGACTGTTGTATTTCTATTGAATGGTTTGATGAATTAATCAATGTCCGGTTGCCGCAGACGCGTCGGGAGAAAAAACTCCAAAGATGTCCTGTTCAGGATTCTTTCCCGGCAGGACGGCGCACCTTCAGGAAATAGGTCACTGCCCCGGCTGCCGCCATGACTGCCCCCGCGATAAACAGGTAGTCCACAAGCCCTGAATCAGTTCCGGCGATCCTGAGGATCCCTCTCAGGAGGCTTGCCGAGGTCAGAGCGGCGATTCCGAAACGGTAAAAGTCTTTCTGCTGTCCTCCGGCCTCCTGTCCATCTTCTGATTCCTCCCCGCTGCCGGGCAGAATCCCCAGGTACTCAAGCGCGGCAGGTACCGCGCCCATAATCAGGGGCCAGGCAAAGAGCCAGGTCATCCAGGGTGAACGGATCTCATGCGAGAACCGGTAATACACCAGGGCAAATACAGCGAAGAATGCGGATGCCGCCAGATACCGCACCAGTATTATTTTATATTTCCCGTTCCTTTCAGCCGTTATTCTGCTGGTTTTTACACTCATATGCTCGATCTTCTCTCCTCTTCCCCATCCATACCGGACTTATGCATACCGGGGTTGCGCACACCGGAATCTCTCACACCGGGCTTCCGCATACCAGAGTTTCTCATGCCAGACTTTCTCATTCCTGTCTGCAAACACCAGGCTTTACGCATATCCGTGCAGCTCACTCTGAGATTTCTTACACCGGGCTTCCCCACACCGGGGCACCGCAATGCTTTTTCAGTAACCAAGATAAACGATATCGCTGATCAGGCGTTCCTGTATGACGTCCCCGAAAGTGGTGGGCTTATTGAGCACCTCTCCGTTAAACCAGAAAGTCGATGAGCCGCCGCCGTCCAGATTATAAGCGACATCACATCCCAAGTCCTGCATCAGATTTCCCAGGTCAAAAAGCGACAGCCCCAGGCTCTCATCCGTCCGTCCGTCGGAAACCACCATAACGTAATGCAGGGGCTCGATCATACCGATGGCAGTGCGCGGATTTGTGATCTGCGCACGTTCCACCTCCTCATCCTCCACGACTTTCACTTCGCCGTGGTTCACCAGGGCAGGGCCAAAGGAAAAGATCTGCTGAGCGCCCGCTTCCTGCAGTTCCTCAGCGGTAAAAGCCCCCTCCTCGATGATTTCAAAGGAGCCGTCCTTCCAGATTACAAGGTCCTCCCCATAGGGGTAGGATGTATTCGATTCGCTGCGGTACAGCAGCCCGTTCCGCAGGACATAGCCGGATGCCCTGAACCCGTAATAGTCCCCGTTGACCGCGAAAACAGCGTGATTTCTCTCCGCGATATCGGATGTCACTTCCGCCAGGTTTCTGCCGAATGAGTCCCCTGCCAGTCCGACCTTCAAGAGAGACGGATCCACGATCTTCACATCCGCGATGTAATACGTAGTGTCAAGCCAGCGCCCTGAACTCAGTTCTATAAAAATATTGCCGTCGCGGTAACTGTTTTTGGTGATCACAGGCTTATAGTCCGGCTTACTGATTCCCGGCCGGCTCTTCCCTGCCCCCAGCCCCATCATCTCCGAGACACTGATCACATCGCGGGGAATGACAAAAGCATCGAGAAGCACGAAGGCAGTATACAGAACCAGAGAAATCACAAAAATCATCCTTATTCTTTTACGAAGACCTGATTTCTTTTTATTCTCGTCTTTCATTCAATTCCAGTCTCTTCTTTCAAACAGTTTTTTGCATGTCTTTTTCATTGATTTTATTCTTTCAATTCCAATCTCCTCTTTTACGTATTTTCAGCCTGACGGAACAATCAAAGCATTGTCAGTCTGCCTGATTAAGAGGAATAAAGGATTTACAGCCTTCCTGATTAAAACGAAAAAAACCGGATGTCCTGAAGACATCCGGTTCAAGGAGTAGCGAGGGGGGGACTTGAACCCTCGACACCGCGGGTATGAACCGCGTGCTCTAGCCAGCTGAGCTACCTCGCCATATTCAATTCCGGCCTCCGATCAAAAGCTTTTGTTTTTCCTTTGGCCAGCTTCTATAGTATACGATTGCCTCCCATATTTGTCAACAAGATATTTTTATTTTTTTCAGCCCGTATAAGGGACCGTATAAGGAGAGCCGGAGGGCGGCCGGCCGGGCATGGAATTCTGCCTGGCCGGCCGCCTGTATTTCAATTCTGAGGCTATGCCTTCATCTATGTTAAATCATGTGTGCAGGTTTGCAGGGTATTTTTGGCTATTTGAGCAGGGTCTGCTCAAATCCGGTCAGCCACAAGCATGGGCAGTCAGCAAATCGCGCTCACTCGACCTCACCGTTGTGGACGACCTGGGCATTAAGCGCCCCGCGATGCACGCCGATCTTAATCGTATCTCCTTCGGAGACCTGGTCTGCCAGGATCAGGCGGGCACTTGCTGTCTCCACATTCTTCTGGATGTAGCGCTTGAGCGGCCGTGCGCCGTAAGCGGGGTCGTAAGCTGCTTCCGCGACGAAGCTTTTGGCCTCGTCCGTGAGGCGGATCGAAATCCGGCGTTCTGCCAGTCTTCTGTTGAGATCCTCGACGATCAGGTCGATGATTCCCTTGATATCGCTCTTGGAGAGCGGGTTGAACATGATGGTCTCATCCAGACGGTTGAGGAACTCGGGCCTGAAGGTGTCGCGGAGCATCTTCTGGACTTTTTCCCTTGTAGAGGAGGAAATCTCCCAGTGTTCCGGCTCACTGTAGAAAGTATCCGAAAGTGTCTCCCCGTCTTTCTCTGCGGGCACGCCGTCAAACTCCTCGCTCTCGTCAAAATTGAACCTGACCTTGTCACCTCCGCTGCCGGCTTTTCCGCGGCGCTCAATATCCGCCAGGATCTCCTGAGCCCCAATGTTGGAGGTCATGATCAGGATGGTGTTCTTGAAGTCCACGGTCCGGCCCTGAGAGTCGGTGATTCGTCCGTCATCCAGCACCTGGAGCAGGACGTTGAAGACGTCGGGATGGGCTTTCTCGATCTCGTCGAAAAGAACGACGGAGTAATGTTTCCTGCGGACCGCCTCGGTCAGCTGTCCGCCCTCTTCGTATCCGACGTATCCGGGAGGCGCTCCGATCAGACGGGAGACCGAGAATTTCTCCATATATTCGCTCATGTCGATGCGGACCATGTTTTTCTCATCGTCAAACAGGGCAGCCGCCAGGGCTTTTGCCAGTTCGGTCTTGCCGACGCCGGTGGGGCCCAGGAAGAGGAAGGAACCGATGGGCTTGTCAGGGTCCTTGATTCCTGCCTTGCTGCGGATGATGGCTTCCGTGACCCTCTCCACAGCCTCATCCTGTCCGATGACCCGCCTGTGCAGCTCGCTGCCAAGATTCAGAGTCTTGCTGCGCTCGCTCTCGGTGAGCTTGCTGACAGGGATCCCTGTCCATCTGGAAATAATACGGCTGATCTCGTTGTCTGTCACGCGGTCGTGGACCAGGGAGTCCTCTCCCGAATGCATGGCCTCTTCGCTCTGTGCAAGCTCTTTTCTGAGCTGGGGGAGACGGCCGTACTGCAGTTCCGCAGCCCGGTTGAGATCACCGCTCTGCTGGGCAATCTGGATCTCGCTGCTGACCGCATCGATTTCTTCACGAAGTTTTGAGAGATTGTCCACGCGCTGTTTTTCGTTCTCCCACTGAGCTTTTTTCACAGCGAAGGAATCCTTGAGTTCCGCCAGCTCTTTACGGAGGTCTTCGAGACGTTCCTGACTGAGTTTGTCCTCTTCTTTTTTCAGGGCAGTCTCCTCAATCTCCAGCTGCAGGATCTTTCTCTGCTGCTCATCTAGCTCTGTGGGAAGTGAATTCATTTCTGTCTTGATCAGGGCACAGGCCTCATCGACCAGGTCAATAGCCTTATCAGGCAGGAAACGGTCGGAAATATAGCGGTTGGAGAGAACCGCGGCGCTGACCAGGGCATTGTCCAGGATCTTCACGCCGTGATAGACCTCGTAGCGCTCCTTGATGCCGCGCAGGATCGAGATCGTGTCCTCCACAGTGGGTTCATCCACCATGACAGGCTGGAAACGGCGCTCCAGGGCGGCGTCCTTCTCGATATACTGGCGGTATTCCTTGAGGGTCGTGGCGCCGATGCAGTGCAGTTCTCCGCGCGCCAGCATGGGCTTGAGCATATTGCCGGCGTCCATGGCGCCCTCTGACTTGCCCGCTCCGACAATCGTGTGCAGCTCGTCAATGAAGAGCAGGATCTCACCATCGCTTCCCTTGATGTCCTCCAGGACAGCTTTGAGACGCTCCTCAAACTCACCGCGGTATTTGGCGCCCGCGACAAGCGAGCCCATATTCAGTGAAAAGATTTTCTTGTCCCTGAGTCCCTCGGGGACGTCCCCTCTGGCGATTCTCTGGGCAAGTCCCTCCACAACGGCGGTCTTGCCGACACCTGGCTCACCGATCAGGACCGGGTTGTTCTTGGTCTTGCGGGACAGGATGCGGATGACATTCCTGATCTCGGCGTCGCGGCCAATGACCGGATCCATCTTCTGGGCTTTGGCCTTGGCGACCAGCTCCTCACCGTACTTCTCCAGGGTGTCATAGGTCGCCTCGGGGTTGTCGCTGGTCACACGCTGATTGCCGCGGACGGTGGACAAAGCCTTGAGGAAAGATTCCCTGCCAATCCCATAATCTTTAAACAGAGGCTTCAGAATGCGGTCCGCGTTCTTGATCAGGGACAGGAAGAGGTGCTCGACACTGACATATTCGTCGCCCAGGCTCTTCGCCTCCGTCTCCGCTCCCAGCAGGGCCTTGTTCATCTCACCGCTCACATAGACACGGCTGTCGCCCCCATGCACCTTCGTGAGGCCCTCAACGCAGGCCAGGGCCCGGTTTTTGAAGGACTCGGGGTCTATACCCATCTTTTCGATCAGCTTCAAAATGAGGCTGTCCTCAAGCGTCAGAAGGCTGTACAGGAGATGCTCCTGCTCAATCTGCTGATTGCCATATTCATAAGCCAGTTTTTCGCACTGGTTGATTGCTTCGATAGATTTCTGTGTAAATTTCTGGATATTCATATTACCTCCTTTCTGAAATGCGAAGCATTTCAGAGTCTGAGGAGAAATCGTGAAGACGATTTCTCCGATAGGATAAGGGAAGGTTCGTGCTCTTCGAACCTTCCATCCACACAAATCAGCGCATCAGCGTGATTTATCAGTGCATCGGCGTGATTTGTGTTGATTACCTCATTTCTGAGATACTCCGTGTTTCAGGAGGCGGATTCTGCAAAGCAGGAAACCGCCGCGGGATTTATTCTTTCTTTGTACTTTATAGCGCAGATCCTGCTGGCAGGTCCTGAACTATCTGACCGTAGAAAAAACGGGGATCCACTCCATGGACGATCGACCCCTGTTTTCCTTGTTCTATTAGTACTATAACATATATCATCAAACTGTCAATACTTTTTTTCACTGATTATAAATGAATCAGAACTCCATCAAGTCTTCCATCGAACAATGAAGCGCCCTTGCCAGAAGCCAGATTGTCTTCATCTGAGCTTTGTTCAGGTCCTTCTGCCTCTGCTCATAGTGCTGGATCATCCTGACAGAGACGCCGCTTTCCCGTGCCAGTTCGGACTGACTGAGTCCCATGCGTTCCCGGTACATTCGCAGCCGTGTCGTCATCTCCTTCTGTCGTCTGATCCGGTCCGCCGCATCCGCAAACTGCACAGTGTCCATTTCGTGATAAGGATGATACATGTCCCTCACCTGCACCGGTGTCAGAAATTCGCTGATCCTTCTGAAATTCTGCCCCGAATACCACTGATACCATGCCAGAATCCAGCCGGTCCAGTAGATCGGACTCTTTTCAAGGTTAAATGTCGGCTTTTCCTGCGGCCACTCGCCGGTCAGTCTCCATACGACTTCCCATGCAGTCTCCACCCCCGACATTCCGACCAGGAATCTGAAATCTCCCTTTCCGAAGAGATCCGCGACGCCTGAAATCAGAAACATATCCCAGAATTCAGTCAACCCGATATGCATATCCTCCACCGCGTAGCGCAGCATCTATAGTCCATCTCTGTCTGAATTATACACCTTCAGGTGAATGATTTCAGTGTGTCAGCACTCTTGTACTAATACGCGTCCATGAAAATCCCGCGCTCCGGGAAACAGCTTTCTATACGGACCCATAAAAAAACGGCGCTCCGGGATGCGGTTTTCACCCTGCTCCCAAAAGCGCCGGAAGACGTATTCTCTTTTGTCTGACTTCTGTATCACTGCCGGATACCGCGTCAGAATCAGATATTCCTCTTATAGACAGCGGACTGCAGCCTGCGGCCGGCAGATTACCTTCATTTCCCGATAAATGCCTTGTCCGCAGCGATGACAGCACCATTCTCCTGTGAATAGCGTTCTGCCCGTCAGATTCATCTTGATGCTGCTCATAGATTATCTCCGTTCTCAGATCAACGGATAAAATTGGTAAAGACCTTCTGCTCTGCGGCAGGCTCCTGCACGCCTGCCTTTTTGCCGGCCTCTATGCACTTGAGGAGCCAGGCCATATTTCTGCCCAGTGTGTGCATGATCTGCAGGCCTTCCTTGTCCTCCATGACGTCCTTGGGGGAAAAGCCATGGACCATGGGCCAGTAGTTGGAAGTCACCAGGGGCATCTCGCAGTACTGGATATATTTGTTGAGCACATCCAGGGTCGCCGTCGTGCCCGCCCGCCTTGCGGAAGCGATCGCCGCGCCGGGTTTGTGGCGGAGGTCATCTCCTGCCGACCAGAAAAGCCTGTCAAGAAAAGCGACGACTTCGCCGGAAGCGGACGCATAATAGACCGGCGAGCCGATCACCAGGCCGTCTGACTCTTTCAGTTTGTCCGCAACATCCTTCACGGCTGCGTCAATATTCCCGTTCATGGCGTCTTTGCCGATATGAACTATCTCCGAATCAATCCCTGCTGCTGTCAGTTCCTTTGCGATTTCGGAAAGTGCCGTGAAAGTGCATCCCTTGGCGTTCCTGCTTCCATTGAGCATTAAAACCTTCATATTCTTTCTGTCCTCCTTGCATATGATGGTGTTTTTTCATTATTAATCGCGATTCCATTATTAATCGTGATCTCATTTCCTGAAAAAAGCACCTCAACTATAACACATCTATGCCCCTGGGGACAGTATCCCTTCCAACATCCGGCGCATCTTTTATATCACTTTTCTGTCAGTGCTTTTCTATCAGTGCTTTTCAAAAAAGGTTTTTCTCTTCGATTGAGACTTTCCAGTGACTTTCCATTCTCAAAAGTCTGTTTTCAAGAGTCCGCGTGTTAAATAATTGTTCTGTTTTGTTATTTTTTGTTGTTAAATGAAATAGTTGTCAGCTGTTTCAGTTTTTTTGTGTTTTCTTCTGTTTTCTTTTGACAATATCATCATAATTCCCGTCCAATCTTCTCTCAATACAACTGTTTTTCCGACAAAAAGAAATTTTATTTACTACTTTGAGAAAAAAAATTCCCCGGCTCCGGAAAGATTTTTACAGGCTTGTAAAAAAAGAGGCTGCTGTTCGAAAATGCTTTTTCATCGCAGACAGGACACGGAGTCAGACAGTGAAAAAACAGGGAACACAGGCAGCACTATGTTACAGACCCATCCGGAGTCCGAGGTTTTTTAGCGTGTATTCCGGTCAAAAAAACATCGTTAAAAGGCGTCACTTTTACTCATAAATGATTTGCATTATGCCCTGTCCTGTGCAATAAATGTGATAAGCGGTATATTGCGGATTGCATATTCCACGGGAACCTGCAGACGATAAAGGAGGATCTTATGGCAGACAGCAGAATTCAGGCAGTACATTTTAAGAGAAAGACGGGAGCGGCCCTGTATCCTGTAGGCCGCTTCGGTCCGGCCGCTGCAGAGAAGGCGCGCGGGTTCCACCAGAGCTTCCCTGAATATCAGGAAACTCCTCTGGTAAGTCTCGGTGCCCTTGCGAAGGAACTGGGTGTGGCTTCAATCCACATCAAAGATGAGAGTTACCGCTTCGGCCTGAACGCTTTCAAGGTGCTGGGCAGCAGCTACGCGATCGGAAATTACATGGCAAAAAGACTCGGTGTCAGCATCTCCGAACTTCCTTATAAAAAACTGATCAGTCCGGAGGTGAAGGAGAAGATCGGTCAGATCACGTTTGTCACAGCGACAGACGGAAACCACGGGCGCGGCGTCGCCTGGACGGCCAATCGGCTGAATCAGAAGAGCGTCGTATATATGCCCAGGGGCAGTGCTGTTGAAAGGCTGAAAAATATCCAGGCGCTCGGTGCCGATGCCTCGATCACAGAGCTCAATTACGACGATGCTGTCAGGCTGGCCAAAGAAGGCCGGGACAGAAACGGCTGGGTCCTGGTACAGGATACCTCCTGGGAGGGATATGAAGAGATCCCCGGCTGGATCATGGAGGGATATACCACCATGGCTGCAGAGGCGGCAGGCCAGCTCAAAGGCCTGAGGCCCACCCACATCTTCCTGCAGGCGGGTGTAGGCTCCATGGCAGGTGCCATCTGCGGATATTTTGCCTCTCTGTACGGGAAAGATGACCGCCCGGTCATGACCATCGTCGAGCCGGACCGGGCAGACTGCCTTTTCCGTACGGCAAAGGCCAACGACGGTCAGCTTCACTTCGTGACCGGCGATATGAACTCCATTATGGCTGGTCTGTGCTGCGGCGAACCCTGCTCCATCGGCTGGAGCGTCCTGCGTGACCATGCGGACCATTTCATCTCCATGCCCGATTACGTCGCCGCAAACGGCATGCGGATCCTGGGCAATCCTCTGCCCGGAGATCCCAGGGTGGTCTCCGGAGAAAGCGGTGCCGCAGCTTTTGGATTTGTGACAGAGGTGCTCCGCAATCCTGTTCTGGCAGACCTGAAGAAATCTCTTGGGCTAGATCGCGGTTCCCGGATCCTGTGCTTCTCCACGGAAGGAGATACAGACCGCGAAAACTACCGCCGCATCGTCTGGGACGGGCTGTACCCCGGATTTGAGAGGTGACAGCATATCTGTCTTTGTGGCCGCCTGCTCCCCGATACCCCAGAAATTGCTTGTTGCAGCCCTGCCTCTACCATATTTTGTGACATTTTCCCTGATACCACTTGTTAAAAACAGTATTTTGGGGAAAGATTTTAATCAAAAACAGCAGATTCCCTGATACAAATATCTATAAAACTGGTATAATCATTTTTGATTTGGGATTATTGATCCTTCTTCCCGCAGTCCGGATGTACACCAAAGATTTCATGTGTAAAACGGGAGCATTTCCCCGGTGCGGGTTCTGCCTTGCAGAGGGACATACAGAAAAATGCATTTTGATATATATGCACAGATTTGCACAGGCTCATACAGCCTCACTCAGGCAGATTATAGTCCGGAAATGACAACACAGAAGACTTGCTTTCTATACATAATGAGATAATGTCGAGACAATGACGAATTGGTGGGGGAAAAAGAATACATGAAATCAATTAATCGCTTCATCGCAGCATTGTTAACTGCCAGCCTTCTCTCGGCCGGCCTTTTGAACGCAGAAGCAGCGGAAAAAGGAACCTTAAAGCCTGCCGGCACAAGCAGTTTTGTGAATGGCTCTTCTATTGAGGCTGGTCTTTTGACCGGAGAAACATCTAAAGCAGAGTCAGGCAAAAAAGCCGCCAACAGTAATTCCGCTGAAAAAGAAAAAGATAATTCCGAAAAAAAATCCGGGCAGGATGCCGACACGAAAGCCGATCTAAAGGCTGCAGGGCAGAAATCCATCAAAGATACTGCTGACAAGAATGCCGTGCAGGCAGCCGAAAAGAAAACCACTCAGACTACTAAAAAGGCCAATACTAACTCTGCTGACAAGAAAACTACTCAGACCACTAAAAAGGCCAATACAAACGCTGCTGACAAGAAAACTACTCAGACTACTGAAAAGAAAACCACTCAGACCACTAAAAAGAAAGCCGAAGTGAAGGAAAATATCCCGGCTTCAATAGAAAAGGCAAAAAACACCGCCCTGAACGCACTTTCAGCCCGCCTGTCCAGAACCCGGGAATGTGTGTACGTGTACAAGGATTACAGCCTGACACACAACCGCTTTACACAAAGGTCGAAGATCTACGGTTCGGACGACGATCTTGTAAAGGACATGGATGAGAACTACACCAAGAAGCCCTATTCCGGGACAAGCTGCATCCGGTGCGAACAGACTTCCCGCAAAAAGGACTGGGGCGGCTGGATGTTCCTGAACGGCTATCTCAAGGAATGGGATAGAAGGCCGAAGCCCAACGACGGTAATAAGGGAGGGGCAGGTCTTAATCTCACCGGCGCGAATGCCCTTCGTTTTTATGCCAGAGGGAAAAAGGGCGGCGAGGTCGTAGAGTTTTTTACCTGCGGCTTCGGCTATGATAAAAACAACAAAAAAACGGTGAATAATCCGGACAGTTCCATAAGAAGGTCCACCGGGCAGGTCACGCTGACCAAGGACTGGAAGGAATATGTCATTCCGCTCAAGGGAGTCAACCTGAACTATGTCGTCTGCGGCTTCGGTTATGAGCTGGACGGCAAGCTGAACGGCAAAAAGGATGTTGTGTTCTACCTGGACGAAATCCGTTTCACCGGCAAGATCCGCAGCGCGCAGACAGCTCCTGTGCTTCTCCGCTCCAGTGATGAGGAAGACATAAAGGTTAAAAATACAGCCTTTACACAGGACAATGCCCTGGTGGCACTGGCATTTCTGTCAGCGGGGAAAAAGAATGAGGCGAAACAGATCCTCGACGCTTTTGTGTACGCTGTTCAGAACGACCGTGCTTATGACGCCTCTGACCCGAAAGATGGCCCCAGGCGTGCCAGAAATGCCTATGCGGTCGGCGACATCAGTGCTTTTCCCGGATGGAACAGCGGAACCCGTATGTCAGGCTGGTATGATGAAGACAGCAAGACCTGGGTTGAGGACCAGCATGAGGTCGGCAGCAGCTCGGGCACCAACTCATATGTTGCTCTTGCATTACTGCAATATTACACTACCTACGGCGATGAAACTTACCTTAAGACCGCGCGTTCCCTGATGGACTGGGTCCTGAAAAAGTGCTACGATAATTCTCTCGGCTTCACCGAAGGCTTTGACGGCTGGAAGGAAAGCGACTCGCTCGGCGTCTACTCCCTTCCAAAAAGAACTACGAAAGACAACCTCATCGCTTACGCTGCCTTTTCGCGGCTGTATGATGTAACGGCGGAGGAAAAGTATCTCGAGGCGTCACAGAGCGCCATCCGTTTCGTTGAAAACATGTACAATGAGTGGAAGGGACGGTTCGTAGTGGAAACTCTGGAAGACGGCTTTACGCCCGATCCCACAAGCATTGTTCTCCTTGACGTCCAGTCCCTTAGCGGACTGGCAATGTGGGATTCCTTCGCACCCTATCATAAGACACTGAGTACAATCGAAGACCTGAAAGTCAGAAAAGGCGGTTACGCCTATAACCGCAATAACAAGAAGGGAGGCTGGTGGTCTGAAGGCACCGCCTTCACGGCGCTCATGTACCGGGTACATGGAAAGCAGAATAAGTACGAAGAAGCCATGAGCGCTCTTGTCAAAATCCAGGCACCAAATGGTCTTTTCCCTGCTGCTACCATAGATAAATATTACACGGGCATAACATTGTATGACGGCTCCTCCCTGAGATTTACCAATGACACGCACATTGCTCCTTCCGCGTGGTTTATCATGGCCGCGAACGGCTATAACCCTTTTGCCCCTCATGGGACGAAAAATCTCAAAAAGCCAAAAGCTGCGCCTCCTGTTGAGGCTCATGATGAGGAACTGGTTGAGAAAACTCTTGAGGATCCTTTTGAGGAAAGTCATGACGAACCTGTCGAGGATTCTGATGAGGAATCTGATGATGCCTGGATTGACGATGGCTTTACCTGGACCTGGTAACTAAAATCAAACCATTAAACGGACCTTGCCATTAATAGAGTAGAGGCGGCCATTCCGCCCTCTTCCCTCCCGCAGGCTGTCGTTCGCCATCAGGCGAAAGATACTTTACGGCAGCCTTGCGATAAAAGAAGAAAACCGGCGTATTCTCGAGACTGTATCTGAAGTCATGAGAATACGCCGGTATTTTTTTCTCCGGTATATCTTTCCCGGTATTTTTTCTCCGGAATATTTTTCCGGGATATTTTCCTCCGGTATATTTTCCTCCGGGATATTTTCCTCCGGAATATCTTTCCCGGTATTTATTTTCGATATATTTTTCCCGGTATATTTTTTCGGTATATCTCTTTTAAATTAGATTACTGATCGATCTCCCGATAGTCTTCCGCGTCGATAATGTCCGGGCTGGAAGTATCATGGCGGGAAGGACCGGAGCCCGATGCCCGTTTTCTGTTCTGACCGGACGTCCTATTGTCGTAGTGCACATACTCATCGACACGTTTATTGATCCACAGGTCAGAGATTCCGTTAAAGAGCAGGAAAACGCCCACCAGTCTCACCATGCTGGAGACGATTCCAAAAGCGTGATTGACCAGAAGCATGCCCATAAAAATCGTTGCAATAGCAGCCAGCAGAGAAACCCACCATTTCCTGTAATGGGCCCGTGACAGACTGAATGTCTCCAGAAGGTTCACAATGCCGCTGAGAACGATCAGATAGCCCAGGGCAGTAGGAATGATTGAGGCGAAGTTTTCAGGATTGAGAAAAATCCATGCTCCGACTCCAGTAACGATAAGGGCTGTGATCAGATTGATTCCGTTCGGACCAGAACTTCTCCTGTTTCTGAACTGCGCGATCAAAGAGATGACGCCTCCGGCCATGACAACCAGTCCCACTACATATGCAGCCAGCCGGAGTGCATCCCCCGGCCACAATAAAAGGATTACTCCCAGAACAAGAGAGCCAAATGCATAGATTTTTCTGCTTCCGGACAATTTGTTCATAATAATACCTCTCTCTGATTAATGAAGTATACGGTCAGCAGCTTTCAGGATTCCGCCTTCGGACTCTCGCCCGGCTCAGCCTGTTCAGCTTCCGGCTTTCGGGCCCTTGCCCGGCTCAGCCTGTTCAGCTTCCGGCGTTCGGGCTCTCGCCCGGTGCAGTTTCTTCAGCTTCCGGCGTTCGGGCTCTTGCCCGGCCCAGCCTGCTCGGCTTCCGGCTCCGGGGTGGCGTCATCAGACCCCCGTGTCAGCAGCTGGTCCAGAACAGCATAGATTTCCTCCCTGCCTGCTTTCGTCTGGCCTGACCAGGGGATAATCTGAATCGGACCTGCGTCCTTGTCCCGCAGAACATGGCTCTCCCCGCGCAGGGTCCTGCGAAGAAGTGCCATCTGCTTCTGCAGCTGGCTGCGTTTGATCTTGTCGGATTTGGTCGCAATGATAACCGGGGTTATGCCGGCCTGGAGGATCCAGTCGTACATCATGACATCCTGTCCGGTCGGTTCATGCCTGATATCGAGCAGGAGAAAGACCGCGCGGAGCTGTGCGCTGGTGGAAAGATAGCGCTCGATCATTTTTCCCCACTGTTCCTTGACCTTTACATTCGCCTTCGCGTAGCCATATCCCGGCAGATCCACCAGATGGAATTGGTCATTTACCCTATAGTAATTGATTGTCTGTGTCTTACCGGGCTGCGAGCTCACGCGTGCCAGAGCCTTCCGGTTGATCAGCCCGTTGATCAGGGTCGATTTCCCGACGTTGCTCCTCCCCGCAAATGCAAATTCCGGCAGGGTACCTGCCGGAATCTTGCTGGTAACCCCGCAGACAAGAGATAATTCTACTGATTTGATTACCATTATAGTTTCACCTGTTCTGCCAGGCATTTGACTGCCTGCTGTTTTCTGTCAGATATTGAGCTGCGCGCGGTCTTGTCAGCCATTAGACTGCCTGCGTTTTTTGCGCTGCCCGTTCCCAGCCGGCCTGGCTGCGCGCGGTTTTTTCACTTTTTCAGGAAGCGGAGGCTTCTCACCATGCACGATCCTAGGGGGCGCTCCGCCCTCCACGGAATCCTTTGTAATGATACATGACACAATCGTATCATCCGAAGGAATCTCGTACATGACATCCATCATGGTTTTCTCCATGATGGAGCGCAGGCCTCTCGCGCCTGTCCCGCGGTCCACGGCAAGATCGGCGATGGCCTCCACGGCATCATCCTCGTACTCGAGGTCGACGCGGTCGTAGGAAAACAGTTTCTTGTACTGTTTGAGGATCGCGTTCTTGGGCTCCTTGAGGATCCTGACCAGGGCCTCTTTGTCAAGTTCATCCAGTGTGACTACTACGGGCACACGGCCGATAAACTCCGGAATAAGGCCGAATTTGATCAGGTCTTCCGGAAGGACGCTCTTGATCACGCTGCCGACCTTCTTCTCCTCTTTACCCTGGATCTCGGCATGGAAGCCCATGGACCTCTTGTCCATGCGGTTGTTGATGATCTTGTCAAGCCCGGCAAAGGCGCCGCCGCAGATAAAAAGGATATTGGTGGTATCGATCTGGATCAGTTCCTGCTGGGGGTGCTTGCGCCCGCCCTGAGGCGGCACTGAGGCCACTGTTCCCTCAATGATCTTGAGCAGGGCCTGCTGGACTCCCTCGCCGGAGACATCTCTTGTGATCGAAACGTTCTCTCCCTTTTTGGAAATCTTATCTATCTCGTCGACATAGATAATGCCCACCTGGGCGCGTTCGATATTGTAATCGGCCGCCTGGATCAGCTTCAGCAGAATATTTTCCACGTCCTCGCCGACATAACCTGCTTCTGTCAACGTCGTCGCGTCAGCGATGGCAAAAGGCACATTGATGATCTTGGCGAGAGTCTGAGCCAGATAGGTCTTTCCGGAGCCGGTCGGTCCCAGCATCAGAATATTACTCTTCTGCAGTTCTACGCCGTCATCCTTGTCGAATTCCTCTCTGGCGCGCACAACACGCTTGTAATGATTGTACACCGAGACAGAAAGAACCTTTTTGGCCTCCTCCTGGCCGATGACATACTCATCCAGAAAACGTTTGATCTGCGCGGGCTTGAGAAGCTTGATCCCGTCCGTATCCAGAGTAGAGAGCGACATGTTCTCGTCGCGCTCCGACTCCTCCAGGATATCCATGCAGATCGTCACACATTCATCACAGATGTAGACCCCTTCCGGCCCGGAGATCAGCCTGTTGACCATATTCTCCGTCCGGGTGCAGAACGAGCATCTGCGCATGGGATACATTCTCTTATTGTCTGCCATAAATTCCTCTCTGTGGCGCGCTTTTACACAATTTCTTTGCGCGTCGTATAAATATGGTCAATCAGTCCATAATCCAGAGCCTGCTCGGGTGTCATCCAGTTATCCCGGTCTGTATCCTGAACAATGCGCTCATAAGGCTGACCTGTATTCTGTGAGAGCAGGCGGTTCATGCGCTCTTTGACAAATGCCATGTGGGCAGCCTGAATCGCGATATCGGACGCCTGTCCCTCCGTTCCTCCCAGAGGCTGGTGGATCAGGATCTCACTGTGGGGAAGAGAGTATCTCTTTCCCTTTGTGCCGCCTGCCAGAAGAAAAGCGCCCATGCTGGCCGCCATGCCGACACAGATCGTCGAGACGTCGCACTTTACAAAATGCATTGTGTCATAAATAGCCATACCCGCGGAAATAGAGCCGCCGGGGCTGTTGATATAAAACTGGATATCTTTTTCCGGGTCTTCTCCCTCCAGGAAAAGCATCTGCGCGACGATCAGCTCTGCCGATGTATCTGTGACCTGGTCACCCAGAAAGATGATCCTCTCCTTGAGCAGACGAGAGAAAATGTCATAGGAACGCTCTCCCATACCCGTCTGTTCAATTACATAAGGGATATAATTAGCCATTTATTTTCCTCTTTCCGCTGTTTTCAGGATCTTGCGGAGTCACCCGGCAAAATCCCTCTGAGCATATACAAAACCAGCCGCCGGTAAACCGCAAACACAAATACTTTTGCGCGCCACAGCCCCGGCGGCCTCTGCTCAATCCTTACTCATTCTGTTTCTGTTTATTCCGCAGTCTCTTCCTTCTTTTCCACTTCGACCGCGTTCTCAGTGACGAAAGTGATGGCCTTCTGAACAGCCAGATCTTCCATCATGCGCTCTTTATCGGCGACGAAATACTTGCGGATCGTGTCGGCATCCATGTGATAGGCATCGGCCATTCTCTGGATCTCAGCCTCAAAGTCCTCATCCGTAGCAGTGATGTTCTCTTCTTTGGCGACCTGTTCCATGACCAGACGGTACATGATGCGGCGCTCAGCGTCATCCTTCATCCTGTCGACCAGCTGCTCCCTGGTTGTCTGAGCATAGTTCAGATAATCCTCAAACTTCATGCCCTGGGATACGACCTGCTGCTCGAGCTCGCCTGCGATCTGCTCCTGCTGTGTGCGCAGCATAGCCTCGGGGATCTCTACATGCGCGTCAGCGATAACCTTCTCAACAGCCTGATTTTCCTTCACGGAAAGGGCTGCCTTCTCCTTGCGCTCAGTGATATTTTTGCGCACGTCCTCTCTGTACTCGGCAAGAGTAGAGAACTCAGATACTTCATCCGCAAACTCATCATCCAGCTCGGGGAGGATCTTCTCTGTGATCTTCTTTACAGTGCACTTGAACACAGCGGGTTTGCCCTTGAGCTCTTCGGCCTGATAGTTCTCGGGGAATGTCACATTGACATCCATCTCCTCGCCGATCACGGCGCCGACCAGCTGCTCCTCAAATCCGGGAATAAAGGAACCGGAACCGACAGTCAGAGGATAATCTGTGCCCTTGCCGCCCTCGAAGGCCTCTCCGTCACAGAATCCCTCGAAATCGAGGATGATCTCATCGCCGTCCTTGACGGGGCGGTCTGTCACTTCGTTCCTGGTCGCGTTCTTTTCCTGCTCCTTGCGGATCTCTGCATCGATCTCCTCGTCGAAGACTTCGATCACCTGCTTGTCGACTTCGACGCCTTTGTACTTGCCAAGGCTCACGGGGGGCTTCACTGCGACTTCAGCTGTATAAATAAAAGGCTTGCCCGCCTCGATCTGTGTCACATTGATCTCGGGATTGGACACGATTTCCTCGCCGCTTTCCTTTGCGGCATCCGGATAGGAACTGTTGATGACATCATTGGCCGCATCTTCATAGAAAATGGCTGCGCCGTACATCTTTTCCAGAACCTTCCTGGGGGTCTTGCCCTTGCGGAAACCGGGGACGTTCATTCTGCCCTTCTGGCGGTTATAAACCTTATTGATCGCTTTATCAAAATCCTCGGCACTCACTTCGATTGTGAGTCTGACCATACTTTTTTCAAGTTTCTCAACACTTACGCTCATTACTAAATAAACCTCCGTTTAAGTTTTACACAAGTACATTGCATTATAGCACAAGTGTCCATTCATTTCCAATAAAAAAAAGAAATATTATCCAACTATTACCCATCATTATGTTTTTATTGCGCTTCGCATTTTGTTTCCCGTGATTTTTCAATACTTAAAGACAGCGCATTCCGGCTGTTTTTCCCGGTTTTGGCGCCCGTACAGGACAAAAACCGGCCCGCGTCCGCCGCAAGGCGGAGAATACATTACGCGGGCCCTGTTTTCAATAGGGCAGAGGCGGCAACGCAGCCCTCTGCCCCCGACCGGCCCGTGTCCGCCGCAAGGCGGAAAACTTCCTTTTGCGGCCCGTTTTTTCAATAGGGCAGGGACGGCCATGCCGCCTCCTGCCCTTCCGCGGGCTGCCGTTCTCCGTAAGGCGAAAGATACCTTACGGCAGCACTGCGATAAAAAGAGACAGGGCGGAATCATCCGCCCTGCCTGAACATATTTTTTATAAAATTCTGAAAAAGTATCCGTCAGAGCGGAAATGATCCCGCTCCTGTCAGGATCTGACAGGCTAAGATCTCATCTCTCTGCCGCCGGTTTTATTTCAGGATGCACTCTTCATCCATGTGGCCGTCACGGTACATGGAGAACTGATCCATAGGATAGTTCTTCAGGTTGTCAAGCACCTTTCTGCCGTCTGCCTGTTTGAGCAGTCCTTCTCTGGCGCGCTTGATTTCCATCTCGGTCCTGTGCTTGGAAGGTCCGCCGACGCAGCCGCCCTCGCAGATCATGCCCTCGACAAAGTCCTCGGGAAGCCTGCCGGCCTTGAGCAATGTCAGGGTCTTCTTGCAGGCATCGCCACCCGCGACCTGGAGGAGTTTGATGCCGGAGTAGTCTTCTCCGCGCTCTTCCATGCACTCGAGAACAGCCTTGGCCACACCGCCGGAAGAAGCGAAGCGCTTGCCCCAGATTGAGGACTCCTGATAGGTGTTGTCGGCCTTACGGACCTCAACGCCCTTGGAGCGCATCAGCGCGCGGAACTCACCGTAGGTGATGACGTAATCCGCATTATCCGGAATAGTGGGGTCAGCCGCCTCAGACTTCTTCGCAATGCAGGGTCCAAGGAATACGGTGACACAGCCGGGATGCGTCTTCTTGAGGTAGCGGGAGATCGCGCACATAGGAGAGACAATGCTGGAGACGTTCTCCTTGAATACCTTGGGGAAGTGCTGGCGCTGCATGTTAATGAATGCAGGACAGCAGGATGTGGTCATCTTGCGGCCTTCGTGATAGGCTTCCGTCCATTCAAGGGACTCATAGGCAGCGGTCATGTCACCGCCCAGACCGACCTCGACCATATCCGCAAATCCCATTTCCTTAAAGGCGGTCTTGAGGGATTCCATGGTGATATCCGGACCGAACTGACCCTCGGTAGCGGGAGCCACCATCGCGATGACCTCCTTGCCGGCCTTGATTGCCCGGATGATATCTACCAGATATGTCTTGGAGCCGATCGCTCCGAAAGGACAGGAATGGATGCAGTGACCGCACTGGATGCATTTGCTCTCATCGATATTGCAGATGCCGTAGTCATCGTATGTGATCGCGCCAACAGGGCAGGCACGCTTGCAGGGACGGACCAGGTGAGCGATCGCGCCGTAAGGGCATGCATTCGCGCACATACCGCACTCTTTACACTTGGTGGGATCAATTCTGGTCCTGCGCTCGCCGATCGAGATCGCGCCGAAACGGCAGGAATTGATACAGGCCTTACCCATACAGAGACGGCAGTTATCCGTTACTGTGTAAGCAGCAAGAGGACACTCTTCACAAGCTGTGCGAATGACCTGCACGATGTTCTTGGAATCACTTTCGGGATCCGGATTCATCGCCTGGGAAAGACGGATTCTCTGACCGACAATCGTTCTCTCCTTGTAGACACAGCAGCGATACTGAGCTACCGGACCGGGAATAAGTTCCATGGTGAGAGCATTCAGGGATTCTTCATTGAGATTGTCTTCCCATTCAAGCTTTGCCACACGCTCCATAATATGATGTTTCAGGTGCACTATTGTAGCATCATTGGTAACCATACAAATTGCCTCCTCAATACTAAAGCCAACAGAAACTGCCTTCTTAAGAAAACCATGCTTGTTATCATTGTATCAAACAGACAAAGGAATCGCCACTGCTTTTTTACATTCTTTTACATTCTTTTCCATTCTTTTCAGGCAAAAAATGTTTGGGAATCATGCCGAATATCTTTTCATGACTCATGCAGGTATTCATTTCAGGAAACATTTCATGATTCCCTGCAATACTTCCTCATCTGCGCTGCAGGTACTGTTTCAGGCGCGTATGCTACACAAAAAATAAGTATTCTTCCCCAAAGAAGGAAAACACCCGCGAAAACAAAAACAATACATCCGCACAGGCCTGTATCCATTTCGCGCAAGGGCACAGGCAAAGCGGTACAGTGCACGGGGCCGGGTGAGCTAGCCGGAATTGTTATTTGCCCATAGTTGCGGTATTATTAAAAAGTAACCGATGCACCGCATCATTCGTGTTTTCTGCGCTTAGCGCTTCGACATGGAGGTAAAAATGTTCGAGCCGAAAACAGATAAAAAAACCGCCATCTTCTTCGCGGACGGCTGCGAGGAAATCGAAGGACTGACCGTGGTCGATCTTCTCTACCGCGCCGGCATCCCCTGCACAAAAGTATCGATCAATGACAAGCCCGAAGTCACTTCATCGCACGAGATCACCTTCCGCACGGACACCACGATCAAAGAGCTGAATTTTGACGAATATGACATGCTGATCCTCCCCGGAGGTGTACCCGGAACCCCCAACCTGCGCGCCTGTGAGCCTCTCATGGAGCAGGTTGTCTCCTTCTGCAAAAAGAGAAAACAGATTGCCGCGATTTGCGCCGCGCCCGGTATCTTTGCTGAACTGGGACTTCTGAAGGGCATCCCCGCCACCTGCAACCCGACCCGGGACCAGCTGCTGATCGAGAGCGGAGCTCTCCTCTCCCACGACACTGTGATCATCAGCGGTAATATCATCACCAGCCGGGCTATGGGCACTGCTGTCCCCTTCGGCCTTGCGATCGTCTCCCACTACCTCGGTGAGGACACCGCAAAGGCACTGCAGGAAAATATCCTGTACTGTGTCTGAAAATAATTATTCTCTGATTCGGACCGCCTTTCGCATCCCGTCAAATAAATGCCGGTTTTTCAGCAGTCTGAAAAATCTGGCGTCCGAAAAGTCTGCGTTTTCCGCAGCCAAAAAAGCCCCTGCATGATTTTCGCAGAGGCTTTTTTCAATATTGCATTTCCGATTGTATTTCCGCCCGGTTTTCAGGCTGTATCTCCGGTTGTATTTCCGGTTATGTTTCCGGCCCGGTTTCCGGCTGCATTTTAGCTTGTATTTCCGCCCGGTTTTTCCGGCTCTGTCACCTCATCCTGGCATAGATTCTCGCGAGTTCCAGAAGTCTCTTCTCCAGGGACTTGGTAATCGCGTTTTGGCTGACGCGCCACTTCCAGTTACCGCCCAGTGTAGAGGGCGTATTGATTCTGGCTTCACTGCCCAGGCACAGATAATCCTGAAGGGGAATGATACAGATATCTGCGACGCTCATCATGGCGATGCGGATCATCGCGTCAACCGTCTCCTCTTTCGTTTTGGTTCCGAAATACTGCATGGCATAGGCAGCCACCTTGGGCGAGGTATTATCCAGCCAGCCGCGGCTGGTGTCATTGTCATGTGTTCCTGTATAGACCACACAGTTGCGTGTGAAATTGTGGGGCTGATAATCGCTGTCACTGAGGGAATCAAAGGCAAACTGAAGGACCTTCATTCCTGGGTAGCCGGTATCCGCCAGAAGCTGATGTACTTCGGGAGTCAGGAAACCCAGATCCTCGGCAATGACCTGGCGGTCCCCGATGGTCTCGCTGAGCGCCTCAAACAGTTCCATTCCCGGTCCTGTCACCCAGGTCCCGTTCATGGCTGTGGTCTCCCCGGCCGGAATCTCATAATAGGATTCAAATCCGCGGAAGTGGTCGATCCTGACCGCGTCGTAAAAGAAGAATGAGTGCTCCATCCTGGATTTCCACCAGGCGAATCCTTCCTGCCTGTGTTTATCCCAGTCATAGATCGGGTTGCCCCAGAGCTGTCCGGTCGCCGAAAAAGCGTCGGGCGGGCATCCCGCGACAACAGAGGGACGCCCCTCCTCATCCAGCTTGAACAATTCGGGATGGCTCCAGGCATCCGAGCTGTCCAGCGACACATAGATCGGAAGATCTCCGATGATCTTGATATCGCGTTTGTTGGCATAGTCTTTCAGCGCCTTCCACTGCCGGAAGAACATGTACTGGATGAAGCAGAAGAAACGGATCTCGTTCAGCAGCTTTTTGCGCCAATTTTTGATCGCCTCCGGGGAGCGCAGGCGTATATCTTCGTCCCAGTCTGTCCATGCAGCATTTTCATACTGCCCTTTGAGAGCACAGTACAGAGCGTAATCGTCCAGCCACTCTTTGTTGTTAGTGATGTATGTCTCGAACTCGTATCTGTCCTTGTTGAAGATGCTGCCCTCCCATTTCTCGTTCGGATGAAGAGAAAACGGGCTGTTCTCATAGGCGTGATGAAGAAGAAGATACCGCGCCTGGTAGACCCGCTCATAATCTATATAAGAGGGATTTGAACCGAAATCAAACTGATCCACTTCATCCCGGTACAGATATCCGTCCCCGATCATCTGTTCCAGATCGATAAAATACGGATTGCCGGCAAATGTCGAAAATGACTGGTAAGGGGAGTCACCGTACCCGGTCTGCCCCAAAGGCAGGATCTGCCACCAGCTCTGCCCGGAAGCGGCCAGAAAGTCAACAAACCGATACGCTTCCGTAGAAAAACAGCCGATTCCGTACCTGGAAGGGAGACTGGAAATCGGAAGAAGAACACCGCAGCTGCGTTTCATAAATGTTTCCTCCTCTAAAGGGTGGTCTCAAAAGCATGCCTGGTCTGTTCAGGAAGCTTCTGCTCCGCAAAAATGAATGCGGGGCTGTCATAAAGCAGCTTATTCCGTCCTGCCCCACTGTACCTTGCGTACCATGTTGATGAATTCACCGTTTGTTCGTGTTTTGGAAAAGAGATTCAGTGCCTGGGTGACCGCCTGTTCCGAGCTCAGGCCGTTGAAGGATCGGCGGATCGTGTTGATCGCTGAATACTCGTCGGGCGTCAGCAGCAGGTCCTCCCTGCGGGTTCCCGACCGCACGATATCGATCGCGGGAAAGATCCTGCGTTCGGACAGACGTCTGTCCAGAACAAGTTCCATATTGCCTGTTCCCTTGAATTCTTCAAAGACAATGTCGTCCATCTTGCTGCCTGTGTCGATCAGGGCGGTGGCCAGAATGGTCAGACTGCCGCCTTCGCGCATATTTCTGGCGGCGCCGAAGAATCTCTTGGGCATATGGAGGGCTGCCGGATCCAGGCCTCCCGACAGCGTGCGCCCGCTGGAGGGCTCCGTGATATTATATGCCCTGGTCAGGCGGGTGATGGAATCCAGAAGGATCATGACGTCCTTCTTGTGCTCCACGAGACGCCTTGCCCTCTCGATCACCATTTCGGATACCCTCTTGTGGTGCTCGGGCAGCTCATCGAATGTGGAGTAGATGACTTCTGTATTGGGACCCTCGATCGCCTCGCGGATATCCGTGACCTCCTCAGGGCGCTCATCGATCAGGAGCACGATCAGATGGATCTCCGGATTATTGTATTTGACCGAGCGGGCAATATCCTTGATCAGGGTCGTCTTGCCTGCCTTGGGGGGAGAGACGATCATGCCCCTCTGTCCTTTTCCGACCGGACACATCAGGTCCATGATCCGCATGGAGACAGTCCCTCCGGACCGCTCGAGACGGATCCTCTCATCCGGGAAAACCGGGGTCATATCCTCAAAATTGTACCGCCGGGTCGCTTCCTCCGGGGAAAAACCGTTGACGCTTTTGACAAAGAGCAGGGCGCTGAATTTCTCCCCCTGCGTCTTCACCCGGATATTTCCGACGATGATATCCCCCGTCTTGAGTCCGAAGCGCCTGATCTGGCTGGGAGCCACATAAATGTCGTTTTCACCGGGCATATAGTTGGCGCAGCGGATAAAACCGAATCCGTCCTGCATGACTTCCAGAATGCCGTTGGCCATCTGTCCGCTGTCCAGGTCTGTATTGAGCTCATCTTTGTGCAGGACAGGCATATCCGGCCGTCCTGGCTGGTAGATCCTGGAGAGCCGGGCTGCTTCCTGTTGAAGATCCTGCTGTTCCCGGCTGCCGGCCGCCTGCGGCGTCTGCGGAAGATTTCCGCTCCTGCCGGCTTCCTGGGGTCTGGCATTCTGCTGATAATTATACTCGGAAGACTGTTCACGGGCAACAGATGCGGTATTCTCCGCAACAGAATCCGCCGGACAGGAAGTCTGTCCCGCAGCCTGGGGCTGACGGGTCTCACGGACCTGTCTGGTCCCGCTGTTCTGTCTGTCATCCCTTCTGGGCCGGCCCGGAGCTCTTCTGCCGGCAGTATAGGTTCCTGTGTTCTGCCTGCCCCGGTTATTCATATTTCTCTGTCTGCTTTCGCGGCCGTCCCTTGACGAGCCGTCTCTTGCCTGGGACGTCTGCTGGTCATCCGCGTTGTCGGAATCCTTGTCCGCTCCCGCCGGTCTGTCAGCCTGCTTCCGCGCTTTTGCCGGATCAGAATCCGGATCATCGCCGCTCATTCTGCCGCCCTGGCCAGCGTTCGTCTCCTGCATCTGCTGCATTTGTTCTTTTCTGCGCTGTATTTTTTGCTCTCTGAGGATCTTTGCCTCTTCCTCATCCTTTTGAAGCATGGCATCGATCAGCTCAGCTTTTTTGAGGGTGGAAATGCGCCGCATTCCCCGGTTTTTTGCAATTTCACGCAGATCGTGAAGTGAGATCGATTCATATCTTTCCCGCGTCATTCAAATTCCTCCAATATATATTTTGCGTGTCCGGACACAGATTAGTTTTGTCCGTTCCGCGCGTCATTCTCATTATCAAGTCATTCTCATTATCAATATTTACAAGTCAGTATTCTACATCTTAAGCATTGTCCGTCCCGGGAGGACACCGCATCGGCTCCTCCCTGTAAGCAAATCCGCTTCTTTCCCTGCAGACGGACTGCATTACAGACCTTTCCGGAGACGGCCGGATTTGTCTCCGTTTAAGGCAGTCCGGGGTCACTGCCGCGAAGCCGTCCCGCGGGATTTTTATCTTTTTTAAACGCATACATCAGGGCACAAAGCCGCATGCAGCGCACGGTCAGAAATCAAAGAGCAATATACCCGCCGAAGCAGTCCGCACGGCATACAGCAGTACAGAAAAAAGCAAAAGCAGGTATGAATACATAAATTTCACGCAAAAAACATTTCAGGGGAATGAAAATACCAGGTCAAACAAAAGCCTGCAGGCTCTGCTGCAGTACATATCGTCCCAATCCGGATTAAGAGGCAAAGAAATGAACGATAAAAGCATGCCGCAGGCCCTGCGGCATACTGATGATTAGATCTTAGATCCGGCAGAATCAGCAGTCTGTGTGATCGTGATCCTGCCCTTGTCTCGGTTTATATCCGTTCTGTCTGTTGTGATGTATTGATTTATGAGCATTATAGACCAGTCAAAAAAGATTTTCAATGAGGTACTGATAGATATCCGTGTTTTTTTCTTTCCATTTATCCGCAACCGCGGACGCCGTCGCGGCGTCGGGGACTGACAGTTTCACCTCCAGAATGGTGACATCCCGTTCCCGGACAGACATACGGACCTCATAGACGCCCGATGTCATGTGTTCATAGACAGCCCTTACATCTCTCTCCTCCCGGATCAGGTGTCCGTTTTCTTTCAGCCATTGGTCCGCCTGTCTCCGGATCTGCCGGCTCAGGCGCGCGCCGAAAAAGCCCAGCGTCTCGCGCCCGGCCTCTGTCAGATGCATAAATCTTTTATCTCCCTCCGTATAGATACGGACCAGTCCCTGTTTTTCCAGCTGGTCATAGCTCTCCGCCAGCGAGATAAAATGGGCATAACCGCTCTCCAGAAGAAATGTTGACATCATGGGCTGTGTCACATCGCCGTCAGAACGGTCTAAAATATATAAAATAATCAGCTTATATACTGTAAAAACATCATCCATAGACTGAACCTCCTGGTTCCGAATATGATTAAAGCAGCGCAGGAAGCGCAAACCTGCGCGCGGCTTTACTCATCCATGTCTGCCCGCACTCTCCCATGGCCCCAAGCATCTACATATGATTGCAAAGGTCAGCGGTCCAGCAGATCTTCCGGTTTCCTGTAGCGCTCATCTCCTGTCAGGCGGTAGAGGTAACTGCGGATTTCCTGTTCGTGCCCGCTCTCCGAAGGTTCATAGATTCTGGCCCCGCGGATTTCCTCGGGCAGATAAGGCTGGCCGCTGTAGTGGTCGCGATACAGATGGGCATATTCATATCCGATCCCTCTGCCCATCTCGCCGGCTCCTTTGTAATGGGAGTCCTGCAGATAAGGAGGAACCGGCAGGTTCCCGTTTCTGCGGACCAGATCCTTCGCGGCAAAAATGGCATTTACCGCGGCATTGCTCTTGGGGGCACTGGCGACATAGGAGGCCGCGTGCGAAAGCAGGATCTGAGCCTCAGGCAAGCCGATCCTCTCACAGGCCAGCGAACAGGAAACTGCCACACAGATAGCATTGGGATCCGCGTTCCCGACGTCCTCGGAAGCACAAATCATGATCCTGCGGGCAATGAAGACGGGATCCTCCCCCGCCTCCAGCATCCTGGCCAGATAATAGACAGCGGCATCGGGATCCGATCCCCGCATGCTTTTGATAAAGGCGGAGATGGTGTCATAGTGGTTGTCCCCGCCCTTGTCATAGCGGGGAGCGCGGCGCTGGATACACTCCTGCGCTATCTCCCGGGTGATATGAATCTTTCCGTCCTCCGACGGCTCCGTTGTGAGAACCCCCAGTTCCACAGCGCTCAGTGCCCTTCTGGCATCGCCCTCGGCGACGTCCGCCAGAAAGTCCGCCGCGTCATCGTCGATCTGCGCGTTGTACATTCCCATGCCTTTTTCACTGTCATAGACAGCCCGCATAATCAGCGTCCGCACGTCTTCACTGGACAGGGGTTTCAGTTCAAAGACGGTCGATCTGGAAATCAGAGCCCCGTTCACCTCAAAATAGGGGTTTTCCGTGGTCGCGCCGATCAGGGTGACCGTCCCGTCCTCCACATAGGGCAGCAGATAATCCTGCTGTGACTTATTGAAGCGGTGGATCTCGTCGATGAAGAGGATGGTCTTTTTCCCGTACATTCCCAGACGGTCCTTAGCAGACCGGATTGCCTCCTCCATATCCTTTTTCCCGGAGGTGGTCGCGTTCAGCTGAATGAACTCCGACCTGGTCGTATTGGCTATGACCCTTGCCAGGGTGGTCTTTCCTGTCCCGGGCGGCCCGTAAAAGATCACGGATCCCAGCTTGTCCGCCTGAATCGCCCTTCTCAGCAGGCGTCCCTTGCCTATGATATGCTCCTGCCCTACCACCTCATCAAGTGTGGCCGGGCGGATCCTGGCGGCCAGCGGAGATTCAGACTGCTGCCGCTCCTGCCTCATGTATTCGAAAAGATCCATCATTATTCTCCATATGTGAAAGGTCCGTTTGTGAAGCCTCACACGACTTAAGTCGCGTGCTTCCTACTGCCAGCCTTGCGGCTGGTTCCCCTTTCGGGGTTCGGACTGCCTCTCCA